>UQSX01000193.1 GCA_900543715.1 uncultured Blautia sp. | reverse complement strand
AACCAAAATTCCCAAATAACCCAAGGTCCCGCTGCAACGTCAATTTTACAGTAATCTCCTGATTTAGTTGGATATTACCCTTTTTTGACCACTCAACTTTAGGATTTAGTCCGGTCCTTTCTCGTAATACCTGTTCCCGCCTAGTGGTCTCAGTTCCGACTCTGCCACTCATTTCAGCCTCACGGCACAATTCCACAGCAAATGTATCTAACTGATTCTTAGCCAAAAAAACCGGAAATACGCTGACCGCCAATGCAATCACCAGCATGGCACACAATACCAGTACGCATATGTCTATATATCCCTCTCCACGATTAGTTTTTAATATTTTTTTCAAGTTCCTTGACCTCCTTTCATTTGGAGCTAGAACATACCTCCTAATGACTTAATGATTTCAAACACGATAATCGCAAGGTAAGTCAATAAGAAGCACATAAGCATGAGAAACGAAAAAACCCTGATTTTAGGCGGTATTTTCTGGGCCTCACTTTTTAATTTCTGTAATTCAAGCTGTTTAAAATCATGAGCAAGCATCTGGAAATATACCACGCTGTTATCTCCACGCAAAACCCCAATCAGTCCTCTGACAACATCAGACAACATTGGAGAGTTTAACCGTGCTTCAAATCGAGTAAGTGCCGCCTCATAACTGGAGGATCTCATGTCTGCCACAAGTACACCTAGCTCCTCCCCAAATTCCGCACCGGCATTTTTTCTAAAATTCTCTACCATTGAAAGCACATCACGGTTATTCTGCAGCTCCTGTTCAAGATTAGCAACAAAACGTGGCAGTTCGTCTTCAATTGACTTTCTTTTCGTCTTTAACATCTCGTCTGCGCGCTGAATTTCCTTAAAGTAAACCATGACAGCAAGAAACACAATAACAGGTGTTAGGAGCGGAAAAAGAAACAAACACGGAATAATGCCAGCCATCAGTAAACCAGCTTTTGTAAGTGCATACGCCTGATATACTTCCGGTGTCATATTAATCCCTGTTGCTTTCAGCACATTTTTCATTCGGCTTTTCCGATATTCGTCCATTCGGATTACATGAGACAATCTCATGGCTCCTTGCAGTAAAAACGTATCTAACGCCGCCGACCCTTTTTTACTATTTCTTCCCCTGTCCAGTAATGCCTTTTCTGTCTTCATATATGGCATTTTTAACAAATCCGCTGCCAGGAAGAACATTCCCAGAAAGAGAAATCCTCCAAATAATAACAGTAATAACACTGACATCTCCCTACCTCCTGTATTCTATCGGTTTTGTCAGCCTGACAACGACCGCAGTAGAGACAAAGATGATTGCCGCAGTAATGGCAAGTATCACCTGTCCCATTGGTGTGTGCATCAAAGTGTCATACCAGCTCTTGTTGAGAAAATAAAGCAGCGGGATATTACCAATCACAAAGATTGCCATCGTGATAAATTCTTTCCTCGGCTCCACAATCAAATATTCCAGTTCAGCATTGACGATACGGATATCGCTTAATTTTGTTACGATTGGTGTCAATGTTGTCTTCAAACTCCGATCATACTGACAATCACACAGGGCATCGCACCATTCGCGGAATACATCATTATCAATTTTCTCCCTCAACTCCTTTAGTGCTTCATGAACATCCGGATTTACTAAGTTGATCCGCACAATAAAATCCTGGAATACCCTCTGGACTGGCGGATTCAAATACTGAATATTTTCCTCTATCGCAGTTAGAATGTCCTCCGTCCGCAGATAGCCCGTCGTAATAACGCTTAATGCTGTCTCCAGCTCTGCGGCTACATTTTTTTTGTAATTACTGGCTGACAGAATTACATACCAAAAAGGGAAGAACATAAATCCAACAGCCATCACCGGAGCCAGAAAAAAATTTCCAATCATGATGGCAACCGAGGCCCCCACAGCAAACAACACCAGGGCGGCAGCACAAATAACCGAAAATTGCTTTTCCCTACCCGTCATTTTAAGTACCTGCTGTGCCTCAATGATTGCCTTTTTCAGAAATCTTGCTTTTTTCCTTTTTGTTACTGTATGGATTTCATTCCGAATATTCTCAGGTTCTTTTGCCAGAA
>UQSX01000192.1 GCA_900543715.1 uncultured Blautia sp. | reverse complement strand
TTCCTCTTGGCAGGCACCACTTCCTTTGCTATACTTATCTCAGTTGAATGACTGTGTATTTTCATCAACTGGGAATATATCTTCTTTTGTTAGTTGCCGTCCAAAGCTGGCTAACAAATCAGAAGATATATTTTTTTGCTTCTTTTTAATCCCGTTTTTCTCCAGATAATAATACTCATACAGCTGCTTCATAAAATCTGAGATCTGTGCCATCAGATAATGGTTCTTCTGCGCCTGGTCATCCCAGCTGCATGTATGGGTAATACTTCCCTGCCAGTTCTTCTGCCGGTTAAATCCTTCATTCTCTATCTTCCAGCGCTTTCTTCCTGTTTCCGCCATCTTTTCCGCATTCCCTTTGGTAATCCTTATGCTGCTCAGCCATTGGAATTCTGTTGTTTCTCCAGCCTTTTCTTCCCGATATCTTAATACGTGTACCGGTTTGCCTTCATAATCAATATCATTCACGAATTCGGCTTTCTCTGTTTTCCCTTTTTCCGGTATCTTTTCGTATTCTTCCGCTATGCTCGGAATACTTCCCTTTTTATACCGGACCAGGAATTCCCACTTATATTCCCTGCACAGATCCATAACCGGTTTTGATGCATACAGGCTGTCTGCCAGCAGCAGGATCGGCAGCCGGGGAAATCTTTTCTTGATCCGTCCTGCCAATCGGGTAAATGCTTTGGTCTCGCAATCCTGTTTGATCTCCTCCGCACTCATTTTTTCCTGGCGTTTCCGGTCTTCCCCGTTATTCTCGATGAATTCACTCCTTATACTGGCTACCAGCTTTTCTCCAAAGAAGATCTTCGCCTCCAGCACATCCCGGTGATACAGTGTGATCTCTTTGTCCGTTCCCTTATTACAACAACGTTCCAGACAATGCTCATTCAGTTTTCTCTGTCCGCAGTATAGCTGTGTCCCGTCCACTATGATCAGCCATTTTTTCTTATATCTTGCATCCTCAAAGCATCGTCTCCGGATCAGATGATACACCAGGTCCTGCTTGATTTCTTCCAACTCCATAGGATCAAGCCTTTCCAGATACTCATTCTCTGTTACATGATGGGGAACGTATTCCCTGGCTTTTTCCCCTATAAACGCAGACAGATTTTTAGAAACCGTCTCTTCATTAAACTGTTCTGTCATCTCCTGCATACTGTCAATCCCCGCGATTCCCTTATAATATAAAGTCCCCAGCATCATCCGGTTTGAATATGTGATATAGCTCGGATGTCGGGGATCCTTTGTTTGGGCAAACTTCCAAAACAGCTGACTATAATATCTGTTTTGGATTTTATTAAGTTCTCTAATTGGATTTTTTTCAAGTTTCTTTTGTATTCTCTGTTCTTTTCTTCCCATTTCAGCCTCACCGCGAAAAAATTTTTTGTAATAATTCTATTTTCGCAGTGAAGCTGTGCATTTTCAATAGATTTAGTGCGAATTATTTTTACCTGTCAAAGCTGTCCGTCACTATCCATTGCTGTTATCCATTTCGCTGCTTATGCCATACTCCCGGACGGGGAACCGCCGCATCCTGCCTGCGTGCAGGGAGCATCCCCCTGCCCTTCATAGGCATTAGAGCGCAGTACAATCCGCACCAGCCTTGTGATGCAGTTCCTCAGCTCTCTTTCGGAGAGCGTCCCGTCAGCCAGCGCACAGCGGATATTCTCATGATCGCTCAGCTGCCCCGGCATGACAAGGTCATTCCCCGCGCGCATACAGCCCGAAGCAGTACAGTCGTCTCCGTTCTCCGTCGTACACCAGTCAGTCATGATCACGCCCTTGAATCCGAACTCACAGCGCGCCGCCTTCATACACAGGTCATAATTGTTCGCCGCATGTACCCCGTTGACGAGATTATAGCTTGTCATGATCGACATCGGCTGGGACTCCCGGATCGCGATGCCGAACCCTCTGAGATAGATCTCTCTCAGGGCGCGTTCCGACAGGATGCTGTCAGAACCCATGCGGTTGTCCTCCTGGTTATTGCACGCGAAATGCTTGATCGTCGTACCGCACCCCGGATGGCTCTGCACGCCCTTTGTGACCGCAGCGGCGATCCTTCCGCTGATAACCGGGTCCTCAGAATAGTACTCAAAGCTGCGCCCGCACAGCGGATTGCGGTGGATGTTCATGCCCGG
>UQSX01000191.1 GCA_900543715.1 uncultured Blautia sp. | reverse complement strand
ATCGCCTGGCGCTGTCCCCCTGACAGGGATCCCACTCTGATATCCATCTTATCCTCAAGACCGAGGCCGAGCTGACTGAGCATCTCACGGTAGTGCTCCCTCCTGCTCCTGTTGATCCCCTTGCTCAATCCGTAGAATTTCCCTTTGTTGTCCGCAAGAGACATATTTTCAAGGATCGTCATAGACGGACAGGTCCCCATCGCCGGGTTCTGATATACCCGGCCGATCGAGCGGTTTCTCTTAAATTCCTTTTTATTCGTGATGTCTTCGCCGTTCATAATGATCTGCCCTGCATCCTCCGGAATGCTCCCGCAGAGGATATTGAGCATGGACGTCTTCCCCGATCCGTTGCTCCCGACGACCGAGACGAACTCCCCGTCGTTGATCTTCAGATTGAAATTTTCAAAAAGGCACATCTCATTTACCGTGCCCGGATTATAGTATTTATCAATTCCCTTGAACTCAAGCATTTTTCTTCACCTTCTTTTTATCCATATTATCAAATACCAGCATGAGAAGAAGCACTGCCAGCAGGAACAGGGCTGAGATCATCTTCATAGACTGGGGCATAAAGTACCGGATAGCCAGACCTGTACAGGCCTTATATAGAACTGCTCCCAGAAATACAAAGGTAGTCACCTTGATATAGCTTTTTTTCCGGAAGGGTTTCAGCTTTGTAAAAACCCGGTAGAGGCTGGTTCCCACTATAACACTGGCAAGTCCGATGACCATGGAGCCAGTGCCTGAGGAGATATCAAAGACTCCCTGCTGCTGGCAGAATACAGAGCCTGCCAGGGCTACCAGACCATTGGAAATAGCCAGTCCCAGGATTTTTACATTCCCCTTATCCTTTGCCAGAGAAGTCACTAAAACCTCATTATCCCCTACTGCCCGCAGAAGGTAGCCGGATCTGGTTTTCAGGTAAAAATCCAGTAGGAGTTTGCTGACCACAGCTACCAGAAGGATCAGAAATATCACCGTATAATCTGGAATATTTCCTCCTGTAATGCCTTCCAGGAAAGAGTTGCTGAATATGGTTTCCTGGGCGAAAAGAGGTACGTTATTGCTTCCTGCGATTACCAGATTTACTGTATACAGAGCCGTCATCATAATGATTCCGGAGAGAAGATCCCTCACCTTACCTTTTACGTGGATCAGTCCAGTACAGGTTCCTGCCAGGACTCCTGCCAGGAAAGAAATCAAAAGTGAAAGGTAGGGATTCACTCCTTTTGTAAGAAGGGCTGCTGTCACCGCCGATCCCAGGGGAAAGCTTCCATCTACAGTCAGATCTGGAAAATCCAGGATCTTATAGGTAATGTAAATGCCCAGGGCCAGGATCCCGTAGATCAGCCCCTGTTCCAATATACTTAATGCAAAATCCATTTCGATGCCTCCTTAAATTTCTGCCTGCCGGCTATTCCTGTGAGATTTCCGTAAAGGTCTCTTCTGCATTTTCAAGCATTTCATCCGGAATAGTGATTCCCAGGTTTTCAGCCACTGCCTGGTTGATATACAGGCTGCTGTCTGTGAGAAGCTCATATTCCATATCTTCGGCCTGTGCCTCGCCTTTTAAAATCTGGGCTGCCATTTTTCCTGTTTCAACTCCAAGGTTCACATAGTCCAGACCTTCGGCTGCCAGACATCCCAGTTTCACCTGTTCAATCTCACTGCCAAACACCGGAATGTTTTTCTCGTTAGCCTGATCCAGGACTGTAGGAAGAGCACTGACTACTGTATTGTCTGTCAGATTTGTAAGGCAGTCTACTTTGTCCAGAAGACTGGCCGCTGCCAGAGAAACCTCTGAGGTATTGGTAACGCCTGCGGTCTCCAGAGTAAAACCATATTCTTCGGCGTATTTTTCATACTGGCTGATACTATAGGCAGAGTTGGCTTCGCTGGTAGTATAGAGAATACCAATGGTCTTGGCCTCCGGAAGAAGCTCTCTTATCATTTCCAGCTGGGCCTGTACGGGAAGCTGGTCGCTGGTTCCGGTTACTGCGCCTACAGGCATTCCCTCATCATCTGCAAGCTGGGCTTCTTCTGGATTGGTCACTGCCGTATAGACTACAGGAATCTCTGAATTTCTGGCGGAGTTATAAGCTGCCTGAGCGCTTGGAGTAGCGATAGCGCAGATTAGATCTACCTTATCTGCTACAAAGGTATCAGCAATCTGAGCGGCAGTTGCTGTATCAGAATCTGCATTGTTTACCTTAATCACCAGATTTTCTCCTTCTACAAGCCCCTCTTCTTCCAGACCCTGGATAAAGCCTTCTCTGCAGTTGTCCAGAGAACCATGCTCTGCAAACTGGGAAATTCCTATGGTGTACATCTCCTGGCCTTCACTGGCGCT
>UQSX01000190.1 GCA_900543715.1 uncultured Blautia sp. | reverse complement strand
AACCGACCGGAAAAAACGGAAGATTTTATGCGTGGAAACTTTGGCTTTTCAGAAGACTTGCTGTATCGGTTAGAGAAATTTGACAATACCTGTCCGGTTATGCTGTCATCTTCCATACAGGCAGAGTTGGATAATCCTTATGGAAAGAGCAAAAGGGCAGGAGAAGATTTGTTTTTTAGGCATGGAATGAAAACCGGAGCGAAGGTTTATGTGTATCGTTTCACAAACGTATTTGGCAAATGGTGTCGTCCGAATTACAATAGTGTAATCGCCACGTTCTGTCACAATATTACACATGGACTTCCAATCCGGGTAAATGATCCATCTGTAAATCTAAATCTTGTATATATAGATGATGTGATAGAAGAGTTGCTGCGCGCCTTGTCAGGGTACCCATCTTATTCTGACCGGAAATTCTGTTTTGTTCCGGTGACATATAGTGTTAATCTGGGGATGATTGCCGAACTACTCTATTCCTTCCATGACAGTAGGCAGAATAAAAGCATTCCGGATATGACAGAGGAAGGATTTATAAAGAAACTATACAGCACGTATTTGAGCTATCTTCCTGAGAATGAGTTCAGCTACCCTTTAAAAATGAATATAGACGAACGCGGATCGTTTACAGAACTTATCCGGACGCAGGACAGAGGGCAGATTTCAGTGAATATAGTAAAACCTGGAGTCACAAAGGGAAATCACTGGCATCATTCAAAAAATGAAAAATTTATAGTAGTAAGTGGAAAAGCGCTGATTCAGTTTCGCCGGATTGATTCAGAGCATGTAATTGAATATCATGTTTCCGGTGATAGATTGGAGGTGGTTGATATCCCTGTGGGATACACGCATAATATCATAAATGAAGGTAGCGCAGACCTGGTAACCATTATGTGGTGCAATGAGTGTTTTAATCCGGAAAAACCGGATACATATTACTTGAAGGTAGAGGGGGATGTGCATGGGTAAATTAAGGTTAATGACAGTTATCGGGACAAGACCTGAAATCATACGCTTGTCAGCGGTTATAAAAAAATGCGATATATATTTTGAACAGATTCTTGTACATACAGGACAGAATTACGATTATTGTCTAAATCAGATATTTTTCGATGAATTAGGCATTAGGGAGCCGGATTATTATCTGAATGCAGCCGGAAATGATTTGGGTGAAACGATTGGTAATATCATAGCGAAGTCATACAGGATAATGGCAGATATAAAGCCGGATGCACTATTGATATTAGGTGACACAAACAGCTGCTTGTCAGCAATTTCAGCAAAACGTCTTCATATTCCTATTTTCCATATGGAAGCGGGAAACCGTTGTTTCGATGAATGCCTGCCTGAGGAAACCAACCGAAGGATTGTGGATCATATAGCGGATGTGAATATGTGTTACAGTGAACATGCAAGAAGATATCTGAATTATGAGGGCACAGCAAAAGAAAGGACATATGTGACCGGCAGTCCCATGGCTGAAGTACTTCATGACAATCTGGAAAAGATAGAAAAGAGCAATGTAATGGAACGCCTGTCACTTCGAGCGGGTAATTATATGCTTCTTTCTGCGCATAGGGAGGAGAATATTGATAATGAAGAAAATTTCATCAGCCTTTTCTCCGCAGTTAATGCACTGGCAGAAAAATATGATATGCCAATTTTATATTCCATGCATCCACGGAGCAGGAAGTTTATAACAGAAAGAGGGTTTGCATTGGATTCAAGGATTCATACCCATGAACCATTAGGCTTTCATGATTATAACAAACTTCAGATGAATGCATTTGCAGTTATTTCAGATTCAGGAACACTGCCTGAAGAGAGTAGTTTCTTTAGTTCCATAGGAAATGCATTTGCGGCTGTATGCATCCGTACCAGCACCGAAAGACCCGAAGCGTTGGATAAAGGTAATTTTATCCTTGCGGGAATCACGACAGATCAAGTGCTGCAGGCAGTAGCGACAGCTGCAGAAATGGTAAAGAACGGAGATAATGGCCTGGTTGTTCCAAACTATAGAGATGAAAATGTTAGTACCAAGGTTGTAAAGCTGATTCAAAGTTATACTGGAATAGTTGATAAAGTTGTATGGAGGAAATAACTCTATAAGAAGTTAATATTATATACCTATACTTAGCGTAAGGAGAAAAATCATGTCAAAATACTTCGGCACCGACGGCTTCCGCGGCGAAGCCAACAAGACACTAACAGTAGAGCACGCGTATAAAATCGGCCGGTTCCTAGGCTGGTACTACAGCAGAAATAAAAAAGACGGGAAATGCCGGGTTGTCATTGGAAAAGACACCCGGCGTTCTTCATACATGTTTGAATATTCCCTGGCCGCCGGTCTTACGG
>UQSX01000189.1 GCA_900543715.1 uncultured Blautia sp. | reverse complement strand
AGAATTCTTTTGGGATGACGGAATTGATTCGATATATATGCATGAGCTTCTGGGGCGTGTAAAAAGTATGACAAAGGAAGATGCCGACTACTTGCTCATGTCGGCAAAATATTTGAGCGGCCGGGGATATACTTCAAAAAATCAAATCTGATTTTTCAAAAGCGACCTGGAAAGGCGCAAAGTGCAAGCCCTTGGAGGAACATTCTTCCGGGGCTTGTCTTTCTGTGTGTGTTTATAAAAGGGTGAGGCTTAAATGAAAAAGAAACCATGGAAGAGGTTAAGTCAGTCAGATTCTGAAGCTGTGATGCGGTTGGTGGATGAATATCAGTCGAGCATAAAACGGATCATTGTATCCGTCTTAAAAGGACAATGGCCAGATGCAGTGGATGATATACTTCAAGATACATATGAGGAGATATGCAGACAGCTCAATTTGATTGAGGAGGCAGAGAATCGGCGCGCATATGTGTGTAAGATTGCAGCCAGACTGGCGATTCAAGCGCACAGAAAATTAGGGCGGGATCTTCCGTTGGACGAAGACGTCCCTGCACCGGAGGATTTATCCTTCAACCTGGATACGATTCTACCCTGCAGCCTATCTCCATCCGATAAGAGATTGTTGAAAAGAGTCTATGAGGAGCAGGACAATATCGTAGACATTGCGAAAGAATTCGGAAAGAAGGATACCGCGCTTCGACAGCAGTTAAAACGGGCCCGCGACCGAGTCAAAAAGATTATTATGAAGGAATAAATTTAAATAGTATGTCACGTTTTAGAAAATAGGACCCACTAATAATAGTGAGGAGGTAGATAAGATGTTGCAGCGGAACGGTGAGGACATTGCTTCTAAAAGCGTCTTCAACGAAGCTAATTTGAAAGAACATCTTAGGGGAAAGACCGCAGATGAACTGATTGAGGAGTTGGAAAAACTTTATGATGAGGAGGAACTGACTGGGGAAGAATTTGATCCGCGGATTGTAGAGATCTATATTGAAGCCATGGAGAAGGTAAGCCCCCCAGATCCTGCCGCTGAACGTGCGTTTGATCGATCTTGGGCGCTGTTCCACACGAAGCATCGTGTCGAAAAAGAACCTTCCAGTTCTCATAGAGCTGTAAAAATTCGATGGCGTATCGAAGCTGCCGTGCTTATAGTTATTTTCTTATGCGTATCCGCTGCAGCATTTGGTTGGAAGGATTATATTATTACATGGAAAGATGAACTGTTTGGAACAGTGCCGCACATACCAGGGACTATGGAACTTAAGGAACCGAATGTGTCTGGCTATCGTTCATTGAAGGAAGCTGTTCAAAAGTATACTGACATTTCGGTCGTGCCCGGATGGATTCCTCCTGGGTATACGATTGACGAGATCTATGAGATGGAAGTCGAGTCAGCTGACGTTATATCGGCAACATATAGAGACGGACAGAAAAGTATTGTTATCAGAGTATTTTGCTACCGAAATACGGAAGATATTTCGGATTTGTGGGTAGAAAAGGATTCTGGTCTGTATAAAGACACTTACCAGACGCACGGAATTGAACATGCCATCTCAGAAAATTATGGACACACGCAGATAATGTGGAGAAATGGTCAATGCACATGTAGTATTACAGGGGATATTTCCCGAGCAGACGCTGAAAGAATGATCAATTCTATCTATGAAAACGGGGGATAACAATGAAAAAAAGACTTGGAACTGTACTTTTATTAGCACTCTTTGTCATTTCCAGTATGATGCCTACCTCTGCAGCCACAGCAGAGATCTGGAATGAAGCAAGAGCCAGCCACTACTTTGATGCATATATGCTGGGCATATCCGCGAAGGGAGGGGGCGAAATGGCGGTTTCGTTCGGTGTATTCGGGACAGATACTATGGATAAAATTGGAGTATATAGTCTGCGGATTGAAAGCGAAATCGCCCCCAACAAATGGATAGAAGAATTCACTGTATACGGAAGCAGTGATCCGGACACTTTCTATGCTATGGATACAATACAGCACGGCGGCGATTTCTATTTTGACGGAATGCCGGGTGTAAAATATCGTGCTGTAATGGTGGCATATGCTAAAAATGCTTCCGGCTATGAATATAGCAAGGAGATGGCATGCACAGGACGGTACTGTGAATAAAAATATTTACATTTCTGCAGGTAAAGTTATATATCTCGAACCTTTATCTAATATCTAAGCTGGTCAGTGCGCAAAAAACAGAGAGTAGGAGTATACCCCTACTCTCTGTTTTAATTTTTATATGGGAAAATAAAGTACATTAAAGCAAGGGACAAAATATGGTGGGGACGCTCAACGGCGTATGCCAACGAGATCAAGCGGCTCTTTTTGCGTCCATCCAGCTC
>UQSX01000188.1 GCA_900543715.1 uncultured Blautia sp. | reverse complement strand
ACCCCTGCTATAGCGGATTGCAGGTACAAGGTACCGCTAACACCCCGGCTGCACGAGTCTTAATTGTACATGGTTTTTCCCGAAATGTCAATGCATGGCGGCGTTTTTTCAGGGTTGTTTCATGAACTATTCATGAGCAGCACTACCTTTTATAATCTTATTATTACATCCCCATATCGTTTCTGGTAAGCTGATCACGTAAAAAAACGCAAACCATCTCTCTATCTCTTTACAAGACTTTTTTTCAGAGGTATTCTCTATATATAGTCAATACAGACTGGCTATGCCTTGAAATACATACTGTTCTCGCAAGGTGGCATTGTCACAAAAGCAGTCCATCATTTCTGTCATTATATTTGTCAGACCTGTCTCGTACATTGCCAGGCGCAGGATGTTGTATGCAAATTTTCTGATGAGCGACAGATTGTTTCGGGACTTTTTGGCTGGCGAGCGATCTTCCCTGAATGTGTCGTCCAGTACATGATGGAGCCGGTTCTCTATTGACCAGTGCATTCTTTTTATGCTTCCCAGTTCCTCTGCCGTGAGGATAAGGTCTGAAATCAGTGCCGTACACTGGATGTCTTTTCCAATCCCCTCTTCAGCAGAAGGAACTGGGACTCTTCTTGAGCCTTTTTTCAAAAACTCTTCTTTTGTCGGAGTGATATCATTCCCCTGGCTGTCTTTTTCAACAGGAATCCTTACCTGCTTGATCCGCCCAATGCTCTGAACGTGGGGCCATTCTTTTTGTTTTTTCGTCAGATTTGATGCATTATTACATATCTGGCAAGTCCTGTACTCATTTCTGTCCCGATTTTTTTCCATCTGATTGATCTCTTCATATTTCCCAAGATAATCCTGCATAACAGGATCTGGAGTTTCACTTTTTCCTTTTTTCTCCGCTTCTTCTTCCAGTTTATCCAGGAACGTATGGATCTCCTCATAAGCGTCTGGCTGATTTTTCTTTACTGTAAATACAAAATGCCCTTCCTGTTCATGTATCTGTTTCATGATTGCTGTCTGTGTCCCAATCGCATCAATCGTTATAACGCTCCCTCTGATATCCAGAAGTTTCAATAATTCCGGAATCACCGTGATCTCATTCGTCTTTGAATCGACCGGAAGCTGTGCAAGTATCAATCCTCGAACCGTTTCCACTACATTCAACAGCATCGGTGCTGTCCCGCTTTTCGTCTTTTCCGCTGCACCGCGTAATGCTTTCCCATCAATAGCGAGATGGGTATTCTTCGAGTCCACGATCTCACCGATCCATTCCATAAAAGCATACAAGGCTAATTCCTCATCAATCCCAGACAGCATCCGGGTAATGGTGGAAGGCGAAGCAATCCCGTAGTTCAATTTCATATGTTTCCGCAGCTCTTCCAGGTGGTTTCTACACCATTTCAGGCTCCTGCGGATCGTCGTCCTGCCACAAAGGACTCCCAGAGTGACACATACCAGCATTTCTGCAAGGTCGTGTTTTTTCTCTCTGTCGCACCGATAATCCGGAATCTGCCTGAAATAATGGATCAGCTTTTCTGTCACAAATGTTCTTTCAGCACATTTCCAGCACCACTTGTATTTTCTCCAGAAGTTTCCGCTGCTCCTCACTCACTTTCGAAATGATTTCCGTTTTATCCAGGCACACTAAATAGATTGTCTCTAACTGATGTAATTCTTCCAATCCAATGCCCCATTTTTTATGGATCCTACGGGAAAGTGAGGATATCTGGGCTGCAAACTGATAATGGAAATCCGATTCCTTTTTTATCATCCGTGTTTTCTGGATATAAGAGGTCGGAGACTGTTTTAAAAGAATGATGGCAAGTACATCCTTCCAATCATCCCCCAATGGTTTTTTCCAATCATCCGGACACAACTCCCAGACGGCTTTAGAAAATCCGTATTCCCATACTTCTGCGTCTGTTAAAGATATTTTTCTTTTATTACTTTGTATGACTCCTTCCGGAGTAATCACCCCGATATATGTATCGACTGGCTGCGGATACTTTTTCCCTTTCACACGTCGGGATGTCCTTTTATAGAGATAATACGAATCTCCTTTTTTCTTCACAGTAGTTCCCTTTGTCCGATACTTCTGAACCCAATCCGGATACTTTTTCTCAGTTACTGGCATAATGTCCTCCTTTCCGTATAGGTGGAGTATACCTATACTATATAGACATTGTACCTCTACAGGAATAAAAAGTCGAGAGTTATACGCGTATTTGTATAACACGTATAACTCCCGATAAAATCCAATCTTCTTATACTTTTAAAAATCTTTCATGAAACAACCCTGACCGCCATCGAAAATCTTCCCTGTCTCATCTCCGCACAAAAGAAGATGGACACTAACCAATTTTTCTGATC
>UQSX01000187.1 GCA_900543715.1 uncultured Blautia sp. | reverse complement strand
CAAGCGGATTTAACGGAAGAATCTGCCAAATCTGCACTCCTGCCGCTGCTATGCAGTCAATAAACTGATAGGCGCTTCCCCCAAAATCTCCTATTCCAAACTCATTCGGAAGGGATGCCAAAGGTAATAGTATTCCTGCTTCTCTCATAGCTATTCCTACTTTCGTTTATATTCCTAGATCTTTTTTGCGAAACTGTAGTTTCGTTTTTTTCTGTGAGTTTATCTCTATCACAAGCTGTACGGAAGCATCTGGCGGAATGGATACAGCAACACTCCCTTCTTCCACAGAATGTGGAAGCACAAACCATTCTCTCGGCGGCAATGCCTTTACTTGAACAATTTCACGGTCTATAGCCAAATAGCCTTGCTCATAAAACAAATTATCCGGATTCTCCAGGCTTACCACATAGGATTCCTGCTCTGTCTCAAAGCCGCATAGCCGTCCCTTTGTTATCTGGATCCCTGCCAGCTGCTTCAGAATTGAAATTCCTTCACCCCAGCCGTACCGTTGATTGTTCCACTTCATATATCCGTCGCAAATTAATACAATCTGATGAGCATAATTCGGATATTTTTCTATCAAAGTTTCATCTGTTGTTATAAAATATCCCAAACTGCCTGTCTCCATCAGACGGCACAGATTCTTTTCATGCACTGAAGCCTGTATACAAACGCCTTCTTCTATTACGGAAGCTATCCTCCGGCCATCTGCTATATGACTGTGAAACCGGTCTTTCACTCCCCTCTCACTCCATAGAAGCGTAATTCCTATTGGCCTGTAATATGCCTGGCAAAGCTGATAGGCCTGATTCCAACGAAACCTCAGCCAGTTCCAGTTATCGCTGCTTAAGTCATTGCCCCAGATAATACATACCCCTTCACAAATCTGTTCCCATGCAGTTCCATTAAAGCAATGTGTCCATAAATAAGCATAACACTCCCTCTCTGCCACATGAGGAAGATCCTGGACCGTATTCCAAAATTCCGGAACATTAACCGTAGCCTGGGCCCAATAATACTTTAACCGCGGTTCATAAGCCTTATGTGCTAAAAATGTATAAATATTATTTTGTTCCCGAACATATTCTCCTTCTCTGTGCTTTCTCCATTTATTTGTTTCCCTTGCCTGTACAAATACCCCCTCTAAACCATTTTCATACAACAAATGATAGTCGATTCCAAAAGATTCTCGAATTTCTTCTGGGTTTCTGCTCCATGCATCAATCGCTAAAAACGTCATGCCTCTTGCTTTCAATTCTTTTGAAACCTTTGAGACATGCATTGCCCATCTGGCACACCAGAAGTCAATCCACTCCGGCATCAAATATGTTACAATATAATCCGCCCGTGCATTATAATCCTCTAAAGCAATTTGTCTGAGCTTTGCATATTCTGTAAACTGATCCACCATATCCTGCGAAAAATCCGTATCCTTAAGCGTTTCCCGCGGTCCTCGCAGACCTAACATACCGTCTCCGGCTACATAACCATCAAAATGAAACGCATCCAACACCCGCATCAGTTTCTCAATATAGATATCTTCAAAAAAACGTCCATCCTTCAGGCGCTTCAATACGTTGATCGCTTCACCCCATAAGAGCGATTCGCCGCGCATCGTCTGAAGAACTTCCCGATACTCCCAATGATACCGGGTATTTTTCCATACTGCACTGATGGTATTTGACAAAATCCCCAAATACGCCCTTACTCCGCAAGACCGAATGTATGTAATCAAACGATAGAGATCTCTATTTGTCCATACCTGGCTGCATGGTGTTCCGTTCTGCCCTGTGCATATAGGATCCAATTCTCTATCATCTACATTTTCAAAGTCAAACAAATACATCACCTGAAAATTCAGAAAACACAATCCTGTCGGCACAAAGCCTAATTGCTTAAAGTACGCATTGACTCCCATATCTTCTGCAGTCCGATCAAAGCTCCGCAAATCTACACAAATAATGCTTTCATATTCGCCTTTTCCCATAAGCCTCCTTTATTCCCCTTTCTTCGCACAGGATTCCCTCTCCACAATTTCCGCATTCAATACCATATGCCGATTATCTTCATTGTCCAATAGTCCACGCATCATAAAGATTGCCTGCTCTGCCATATATTCATACGGCTGTCTTACCGTGGTAAGTGAAGGAGAATAGTATGCTCCAAACTCAATCCCGTCAAATCCCATAACAGACAAGTCCTCCGGCAGCTGATACCCTGATTCCTTTGCAGCTCGAAGACAACCGATCGCCAGGGTATCAGCAATCGCAAAAACAGCTGTAAACCTCCCCCCACATCGCTGATTCAATTCCTGAAACGCTTGGTATCCGCTTTTTATAGAAAATGATCTGGCATTCTCAATCAACGCCTCGTCATATGGAATGCCTGCTTCGTCCAGCGCCTGCTTTCGTTTATATTCCTAGATCTTTTTTGCGAAACTGTAGTTTCGTTTTTTTCTG
>UQSX01000186.1 GCA_900543715.1 uncultured Blautia sp. | reverse complement strand
TGCTGGGCTGTGGCCAACGATGAAGAATTCCATGTAAATGACCGAAGCACCGAACTGGAGCTTCTCTATATTGACGATCTGGTGGAAGGCATGTTCGATCTATTGGAAGGAAAGGAAATTCACTGTGAATTTGACGGCGTAGAGACAGTGATCACAGAGACTGGCCGCTATTGCTGTGTACCGGTAACCCATAAAGTAACTCTGGGGGAGATCGTAGATCTGCTGGAGCAGTTTAAGGAGCAGCCGTCTACCCTGATGATGCCGAAAATGCCGGAAGGTTCTTTTACAAAAAAGTTGTATAGTTTGTATTTGACATATCTTCCGATGGAGAAGTTTAAGTATGAGTTAAAAATGAAAAGCGATGCTCGTGGAAGTTTTACGGAACTGGTACATACTGCTGATTGCGGGCAGGTGAGTATAAACATCAGCCGGCCTGGTGTTACAAAAGGTCAGCACTGGCATAATTCTAAATGGGAACTGTTTATTGTGGTTGCTGGGCACGGATTAATCCAAGAGCGGAACATTCATACAGGAGAAACAGTAGAATTTGAAGTCAGCGGCGATAAAATAGAAGCGATACATATGATTCCGGGTTGGACACATAATATTGCCAACCTATCAGATACAGAAAATCTTGTGACGGTTATGACCTGCAACGAGATTTTTAATCCAGAAAAACCAGACACATTTTATGAGCCAGTGTAGAGGGAGAAAGAAAACGATGAGTGAAAAATTTGCCGTAAAGACCGATTATTCGGATATTCATTTTAGAGATAATGGAAAGCTAAAACTTCTTATTATTGTAGGCACTCGTCCGGAAATTATCCGTCTTGCTGCGGTAATTGATAAGTGTCGTAAATATTTTGACGTAATACTGGCTCATACCGGGCAGAATTATGATTATAATTTGAATGGGATTTTCTTTGAGAATCTGAAGATTGAGAATCCGGAAGTTTATATGGATACCGTTGGGGACGATCTCGGTGCGACCATTGGCAATATCATTAACTGCTCCTACAAACTGATGAACCAGATTAAGCCGGAGGCGCTCTTGATATTGGGCGACACCAATTCTTGCCTGTCAGCGCTTGCAGCAAAGCGCCTGCATATCCCAATCTTTCATATGGAAGCAGGAAACCGCTGTAAAGATGAATGTCTGCCGGAGGAAACAAACCGCCGGATTGTGGACATTATTTCCGATGTGAACTTGGCTTACAGCGAACACGCTCGTAAATATTTACATGAGTGCGGACTGCCGAAGGAGCGTGTCTATGTGACCGGTTCGCCGATGGCGGAGGTACTGCGTCAGAACCTGCCAGAGATTGAAAAGTCAGATATTTTGGAAAAATTGGGACTGGAACCGCAGAAGTATATTTTACTTTCTGCGCACAGAGAAGAAAACATTGACACAGAGAAGAACTTCCTTTCTTTGTTTACAGCAATTAATAAAATGGCAGAGAAATACGATATGCCGATACTATATTCTTGTCATCCCCGTTCAAGAAACCGTATTGACGCTACAGGGTTTGCATTGGACAAGCGTGTGATACAGCATGAGCCCCTTGGATTTCATGACTATAACCATCTGCAGATGAATGCTTTTGCTGTTGTTTCAGACTCAGGTACACTGCCGGAGGAGAGCAGCTTCTTTACAAGTATAGGGAACCCCATACCGGCTGTGTGTATCCGTACCTCAACAGAGCGTCCTGAAGCTTTGGATAAGGCTTGCTTTGTGTTAGCGGGTATTGATGAAAGATCGTTACTTCAGGCAGTGGACACTGCTGTGCAGATGCAGTTGGCCTGTGATTATGGTATCCCAGTGCCGGATTATGTGGAGGAAAATGTCAGTACAAAAGTAGTTAAGATTATCCAAAGTTACACAGGGGTGGTAAATAAGATGGTTTGGAGGGTCATAAATTAGAAGATTATTATTATGCGGAGAAGTATTATTAATCTTAAGGCTTGAGCAATATAGGAGGTGCCATGTACCATATCCACAAATACTCATACCGTTTTCTATTCCTCCTCTCCATTGCTGTCATTCTATATGCCACATTGTATCGCGAGGCCGGGAAGGGAGACATAGAACTTCGCCTTTTCTGGACCATAAAACGCGCCTGGAGTGAACATTCCGGCTATTATTGGTATTTGATTTTAGGAAATATTGCACTGTTTATGCCTTTTGGATTTTTTCTGACTGCCATCCTCCATAAGCCGGACTGGAAGAAAGCAGCCATGGTGGGATTTGTTTTTTCAGCAGCCATCGAGGTGTCCCAGGTCCTTTTGGATAGAGGATTAGGCGAGTTTGATGATGTGCTTCACAATACATGGGGGAGCTTGATGGGATATTGTGCAGCAGTGATACTGGGATATTTGTTCGGGCAGCAGAAAGAGCGGTATAAAGGAAAGGTGAAAGGCGCCGGTTTGTTCTTTGGTATGACAATATTAATGTTTACCATTCTAATATTGTACAACAGGCCTGACTGGAGTATGCGTTTGTGGAGGAGGTAATCATTATGTCTGCTAAGGAGGCGCTTTTACCCGTCTTACTAACAGCGCTTATACCGTCCTACCAAAAAACACTTGACAAATCCCCCAATAATTATTATGCTTGATAATTATAAAT
>UQSX01000185.1 GCA_900543715.1 uncultured Blautia sp. | reverse complement strand
CCGGTTTTCTTCTCCTCTCAGGATATGGATCCGGGCATCCTGCCTCCCGATTTCCTGAATGACCTTTCGGCACTCTTCATCGGAACCGTCATCGTAGATAAGAAACTCAAAATTTTCAAAACTCTGATTCAAAACGGAATCCACCGCTGCTTTCAGCCAGGGGAAAGGCCGGGGATTGTAAAGGCTCATGATTACGCTGATTTTTACTTTTGTATCCAGGATGATCCTCTCCTTTCCATGCAATACGGTATACCTGCTCCATATAGAGCCGGCTCTCTTCTGCTCCAAATCTCCAGCTGTCCTTTCTTGCCCGGACAGCCATTTTATTTCTCAGAGAAGGATTTTGGGCCAGAATACGGATAGCTGCTGCAAAATCCCCGGCATTTCTGGGCTGGCACAGAAGGCCGTTTTCTCCGTGGCAGATATATTCCCTGGTTCCCCGGTTGTCTGCGCCTACGACAGGTACGCCGCAGGCCATAGCCTCCAAAGCCGCCATGCCAAGGCCCTCCCGGAGGGAAGGGAAAAGGAAGATATCTACTCCCTGAAGGAGAAAATCCAGGTCCCGGCGGAATCCCAGAAAAACTACTTTTTCCTTCAGCCCCAGACTGGCAGTCTGTTCTTCTAAAGCTTTCCGGTAAGGTCCTTCCCCGCAGATATAATACCGAAAAGCCATGTCTTTTATCTGTGCTAAAGCATGCAATACCGTCTGATAATTTTTCTCCTTGTCTAACAGGGCGGCGGTAAGCAGACACAGTTCCTCCCCTTTTACACCAAGAGCTGCTCTGGCCTCCTGTCTTTTTTCAAATCGAACCCGGAATTTATCACGGTCAACCCCTACGCCGGGGATTTTCATTACCCAGCCAGAATCTTTCAGAGAGAAATCTCTGGCCCGTTTTTCGTCTTCCCGGTTAATGGTCACAAGGATATCCGTATACCTGGCGAGAAAACGTTCTGCCTGGTAATAGAGCAGCCAGTTTTTCAGGCCTGCTCCTTTATAAAAATGAAATCCGTGGGCGGTATAAATCACCTTTACCTGTCTTTTGGAAAACCTGGCCGCCAGTCTTCCCAGCACTGCTCCCACAGGGGTATGGCAGTGGAGGGTATCGATTTCTTCTTTCTCAATAATTTCCATAAGACTTTTCCATGCTCTGAAATTATCTTTAAGACGGTATGGAGACTTCTGGATGGATATCGGATGGATCTGGATTCTATTTTCTTCAAAGTATTTCTGATCAAAAGCATAAGCCGGATTTTCAAAGTTTGACGCATAATGGATCTCTGCATTCTGGCTTTTTAAAATCTCTACGGTGTTTTTTTCAAACTGCCATAAAAATCCGCTGACTGTAGTAACGATCAAAACCTTATGTGTCATTTTATTCCGCTCCTTTCTGTCAGGGGAAACCCCTGCTGCTTTTTCGTTACGGCTACAGTGTAACAGGGCGGATGGAAGATTTCCTTATGAACCAGTTGGAAAAGAAAACGGATTCTGGAAGAATTTCCTCCAAAATCCGTTGACATGAATCCTTATTTAAAAAAATTTCAACTAGCCGGCAGCCAGTGCCGCCTTCCTGATTTTCTATTTTTTACATATTCAGTTTTTCTGCAAAGTCTGACATGGCTTCTGATACTTTGATCTGCTGCGGACAGACTTCTTCACAGCTTCTGCAGCCTACACAGGCGCTTGGCAGTTTATCTTCCGGATAGGAAGACAGAGCCATAGGCGCAATAAATCCGCCTTTGGTAAAGCAGTGCTCATTATAAAGGGCCAGAAGAGTCGGGATATCCAACTCCTGAGGACAGTGGCTGACACAGTAATGACAGGCAGTACATGGGAGGGCGATCTTCTGCACCATTTCATCTGATATAGCCAGGAGATTTTTCATTTCTTCCTCTGACAGAGGTTTCTCTTCCTGGAAAGTATGTATATTGTCTTTCATCTGCTCCATGTTGGACATACCGGACAGGACTACAGTAACCTCTGGAATGGACTGCAGGAAACGGAAAGCCCATGCAGGGGTCCCCTCTTCAGGGCGCATAGCCTTCAGTTTGCCCTCTTCTTCCTCTGTGAGATTAGCCAGTCGTCCGCCTCTTAAAGGCTCCATAACCCATACAGGAATGTTATGTTTTTTCAGCAGCTCTACTTTTGCCTTGGCATCCTGGAAGCTCCAGTCTAAGTAGTTTAACTGGATCTGGCAGAACTCCATGCTCTTTCCGTATTTATCCAGAAAGCGTTTCATAACATCATAGCTGCCATGGGCGGAAAATCCCAGATGACGGATCCTTCCATTCTCTTTCTGTTTCATCAGATACGCATAAATTCCATGGCTTTCATCCAGATATGCGTCAATGTTCATCTCACATACATTGTGGAACAGATAGAAGTCAAAGTATTCTACCTGGCATTTTTCCAGCTGTTTCTCAAAAATTTCTTCCACCTTATCCATATTGGCAAGATCATAGCCGGGGAATTTGGTAGCCAGATAAAAGCTGTCTCTTGGGTATTCTTTTAAAGCTCTTCCCATTACCAGCTCGGAATTTCCGTCATGATAGCCCCATGCAGTATCGTAATAATTTACCCCCTGCTCCATGGCATAGGCAACCATTTCTTTTGCCGCTGCCTCATCGATTT
>UQSX01000184.1 GCA_900543715.1 uncultured Blautia sp. | reverse complement strand
GCTCGTGACAAGGATAAATGATAGTGAGGAAAACTTAGAGGACTACTTTTCTAAAGAGTGGTCTCGGAAACTCTTGAATAAAAAGTGAATACGACTGAAGATTACGATGGAGAAGGGAAAAGCAGAGTGAAAAGATTCAACCATGCCGGAAACTGTATCGATAAAAGAGCGGAAGGCATGATTTTAAAGCCTCCCAGATAGCAGGCTTGCAGCAGTACAGCTGGATTATTCCTGAATTATGCTGCGGTTTGCAGGCGTAGTTTCTTCAGCCGGGCATCTAAATGAATGTTTGTGCCGATCAGCCATAGAAAGAAAGAATACCGCTTTTTCGTGTGGATCTTCATATTGTGCAGCTGGTAATCATTCAGGACCCGGTCATTGACCCGTTCGCAGGATGTCCTGTTTTTATAGGTGTTTTTATATTCCGATGTTCCCCGTGGGACAGGGGTGTAAAGACGGATGTCCCAGTCAGGCTTTGTATAAATACAGCGGCCGTAATGGGAAGAGGAGCAGGAATCCCTACAGGAACAGAGTTTTTCCTTTTTGCAAGCAACAGGACATCTCCATTTACAACGTGAACGCTTTGAACAGAATCCCCAGTAAACCATGCGGTACCCCGCTTGGCATATCGGAGTCCCATCGGAATCGACCCGGATGGAATCCGGGATGGATTTGGGTCTTCCACTTTTGGAATTGAGATCGATGAATGGGCGGATTTTCCAAGCTTTGCAGAGCTGATAGGTAGGATAATTGTCATGTGCAGAATCAAGACAGAGATCGCGGATAGGAATATCTGGATTGAGATCCCTGAATTCTTTTAGTGAAACAATCCCGCTGACGCTGTCATGTCTGCGTGCATCAAAGAAATGGAAATGGAGCGGGAGGTCGACAGAATATCGGTCGTTATGGAAGGAAAGCAGATAAAGAGTATGTCCGAAGTAAAAGCAATTGAGATCACTGTCCCAGCCCCAGGAGGCGTCCGGATCGGAATAATGTCTGGGGCAGGAACAGACCCTGATCCCGTTTTCGGCACAGGAACAAACCTTATGGCCATAAGGGAAAGAGTGGGTATGGACGCAGGTACCGTCACCAGAGAGGATGAGCCCGCCGGAGGGAATGAGTCCGGAGTGTACCGAAGGGAGCAAAGCGGTAAGGCGGAAAAGTTCCTGAAGGAGTTTTTCATAATGAAACGGGAATTCTTTTCGGGAAACAGCCTGGTCTGCGATGATTTCAGTAATACCGGAATGGCGGTTAGGAAGTTTTTCACCTTTTGAAGGTTTTTTTGAAGGTTTCAAATTTTTGTGTGCAGGGAAAAGGTCTTTTCTGCCCAGCCGTTCAAAAGCGGGATTCTGGAGCCACAGGCGATTGATAAAATCGAAATAAGAGCCAAGCGGGGGAGCATCCGATGAGGAACGCAAGAAGATCATCGGAAGCAAGACGATTTAGCCATCGGGTAAGGCTGGTGACACCGAGGTGCAGCATAAGGGTCAGGGAACGGATGATCTGGGGCTGGTTTAAAGCCGGACGACCTGTAGTGGAATAAAAAGGGGAAAGATGAGCCTTGACGGGATCAAGATCAAGAAGCCGAAGTTTATCCCTGGCGGAAGCGAATTCAGAAGCAAGCCTTTTACGTTGGGAAGAGTCGAAATGAACTTTCGCCTCATGCAGGAAGCGTAAATATTCCTGATGAGACTGCCAGTGCTTTAACATGTGCGGAACCTCCTTTGATTGAAATGTGAAAGGGAAATATGTTGTCAATCAAAGGGCGTGCTTTGAGGCCCGGGAGGGCAACAAAGCACGCCGCACAAACTGGCAGATATGTCAAGCTTATTTTAGAAAAATATACAAAAAAATGAATAAAAGTTGAGGTAAAAGAAAAAGAAGAGGGCTCGGAAACATTGATTTTTCAATGGTTCAGAGTTTCCGAGACCACTCAGGATAGTGAATAGGGGTATCTTCGCAGTAAAGCCACCCGACAATATCCGGATTGATTTCTTGAAGGGATGCAAAATCAATATCTGGAATGAGTATGGGAGCTTCCTCGTCATCCTGAGACGGCGGAGAATAAAAATCTGTATCTGGGGTTGTATCCGGCCGCCGTACATATTCCTCCAGACCGGAATAGACTTGGTTGCTTTGATGACTTTCTTCCCAGTACTGGAAGAGCTGACATCCTCCAGTACCAAGAAGACAAAGCGATCTAGCGAGCAGCAGGACAATAAATACTTTTTTCACAGTACTCCCTCCTCATACTGATGTACCAGCTTATAAAAAGTGCTGCGCTTCAGTCCCAGCTCCCGCATGGCAGCAACGGCAGTTGTTTCTCCGACCTTCCATTTGCTGTAGGTCTTTTCCCAGTCTGGAGGAAAGCATGCTGCGGGACGTCCCAGATGGCTCCCTTTTTCTTTTGCCGCCGCGATGCCCTCAGACTGACGCTGGCGTATTGTCAGCCGTTCCTGCTCCGCAATGCTGGAAAGCACTTCGATCAGAATGCTGTTGATCATTTTAAAAACCCATTCCTGTCCTTCTGGTAATTCTGTCATTGTGGTAGGCAGGTCGATAACCCGTACCCGGATATGCTGGGATTTGAAATACTCCAGTTCCTGCTTGATATGTTCCTTATTGCGGCTGAGCCGGTCCAGGGATTTGATGATTAGAGTGTCCCCTTCTCGCAACATGGTATTTTTAAGAACTG
>UQSX01000183.1 GCA_900543715.1 uncultured Blautia sp. | reverse complement strand
CCTGTGCCTGATAAGAGATGCTGGTAATATACTGAATATCCGTGATCTGCTGCCTTGCCGGAGAGGGACGCATGGAGAACTTTTCAATTTTACCGTTTCCCCAGTCAATGGCAACTTCATGTTTATAGTCTTCCGTTAAGGTATAAGTCGGCAGGAATCCACCGGACTTCACAGTCCGCCATCCTTTTCCGGGAATGCCGCTTTCGGTTAAGGTCGCACTGTTCATGGTCAGACTCCAACCATATCCAAAGTCTCCGCTGACCTGCTTTTTACGGCTGTCATACCCCCGCTTTACCGTAAGGGGGAAATGGTGCACCGGAATATCCATATCCAGAAATTCCGTTGAAAAATTCCCATATTTGATCAAAACACAAAAAGTTATCACCAAAAAAATGACGAACCCCAAAACCAGCCGATTCGCTTTTTTCTCTGTTTTCTGGTACACTTTTCTCATCATAAAAATATTGGAGAGATTGGAATGTCAGCAGACAGCTTGCAGGTGAAGCAGTATAAAGCCTATATCGAAAAACTCAAAGAAGCGAATGAAGAACAGCTTAAAGTAATAGAGCTTCAGAATAAAATGATCGAGAATCAGGAACTTATCATTTTCCACAAGGATGAGGAGATTGAACTTTTGGAAAAACAGATGGATCATCTGTTGAAGAGAATTGACCGGCTGCTGGGGCTGGAATAGCACTTCTGGGGACACTGGGATTATGATTGTGGACTGAGGGAAAAATGAACGGTTTTGAATTTTACAGCGGATTACAATACAGGGTAAAAGCACAGGCGCGGATCATCCGGGAGTTTGAATCCGGGGAACGTTATCTTAAGTTAGAAGAAAAACATGAAGCTGCCATCCGGGAACGCGACCGGATCATACGGCGGCTGGAAAAAGAGCTCGCACAGGCAAGACAGGAGACCGTACGTGTAAGGAAACTCTGGTTTGAATCAACAGATGACCTCGAAGCGGCATATGAAAAAAAGCTTGCCCAAAAAGACCGGATGATAAGAAGCCTGCAGAAGGAAAAACTGGAAGCAGCCAGACAGCGGGATGCCGCTTTAGATAAATGCAGGGAAAAGCAGCTTGAGATCTACAGGCTTGGCACCAGGCTGGAAGAGGTGGAGGGACAGAATAAAAAACTGACCGCCCAGGTCAATAAAGATTTTGAAAATTCATCGCTCCCGTCTTCCCTGCAGGGTCCCAGGAGGAAAAAAATCCCAAACAGCCGGATACGGACAAGAAGGAGGCCGGGCGGCCAGCCGGGACATAAAGGCCATTGCCGCAAAAAGCATCTGGTGACAGAAACCCATGAGATTCCTGCTCCGGATAAATACCGGAACTCTCCGGACTATTATGAGACAGGAAAGATCATCCGTAAACAAAAAGTAGTGGTCCATATGTCCGTGCAGGTCATAGAATACACAACAAAAGAATATCGGAACAGGAAAACCGGGGCAAGGGTGCATGCTGCTTTTCCGGAGGGCTATGTAAATGAAGTGAATTATGACGGGACAGTCAAAGCATTGGCATTCCTTCTGGGGAATGAGTGTAATGTTTCCCACGGGAAAATCCGAAAACTGATCTCGGAACTGACAGACGGGGAGATCATCTTGTCAGATGGGTTGATAAACGGCCTGTGTGAAGAATTTTCGGAGAAAACACAGCCGGAGAAGAAAGAGATCATCCGCAGGCTGATGGCTTCCCCGGTCATGAATGCAGATTTCACCAACGCACGTGTGAATGGAAAAGGGGCTCAGGTACTTGTGCTGGCATCTCCGTCCGAGGGCGTGGCATTGTATATCGGCAGGGAAAAGAAAGGACACGAAGGGATCAAAGGGACGCCGCTGGAGAATTACGTGGGAATTGTTGTCCATGACCACGACCTGACATTTTATAATTATGGGGAAGGCCATCAGGAATGTATCCAGCATGACTGCAGATACCTGATCGGGAGTAAGGAAAACGAACCGGAGCGGGAGTGGAACCACCAGATGTATGACCTGATCCGGGAGATGCTCCATTACCGGAACAGCCTGGGTGTGGGCGTCATGCCTGATGGAAAGAAAGTCGAAGGATTTGAGGAAAGGTATGATAAGATTCTGGAGAAAGCGGAAGAGGAATACAAAAATGATCCGCCAGGCGAGTACTATAAAGAAGGATATAATCTATATCTGAGGCTGAAGAAATATAAGGAAAGCGAACTCCGGTTTCTCCATGACATAAGGGTGCCTGCAAACAATTCGCTCTGTGAAAGGCTGGCCCGTGTCTACAAACGAAAACAGAAACAGGCGATCACTCTGCGCAGCCAAAAAAGTTTAGAGTATATTTGCGATGGACTGAGCATAGTCTATTTGCTGCGCTCAAAAGAAGAAGGAAGTGTATACAAAGAGATTTGTGATATATACAGCAGAAAACGTCCAATAAAATCCCAAAGAGAATTAACTGGCACTGATGCATAAAAGCATCGTACCAGTTAATTTTATTTATATGGCTGGCGTGGGTGTGAAAAGTAACTCATAAGCAAAATCAAGCGCTTGTAACAGCTATGGACATCCGTTATAATGTAGAGGCGGGACCGATCTCAGCACAGAGTGTAAGCGAATCTGCCGCAGGCGGTCACGTGGAAAAATCGGAGAGGAGCTTAAGATCATGAAGTTTATATATCCTGCTGTTTTTCGACAGACAGAATCCGGAGGCT
>UQSX01000182.1 GCA_900543715.1 uncultured Blautia sp. | reverse complement strand
AAGGACAATAAAGAGCGGATTTATTACATTCGCAAAATGTCCAGCACCATTGCTCCGTCGGAAGCAGAAAAGCGTGATCTCTATAATCTGGCCAACAATATTCCTTTTGATGATCGAATAAACCATGAAGCGGAGCTGGCGGATCTGAACCTTTCTTTGATCCAGAGCTATTTGAAGGAAATTGGAAGTTCCCTATATCAGGAATCCGGCCATATGGATTTTCTGGATTTGTGCAAGAGCATGAACATTGTAAGCACACTGCCCGAATATGTAAAGCCGAAAAACGTGGGCCTGATGTTTTTCAATCTGGAGCCGGACCGCTTCTTCCCTTATGCGCAGATTGATGTTGTGGAGTTCCCGGACGATACGGGAAGTGAGATCCGGGAAAAGACATTTAAAGGGCCGCTGCACCAGCAGCTGAGGGAGGCGCTCCTTTACATCAAAAACAGCATTCTACAGGAGCAGGTTGTTAAAGTGGATGATGCCGCGGAAGCCAGGCGTTTCTTCAACTATCCCTATGCAGCGGTGGAGGAAGCGCTCACCAACGCGGTTTATCATAACTTATGGAAAGCTTTCCATAAAATTTGTTATGAAAAGAAAGTAATTATGGAAAGAAACAGGCGAAAACACTGCTATTTCAAGATATTTCGCCTATAATCTTTCCATAATACATTTACTTATCCTGTCCCAGACTGGTCAGCCAGGACATGAGATCATCGTTCTTTTGCCATGAGGTCACTTTATCTGTTGAAATTCCTATGTTGGCTTTTTCAAACGCTGCTCGTTTCATTTCGGCATCCGCTTTGGCATAAATTTCGGTTGTGCTGATATCAATGTGTCCTAGAAAGTCACGAATATAATGCAGATCAACATCAGCTCTTAATAAGTGCATGGCTTTTGTGTGACGCATGACATGAGGCGTCACCATCGCATTTGAAATGTTTCCATCGGCCTGCAGTTCATTGGCATACTTTTTTAAGATATAAGTAACTCCAGGGCGGGTAAGACGGTTTCCCTGATGATTACAGAATAAAGCCTGATCTGGATTCCTTTGGGGATTCAATCCGTGTCTTTCCATATAACATTTTAAAATCTCTGCTGTCTGGTGCAGGATAGGCACGGTCCTCGTTTTCCTTCCTTTCCCTGTCAGACGGATAACACTTGGTCCATCAATCCTCACATCACGGACTGATAAATCAATCAATTCCTGAACCCTTGCACCGGTGTCATACAAAACACATAGCAGTGCTGCATCCCTCCTTCCATAGATGGTGGCCTGATCCGGCCTGGCCAAAAGATTTTTTAATGAGTCTTCCGATAAATAATTCACCACAGCCTTTTCATGTTTTTTCATGCGTATTGACAGGATTTTCTGGCATTGCAAAAGCATATCCGGTCTGTCAAGCTGGAGATATTGAAAAAAGGCATGGATTGCCGCCAGTCTCTGATTACGGGTTGAAATGGAATTACGTCTCTTGTCCTCCAGCCAAGCCATAAATTCGTTGATGGTCTGGTCTGTTAGCTTACTCAATTGTACTTTTTCCGGCGAGCAGTTTTGTTCCTCTTCTAAATAGGTCAAAAGAAGACAGAACGTATCACGATAAGAACGGATTGTATTCACACTTAAGTTTCTTTGACCTGCCATATAGTTAGTGAAATAGTCTGCCAGACTTCGGGCAAAATCAGTCGGTTTGTTCATCAGCCTCCATCCTTTCCGGCAACAATCCGCCAAATGCGGCTTCCATTTTTTCCAAAATTTCAGGATATAATTCGGAAGTCAGATGAAGATATTTTGAAGTTCCTTTGTATGTTTTGTGTCCCATATATGTGGATAAAATCGGCAGGACCTCAGCGGGCCTCTTCCCTTCTTCAAGAAGTTTCTGGAGACTGTGTACTGCAAATGTATGCCTGAGGTCATGGAGGCGCGGCCCAACATTTCGTCCTCCGTATGAAATGCCGCTGTTCCAGAGGATATCCCGGAACGTTTTACGGATTGTAAAAATGTGATAGGTAAGGCCATCAGGCGCCGGAAAGAAATACCCTTCCGGATTAAGTTCGGATAATACATGTTCCTTATAATTCATGCACCGCTGGCACAAATCCTGGTTTAACGGAATCAAGCGGTCCCTATAGTCCTTCGCATCGTGGATAAAAATAACGCCGTGTTCAAAATCAATATCGGAAACTCTCAGATTCAATGCCTCTGAAACCCTAAGTCCACAGCAATAAAGGAGACGGAACAGTAAAGGAAAGATTAAATGACGGCGGACTGAAAAACAGGATGGTGAAAGACTGTCAATCGTCTTGAATACACGTCTGACTTCGTCATGGCTAAAAATATAGGGGCTATGCTCATAGGTCCTCTTTGGAATCATACTGTTGGGATACAGATAGACCTCGCAACCATTCCGGGACATAAACATGGCAAGCTGCCGGATTAAGTTGACTTTAGAACGGATTGTCTGCGGGCTATGGTTTGCCTGGCGTTGTGTCCAGGCAAGTACAAGTTCTCTGGGAAGCCTGTCCATACAGTTGTAGTCAATCGAAAACCTGTCCAGGTTTTTCAGCTCAAAGTATTCTCGCTCATATTTATAACCGAGGCGGTGCTTTTCTTCCAGGAATCCGATGATCCATTGTGAAAGACCACTGGTGAATTTATAATCTTTTTCTTTGGCCTGCATTAGAACACCTCCATTGATAACGTGCAGTTACGCAGCT
>UQSX01000181.1 GCA_900543715.1 uncultured Blautia sp. | reverse complement strand
AAAAATAGGGTATTTTAACTATAAAAAAGAATTAAAAAATTTTTTTGAAAAAAATTAAAAAGTTAAATTTTTAGGTCAAATCTAAAAGTAACTTCCGAGATGAAAAGAGCCAAAAGTGGCCGTACTGTCTCACTCACATCTTACATAAGGAGCTGCATGGGAGTGAGACAGTACGCTATGGAGAAGATTTATTCCTGCTTTACAAAACGGTGGTAGATATACTGATTGGCTTCTTTTTCCTGGATGTCATCCAGAGGAGAGAGACTTACGCTGCCATATTTCCGCTCCAGGGCGTTGGAGAGAAGATAATCGCAGATATGAGGATTTTTGGGAAGGAGAGGCCCGTGAAGATAGGTACCCACTACATTTTTGTACAGAACCCCTTCCGTTTTGTCCTCACCATTGTTGCCATGGCCGTACAGCACTGTGCCGAAAGGCCGGTTGTCTCCGATATAGGTTCTGCCGCCATGATTCTCAAAGCCTACAATGGGAAGGGAAAAATCTTTGTTTTCCAGGACAATGTTGTCAATGAGCCTGGGACTGCCTTGCTCTGTATATAAGTCTACTAAGGAAAGACCTTCGATGGTGCCTTCTTCTGTTTTGTAATAGTGGCCCAGAAGCTGGTAACCTCCGCAGACCGCCAGCACTGTCCCGCCGTCTTCCACATAAGCTTTGAAATCTTTTTGGATATTTCTCAGCTGTGAGCAGACGATCATCTGCTCACGGTCAGAGCCGCCGCCCAAAAGGACAATGTCCAGCTTAGAAAAATCGATGGCGTCATCCAGCGTAAATTCTATGGTTTCGGCTTCGATGCCTCTCCATTGACTCCGCTTCATCATACACTGAATATTGCCCCGGTCGCCGTAAAGGTTTAAAAGATCCGGATATAAATGTCCGATGGTTAATTTCATGATTTCCTGCCCTCCATTCTTTTGAGAATATTGTGGGTGGTGTACAGTCCGGTGTAATTGACCAGCACATAGAGATTTTTTACTCCGTCGCTGATTTTTGCGGTAATGGCCTTGTCAATATCCGGTTCCAGACTGCAGGGAATGTCCACATATTTCAGACGCAGACGCATATCCTGACAGCGTATGCCGCACACGGTAATGGAAGCAGCGTTTGCATTGGACAGACGGTCAAAGTCTACATCCCAGAGCCAGGAGACATCGGTGCCGTCCTGACTGTTGTCATTGATCAGGATAATAATATCCTTGGGAGCAGTGTCAGTCATTACTGCAGAGATGTTCTGATTAAAGCCTGCCGGGTTTTTAGCCAGGTTCAGCATAACCCTGGTGTCTGAAATCTGAAACAGTTCGTTTCTGCCGAACTGAGGGGTATAGTTTCCAAGGATTTTATTGAAATTATCCAGAGGAACCCCGGCGAGGGAAGCCGCACCGTAGACGGCCAGAATATTATAAACATTGTAAAAGCCCCGATAGCTGGCTTTTATATGGAAATCGCCAACATCAAAGGAAATTCCCTCGGCAAGGGATACATGGGTTCCGTTAAAGTCCAGTTGGGGCCGTTTAAAACCGCATCGGGGGCAGTAATAGTCTCCAAGCTGGCTGTAGTGATAAAAACGGTATTCCATTTTTTCTCCGCAGCGTTTACAGAACCGTCCTTCCCGGATCTCCCTGGTATCCTCCTCCTGGAATACCTGCTCACCGATGCCAAAGGTGAAATGTGGATTTTCATTTTCAAGAGCCAGGTAGGTGGACAGAGAATCATCTCCGTTGACCAGCACATTCATTTTAGGAGCCATTTTCATAGCCCGGGAGAGGAGATCCATGGTAATATCGATTTCTCCGTAGCGGTCCAGCTGATCCCGGAAAAGATTGGTCAGGACCATATAGTCGGGACAAAAATGAGGAAATACCCGGACGGTAGAGGCCTCGTCGATCTCAATACATGCATAGTCTGCCTTCAGATGACCGGAAAGTCCGGCTGCAAGAACAAAGGCAGAAGCCACACCGTTGAGCATGTTGGAACCAGTGCGGTTGCAGACTACCTTGTATCCGTCGCTTTCCAGCACAGAGGCCAGCAGATTATTGGTGGTGGTCTTACCGTTTGTGCCGCAGACTACAAAGATATCTTTTTTCACTTCCTGGGCCAGCTCTTTCAAGATGGGAGGATAAATAGACAGAGCAATTTTCCCTGCCAGGGTTACTCCCTGCTTGCCTGTAAGCTGACAGGCGGTTTTGATCAGCCGGGCGCTCCACACGGCTAAAAGTCTTCTGATATTCATGATACTTCATTCCTTTATCTGTAATACAGTCTGGTCCAGCCGACACAGACCGTTTTATGTAGTATCCGCAAGAATCAGCGGAATTAACAAGAAGTTATTCAATTAATCATTATACATAAATAAAAGAAAGAGTACAACCAAAAGCAACAATCGGAAATCATAGAATTTAAAGAAATTTGTATGGAAAACTTTTGTGCAGTATGCTACTATTAAAATATCAAAGGGTGTGAGAATGTGCAGCTTCTAAGGCTGCTGCGAGGAGGGTGGAGCATGAAATTACTTACTTATAAACTTCGGGGAGATGACAAAGAGCGTCTGGGCGTGATGTGCGCCAACGCTTTTCAGAGATTTTATCCGCTGGAAACATTTCAACTGCATTTTAAGGATATGAATGATCTGATCGAACATATCAGACCGGAAGAAATGGAAATGCTGAGAAATTCCCTGTCCTCTGTGGAAGGGGAGACTCTGGATTAT
>UQSX01000180.1 GCA_900543715.1 uncultured Blautia sp. | reverse complement strand
CCCAGGATACATCCGGCTCCCGCATACAGCTCCAGAAGGCGGATATCATATCCAAAACTATTGCCGAACAGAAGCCTTGCCGCAGTCATTGCCAGCACACATTTCAGGATATCCCCCAGCAGAGTCAGCGCTCCTGCTTTTTTCCCCATAGTACGGAAAGCATTGGTGGTCCCTGCATTTCCACTTCCATGTTCCCGGATATCGATCCCATGTTTTCTTCCATAGATATAAGAAGTCTGGAATAGTCCCAGTACATATCCTATAACCAGACACACAATACGTTCCAGCATTTTTTATTCCCCCTCTTTTCTCTCTCTGATGATAAATTTCAGAGATGTTCCCTTAAATCCAAAGGCCTCCCGCACTTTATTTTCCAGATATCTTGTATAGGAAAAATGCATCAGTTCCTTGCTGTTTACAAAGATCACAAAAGTAGGCGGTTTTACAGAAACCTGAGTGGCATAGAAGATTTTCAGCCTTTTTCCCTTATCTGAAGGGGGCTGCTGCATAGCCACTGCTTCTGTGATGATCTCATTGAGAACTCCTGTCTGGATACGCAGGGTCTGATTCTCCAGCACCATGTCAATGGTTTCAAAAAGTCTGGGGATCCTCTGCCCTGTCTTTGCGGAGATAAACATGATCTCTGCATATGGCATAAAGGAAAGTGTCTCTCTTACCTTGTTTGTAAATTTATAGATCGTCTTATCGTCTTTTTCTATGGCATCCCATTTATTTACGGCAATGACGATTCCCTTGCCTCTGTCATGGGCGATTCCTGCAATCTTGGCGTCCTGCTCTGTAACGCCTTCCTCTGCATCGATCATCATGACCACCACATCTGCCCGTTCTACAGCCGTAACTGTTCGGATAATACTGTACCGCTCCAGCTCCTCTTTGATCTTACTTTTTCTTCTCAGGCCTGCAGTATCGATAAAGATATATTCTCTGCCCTGATATACCACTTTGGTATCAATAGCATCTCTGGTAGTGCCTGCAATGTCAGAGACAATTACCCTGTCCTCACCCAGAAGTTTATTGATCAGAGATGATTTTCCAACGTTTGGCTTGCCCACTACAGCAATCCTTGGAATCTCATCTTCCTCTTCTTCCTCAGGAATATCTTGGAAATGTTCTGTCACTTTTTCCAGCATATCTCCCAGTCCCAGCATAGAAGCCGCAGAGATGGGTACCGGCTCTCCGATTCCCAGATTATAGAATTCATAGGTATCCATCATGAATTTTTCAAAGCTGTCCACCTTATTTACCACTAAAACCACCGGTTTCTGGCTTCTGCGGAGCATATCCGCAACCTTTCCGTCGGCATCTACAAGCCCCTGGCGGACATCCGTTATAAAAATGATCACATCTGCAGTATCAATGGCAATCTGGGCCTGTTCCCGCATCTGGGAAAGGATAATATCCTTGCTCTCCGGCTCAATACCCCCGGTATCGATCAGTGTAAAGGTTTTATCCAACCAGGTAACATCCGCATAAATCCTGTCTCTGGTAACTCCCGGAGTATCCTTTACAATAGAAATCTTTTCTCCTGCCAGGGCGTTAAAAAGTGTGGATTTCCCCACATTTGGACGCCCCACTATGGCTACAATTGGTTTGCTCATACATTTGTCTCCTTTTATGTTCTCTGCCTGCCTTCCGGCTCAGGACAGCCCCTACCAGATCAGCTCCCTCTTCTCCGACGATTTTCACAGGCACCTCTAATTCTCTTTCTACATCTTCTACAGTTATATCATCCAAGAATACGTTTTCACCGCTTCGCAGCATATTGCAGGGAAGAAGAAGGTATTCTCCCAGTCCTTTCCCTTTCAGCTGCCGGATCAGGTCCTGTCCGGTGAGAAGGCCGGATACTGTGATCCGTTCTCCGAAAAAGTCGTTTCTTATCTGATATCCCCGGACCTGCACCTTGGGGAATTTTTCCTGAATCTTTTTCATGTAACGGTTGATAAAAGGGTAGGCCAGACTTCCCGTGGCAAAAGACAGTCTTACGCTTCTGTCATCGCCCTTCTCCTCTTTAAGAAAGTCTGTCACCTGTTCTTCCAGAAGCCGCAGCATACCCACTCCATTTTCCAACTGCAGATATCCGTCATATCGTTCTTCCTCGGGCAGTTCCCGCTCCGCCAGAAGGTACCATTCATCGCTGGCATGGATAAAATGAAGGCCATATTTTTCATACATTTTTTTCTGCCAGCTCTCAATCTGATCGATCACAGTGCAGGCGTCCTGTTTATCAAAAGGCTCCAGCGGATACAGCCCTTCCCTGAACCGGCTCAGGCCCACAGGAACCACGGAAACGCTTTTCAGATGGGGAAGATATCCGGACAGATCCTGCAGACTTCTTTCAAGCTCCTCTCCGTCATTGATCCCTTTGCACAAAACGATCTGGCCGTTCATCTCAATCCCCGCCTGATACAGCCTGTCCACCTTTGGAAAAATATCCCCGGCAAAGCGATTATGGAGCATTCTGCACCGGAGCTCGGGGTTTGTCGTATGAAAAGAAATATTGATCGGCGCCAGATGGTACTCAATGATCCTGTCGATATCATGGCTGCTCATATTAGTAAGGGTCACATAATTTCCCTGGAGAAAGGACAATCTGGAGTCGTCATCTTTAAAATACAAAGTCTCTCTCATTCCCGGAGGCATTTGATCGATAAAGCAAAAAATACAGTGATTACTGCAGGAGCGGTACTCGTCCATGAGACTGTTCT
>UQSX01000179.1 GCA_900543715.1 uncultured Blautia sp. | reverse complement strand
TCAAACCCCATTTTAATGGCGAGGAACAGGAATACAAACGCCACTAGGATCATGATCAGATTTCCAAATGTCAAATTCATAAAAGCGGTCTGGCTGATAAGATTTGACGCAACATCTGCAATGTTTGACATTTTTTTACCTCCCGTATTTTTTCTTTGACTTTACACAGTCCATAGCGCTTAGTTCATGGTGGCAAGGATATCGCCGTTTTCCACAGCGTCTCCTACTGCCACGTTAATGCTTGCCACTGTGCCGTCCTGAGGTGCTACTACGGGAATTTCCATCTTCATGGCTTCCAGAACAACGATGGGGTCTCCTGCTTTCAGAGCCTGTCCGGCATTTGCTGCCACGCTGCAAACTTTACCTGGTACAGAAGCCTTTACTTCGATAGAGCCTGCTGCTGCGGCAGGTGCTGCTGCGGGAGCAGGTGCTGCCTTGGGAGCGGCCTTTGGTGCTGCTTTTGGTGCGGCCACAGGTGCTGCTCCATTTCCTGCGCCTTCTTCTACTGTTACATCATATGCAACGCCGTTTACAGTGATTGTATAAGATTTCATATTCTTTTCCTCCTATGACTTTCAGCTAACGCCAATTATTTTTCTTTGATTTTCTGATCGAACGGACTACAAAGCTGTCCGGGGATGTATTTTCAGAAGCTGCAATAGCTGCTGCGATAACAGCTACCAGTTCCAGATCATCTGTAAGTACTTCCTCCTCTTCTGCTGCAGGAACAACCGCAGGCGCAGGGGCTGCAGAAACAGGAGCCGGGGCCGGAGTTTCTGTTTTGTTCTTTCCAAAAGAATCCACAAGACCGGGTATATATTTAAAAAGAGCAATAACAAAAACCAAGAAGAACAGTACGATAAACACTGTTCCAAGGCCGACTACGGCATTCATGGCAGCATCCTGCATCTTCTGTCCCATGCTGTACTGCATACTGAATCCGATGCTGTCCGCATTCAGCTTGCTGTCGTAAACCATCTGAACATCGGCTGTACCATTTTCAAATTCTGCTTCCAGATCCACTACATAGTTGCTTCCATCTTTCGAAACTGCCTCTGATGGTTCTACATCCTCAAACCCGATATAGGCACCCAGTTCCTCTGAAGAATCCATCCAGGATTGAAAGGCACTCCTGGTAAAATCGTCCATGTTGGGATTTTCTTCTATGGCCTGCTCCATGGTAGCGTTGTCATAAGCAACCAGGGTCTCCATAGTAGAGGTGGTGGTGCTGTACAGATTATTCGCTACTGTTTCGTTGATCTCCTCCTGGGAACCAGTACAGGCAGTCAAGGTAAATGTCAGAATACCTAAGGATACGAGTCCTCCTAATTTTTTTCCTATCTGCTTCATATGCTTCACCTCGCTTAAACCGTGCCGTGTTTTTTGTCAGGACGATTTTCTCTCTTTGTGAATAACATCTCAAAAGCACCGATGACATATTTTCTGGTATCCAGAGGCTCGATGATAGTGTCTACATAGCCTCTCTTTGCTGCTGAAAGAGCGCTGGACTGGAGCATAGCATATTCTGCTGCCTTCTCATTAATGGTCTGTACGTCAGATCCGGCATACATGATCTTGGCTGCCAGCTTGGCGTCCATCATTCCAATTTGTGCAGATGGCCATGCATAAACCATATCGGCACCTGTGGATTTGCTGTTCATAGTCAGATAAGCGCTTCCGAAGGCTTCTCCGATCACTACATTTACCTTTGGAACAGTAGCGCTGATAAATGCATTGGTCAGCTCTGCCGCATTCCTTGCCATATTTGCCTCAGAGCATTTAGTTGCTTTATATCCCTTTACATTGGTAAGAGTCAACACAGGGATCTCAAAAGCATCGCAGAATTTTACAAACTGAGCAGCTTTCTTGCAGCCTCTTGCAGACAGTACATTATCAAAAGACTCTGTCTTTTCTCCCTCTTCATTGTAAATCTCGCTTCTGTTTGCCACGCAGCCTACTGTAGCACCGTTTAAACGGATAAAGCCCGTTACCATATCTTTTGCGTACTCTGCTTTTACTTCAAAGAACTCGTTGTTGTCTGCAATCTGGGACAATGCAATAGAAGTATCTCCCACACAATTTGCCAGTTCCGGACACACCCGGTTCAGATCGTCTGTGCATTCTGTATATGCGGAATTATCTTCATAGTTGGATGGCAGCATAGATATCAACTGTCTCATCTGTGCCAAAATTTCTTCCTCACTTCCCAGAACGTCTACCAGACCTGCATTCTGGCTCTGATACTGAGCGCTGGAAGTATCGCATTTGGAAATATCATTTCCTTCCAGAGCATTGGGGGAATTTACAAACAGTCTTGCCTTATCTTTCTCCATAAAAGTAAAGTCTGTAAGTCCAGGCATTACTGCCAGTCCTCCTCCACAGTTTCCAAAAATGCCCGTAATCTGAGGAATCACACCTGAAGCCATCACCTGTTTCGTATAGATTTCGCCGAAAGCATTTAAGGCATCTGTAGCCTCCTGCAGTCTGAGGCCTGCACAGTCGATCAGTCCGATCACCGGCGCTCCCATCTTCATCGCCATGTCATAGATGTTGGCAATTTTTTTCGCATGCATCTCACCGATCGCACCTTTTAAAACAGATGCATCCTGGCTGTACACATACACGAGATTGCCGTCGATCACTCCATAGCCGGTGATTACTCCATCAGCCGGAGTTTCTTTTTCCTGCAGGTTGAAATCTGTATTTCTTGCTGTTACAGCAGAACC
>UQSX01000178.1 GCA_900543715.1 uncultured Blautia sp. | reverse complement strand
TTCCTTCTCCTCCATCAGCCAATGGTCTGACTCTCACCTGTGCCTTGGGATCGCTTTTTAATATTCCTCTTTTTGCAGCTTCCCCCGCTTCCAGAGAAGACAGACTCCCCTTAAATGAATCAATCGCAATTACTACTTTCATACTCATACCTCTTGTCCGGTTCTTCTGTTCTCTCAATCTCTTTGATTATAAAACGATTCTTTTCGCAGTTCAACGTATTTTCCTGTTAAATAGAATCTTGACAACCTCAGGTATTCTGCATATAATGATACTGCTAAAATTTCATGTGGATTTTTCTGGGGATACCCATTTTTCGCCACATAATCACCGCCGGTGATTATGTGGCTTTTCTTTTGCTCACAGCAGCAGAAAGTATACTTACAGAAGGAGTGATAAGAAAAAATGAATGAAACTTTTATGAAGGAAAAACCTGTATTCTCTTTGATCCTATCCATGGGATTTCCTATGATGATCTCTATGCTGGTGAATTCTCTGTACAATATTGTAGACAGTTTTTTCGTAGCAAAGATCAGCGAAGATGCTATGACGGCTCTGTCTCTGGTCTACCCGGTCCAGAACTTTATCAGTGCCATTGCCATTGGTTTCGGCGTAGGGATCAATGCCGTCATTGCATTTTATCTGGGCGCTTCGGAAAAAGAAAAGGCCAACCGGGCGGCTACCTGGGGACTTGTTCTGGCCCTGTTCCATGGATTGCTGCTGGCCGCCGGCTCCATTGCCCTAATGCCTGCCTTTCTCCGGATGTTTACTTCCCAGGCTTCTCTCTTTGATCTGGGCATGCGTTATTCCATGATCGTATTTGCCTTTTCTCCCATAATCACTCTGGGGATTTCTTTTGAAAAAATCTTCCAGTCTACCGGCCAGATGACTGTCAGCATGGTCAGTCTTATGGCCGGATGTATCGCCAATATCATCCTGGACCCCATCATGATCTTCGGCCTTGGTCCCTGCCCGGAAATGGGAATCGAAGGAGCCGCACTGGCCACCGGGCTGGGACAGGTAGTATCCCTTGTGATCTATCTGGGAGTCTATTTTTCAGGGACCCTTCCTCTTCATATCGGGATTCAGCATCTGGTGAGGGAAAAGGGGCTTACGGCCCGGTTATATTCCATTGGCATTCCGGCTTCTCTGAACATCGCCCTTCCATCCCTGCTGATCGCCTCCCTGAATGTGATTCTGGCTTCTTTTTCCCAGATTTATGTAACGATCCTGGGAATTTACTATAAGCTCCAGACTTTTTTATATCTTCCTGCCAATGGTATCATCCAGGGGATCCGGCCTCTGGTAGGGTATAATTACGGCGCAAAGGAATATCACAGAGTGAACAAAATTTATCTCACTACCCTGGCTATTGACGGCTGCATCATGGTCATCGGAACCGTCATCTGTCTCCTGATCCCTGATCAGCTTATGGGACTGTTTACAGAAAATCCTCAGACTATAGAAGCAGGAAGCCTGGCTCTTCGGATCATCAGCGGAGGTTTCCTGGTCTCCACCTTATCCATCACCTCCTGTGGCGCCTTAGAAGGCCTGGGAAAGGGAACTCCCTCTCTCATTATCTCCCTGCTCCGTTATGTGGTGATTATTATCCCTGCTGCTTTTCTCCTTGGCAGAGCTTTTGGTCCTGCAGGAGTCTGGAATGCATTCTGGATTACAGAAGCTGTGACCGGCGTGGTGTCTGTGTTTATCTACCGCAGATCAGTCAGGAGCCATTAACATCAGCTGCTTGCGTAAAAGACGCTATGGCATAAAGCAACCCCGGAAATGCCCATTTTATCAGCATTTCCGGGGTTCTGTCTGTTCTTATTCAATAATCATAGCATCTCCAAAACTAAAGAACCGATACCTTTCCTTCACGGCCTCTTCATAGGCCGCCAGGATATGCTCCTTTCCTGCCAGTGCAGACACCAGCATCAAAAGGGTGGATTCCGGCAGATGGAAATTGGTGATCAGAGCATCAATCATCTTAAACTGATATCCCGGATAAATAAAAATTTCCGTCCAGCCGCTCTTAGCCTGAAGGATTCCATTCTCATCTGTAGCAGATTCCAGAGTCCTGCAGCTTGTGGTTCCTACAGAGATCACCCTTTTTCCCGCTTTCTTCGTATCATTGATCAGCTTCGCCTGGTCTTCTTCCACCACATAAAACTCCGAGTGCATATGGTGGCTTTCTACATCGTCTACCTTTACCGGACGGAAAGTTCCAAGTCCCACATGAAGGGTTACATGAGCAATCTTCACTCCCTTTTCCTCGATCTGGTGAAGAAGTTCCTGGGTAAAATGAAGGCCTGCTGTGGGAGCTGCCGCGCTGCCCTCATGCTTGGCATAAACCGTCTGATACCGGTTTTTATCCTGAAGCTTATGGGTGATATAAGGAGGCAGAGGCATTTCTCCCAGCTTATCCAGGATTTCCTCGAAAATCCCCTCATATTCAAAGCGGATCAAACGATTTCCTTCCTCTACAATATCAATAACCTCTCCGATCAGAAGGCCATCGCCAAAACTGATCCTGGTTCCTACCTTCGCCTTTTTCCCCGGTTTTACCAGAGTCTCCCAGATATTATCTCCCTTTCTCTTTAAAAGCAGGATTTCTATACCGGCTTCTGTGCCGATCTTGCTTCCATAAAGCCGGGCAGGTATTACCTTTGTGTCATTGATTACCAGGCAGTCTCCTGGATTCAGGTAATCGATCACATGCTTAAAGTCTGTATGGGTAATTTCTCCTGTTTTCTTATCCAGGTGCATAAGCCTGGAGGAGGACCTATCTGCAAGAGGGTCCTGGGCGATCAGTTCCTCCGGCAGGTCATAATAAAAATCTGA
>UQSX01000177.1 GCA_900543715.1 uncultured Blautia sp. | reverse complement strand
CCTCCTCCCAATGCACTACATTATATAAAAGAATTTAAAAATTTCTGCTTGGTAATTCATTAAAATTTTCTTAAGATTGTAATAAAACAGCTTGTCTGTTGACTGTTTCAATCAGCCTTTACAATACCTCTCCGCTTTTATTCATTGACATATATCTAATAATATTCTATGATTTTATTAGATATTTATCTATTATTTTAAGAAAGGTTGTGATCTGTATGTACCGTACCCTCTTTCAAAATCGAAACTATGTAAAACTTTTGTCTGCCAATATGATCAATCGTCTTGGTGACGGGATTGATTCGATTGCATTCACATGGCTGACCTATGCTCTGACGAAAAATGCCAGTCTTTCTGCCATTGTGTTTGCAGCCAATGTCCTTCCTACTGTTTTATTCCAGCCACTGGCCGCTCCATTTGTGGACAGGATGCAAAAACAAAAGGTTATGGTGTGGTCTGATCTCCTTCGCGGACTCTCTCTTTCAGGATTTTTGCTGCTGTTTCTGACAGATTTTCTACAGCCATGGATGTTTGTTGCATTTACCTTTCTCTTTAATAGTATCGAGGCATTTCGCATTCCCGCCGGAGTTTCTTATCTGCCAAAAGTGCTTGCCAACGAAGAGCTTGACGAGGGCATCAACTTCAATCAGATCAGTTCTCAGGTCTGTATGATCGCAGGAACTGCTGCAGGAGGAGTTCTTGTGGCCATAGCCCCCGGCCTTGCCATCGGTCTGGATCTGCTGAGTTTTTTCCTTTCTGCATGCCTGATTGGTGCGATGAAAGTAGAAGAACATCTGGATATGGCTATTACGCAAACTAATTACTGGGAGAATCTAAAAGGAGGCGTTCTTTATTTTTGCAAAAACAAGTTGTTTCTTCTGTTTGTCAGCGGAGCTTTGTTATGCAATGCACTTGCCACGATCCTTTCCTCCCTTTCGGCGGCCTACATCAGCGGAACCTTGCACAAATCCTCAGAATACCTTGCCTGCGCTGATATTCTGACGACTTTATCAAGCCTGCTGCTTCTGTTTTTCTATCCGAAAATCCAGAAACTGATCCGGCCGTCTTTTGTCTATACCTGGTGTTCTCTTGGGATATGGGGACTCTTTTATCTGGTTCTGGCAGCCCTTCCTTCCCTGAATGGAGGCATGACTCTGCCAGTATGGATTGGACTGTTTTGTATACAGGGATGCGGTATGGGAATTTTTCAGGCATTTCTCAATACTACGTTTGTCAAAATCGTAGAACCCGAATACCTGGCCCGCGCCGCCGGATTTTTTAATTCTGCCGGAAGTGCCATCATGCCGGTTCTCTCTTTTCTGCTTGCAGGAATTGTACATTATATAAAAATCCCCATGATCTTTCTTGGAACAGGGATCTTTTCTCTTCTGCTCCTTTTCCTTTTCAAGATCAGCAGATGCGGAGACTTTTTTGACCGGGAAATATCGAAACTCAAATAAGAATATTTAGATTAGAAAGGAATACTTTTAACCATGAACAAACTGACACCTGATTTATACGCAGAAGCATTTGGAATTTTAACACGAAAACTTTTAGAGGATGACTGTCTCGCGATACGTAATAGCATTCTTGCAAAGCGGCAGGAAAAAGAACTGATCACAAAGCTTTTTCAACCTGTGCTGGAAATGATGGAAGCTTCTGAATCGCTCACACCGAATCTCTCAAATCCACTTTATACACAGCTTTCACCGCCAGATGAGGGAAATATTCCTACTTTTTTCATTCGTGATTTCTTTTACATCTACTATGATATCATGGAGCACGGCATCTCTTTTGATGATATCTGCAGGCATTTTGAAGATGATCACGGCGCAAAATGGACCGCTTCCATCCTTCATCTTGAGGAAACGCCTTCCGATCCGGTATCCTGTGTCCTGAAAAGTTCTCTGGATGCTCCTGAAAAACTTGCCATGCTGCAAATTCTATTAGATGGAAAAACCTGGATAGAAGAATGTCTTCTCCTGTTAAAACAAATCGCCGCCGCAATTGAGCCGATTTTGAACAAATATCATTCTCTTTACACATACTGTGATACTCTGGTTTCCTCCAAAGACTGCCAGAAAATCCTGCTTCGCAGAATGGGAATGACGCTCCCGCAGGACACCTGCATCCTCCCTTGTCTTTCTCTCTGTAATATGGCCGATTTTTATACTTCTTTTGCTGACAAAACACAACGTTCCAATATTGTCCGTCTGGGCATTCTGTTCTGCGCTATTGACACTTTTTCCCGGGAAGGATTCTCCACAGAGCAGCTCAGTGAACACCTGAAAATGTTCTCGGATCCAACCAAACTGGCAATCCTCTCCATTTTAAAAAAAGAACCCACTTACCAGAGTGATCTGGCAAAAAGGCTCTCTTTGACAACTGCGACCATTTCGCATCATATGAATCAGCTATATCTGAATGGTTTTGTATGCCATGAAGTCCGCAATAACAAGCTGTACTATTTCTACCAGTCAGATATGGTAGAACATACGGTAAACCAGCTTTTTCAGTATCTGGATTCCTGATGACCCTACTCAATCTGCCAGTCGATGGGTGTAACCCCATGTTCTTCCAGAAACTGATTGGTCTGGCTAAACGGCCTGCTTCCGAAAAATCCTCTGTATGCAGACAGGGGACTCGGATGCGGCGCCTCAAGGATCAAATGCTTCGGATTGTTCAGCATCCGTTTTTTGCGCTGTGCCGGCGCTCCCCACAGAATAAACACGATCGGCCGATCCTGTGCGTTGACTGCCATGATCGCTGCATCTGTAAATTCCTCCCAGCCGATTCCTCTGTGGGAATTTGCCTCATGCGCCCGCACCGTCAGCACCGTATTGAGCATCAGTACTCCCTGCTCGGCCCATTTTGTCAAACACCCGTGGTTCGGAA
>UQSX01000176.1 GCA_900543715.1 uncultured Blautia sp. | reverse complement strand
TGAAAAAAGGGAATTCCGACGCTTTTTTCAGGGAAAAGTACTTGACAAAAAACATAAAACAGATAACGGGTCTGGATATGAGCGCCGCCAACGGGAGAGTAAGCCGGGGAAATCTCTATCCTGCAGGAAGGGAGCAATTAGAACTGACTGCGGAGAAAAGGCCTACAGAGACCTTATATCTGAAAGGGTTCAGCGGAGGAGACTACGAGGAAGGCCGGTGGCAGGAAAACCGGGATGAGGAAATCTATGAATTAATGGAGGCAAACAGCCTGCACTGGGGGCGGTGGAAGAGTTGGATCTCAGGTATTTATGAAAGCCTATATTTTGTGACAAATCAGAATATGATGGGAAGGGAAGAGGAAAATCTGGACAGGATGCTGCTGGTCCGCTATGTAAACGGATGGCAGGGCGACTGGTATGCGCCTTACTATGGAATGTGGAGCAGGAGCAATCAAAGATATGCCGATGACCTTTATGGATTCCGGTATTTCCAGCAGGATGAGATGGATATCCAGTGGGATAATATCCGGCCATTTTTTTCAGATAACGGAAGTATGTATCAGGAGGTCCAGTCAGCCTACGAAAAGGAAGCGGCGAAAATTTATACCCAGGTTCCAGAGGAAACGATACCAAGATTGGTGGAACTGTGCAGGGAAAATCCTATGAAAGACTTAAATCAGATAACTGCTTTTATACTCTATACTCTCCAGAGCAACACTTCCTATACCAGGACTCCGGGAATGTTTCCCCTTAATGAAGAACCCACAGAGTATTTTTTGTTTCAGGGAAAGGAAGGCTATTGCCAGCATTATGCTTCTGCGGCAGTGCTGATGTACCGGATTTACGGGATACCGGCCAGGTATGCTACAGGCTATGCAGTCTCTCCTGCTGATTTTGAAGAGCAGCCTGACGGGACTTACCGGGCGGTTGTGACAGATGAGTCTGCCCATGCCTGGCCGGAGGTTTTTATTCATGACTATGGGTGGACACCTGTGGAAGTAACCCCTTTGGAAAACGGAGCCGGGACAAACTATCCGGGATTTGATTCTGAAACGTTCCAAAATATTATGACAGAAAATGACTGGGATATCAGCCTTCCCAGCCTTCAGACCGGGGACAGCCAGGAAAGAGAAGAAGACCGGAAAGAAGAGAGTGAAAGCTTTTCGCTGGAAGCAGACTGGAAACTCATAGCAAGATGTGCCGGACCAGGAGCTGCAGTTTTGACCGCTTTTTGCATTCTTCTGTATGTGCGCTATAAAAAGCGGGATCAATGGATCCGGGAAGGAGGTATGGGAAGACTTTTTGACCAGCTTCTTTTTGACCTGCACTTTTCCGGGAGCATGGAAAAGTACCAGGGCTGGGAGAAGGATTTCCCATATATGCTTGCCAAGGAAATTCCCATAATCTCGAAGGAAGAGGCAGGGCAGATCCTGGAAACGGCCCAAGAGGCGGCCTTTGGAAACCCTGTGGAGGTTCCCGAGAAAAATTATCAGGCAGCCTATGAAAGCTGCCTGAAAATAAGAAATTTTGCAGTGTCTGAAATGTCCAGGGGAAAACGGCTGCTTTATTATATGCGGATATCTTTCCGGTGGTTTTCTCTTTGATATTGCTTTCTGTAATCTGTAGGAAGCATTCCAATGACACTTTTAAACGCACAGGTAAATTTACTCTGGCTTTCGTATCCTACAGAGCGGGCCACTGCGGCAATGCTTTCCTGGGAATCCCGAAGCAGAGCCGCAGCCTGTTGGATACGGTATTCCTTCATATAAGAAGCAATGGGAAGTCCGTATACGGATTTAAAAATGCTTTTTAAAGCAGAACTGTTGATAAGATATTTTTTTGACAGCTCTTCAATGGTAAAACGTTCCGTCAGATTGCCGGTAATAAGGCTGTGGATAGATTTGATCACATCTATCTGGTCTGAATAATAAGGATCAGGGTTTTTTTCAGGGACAGGATCCTCTACATACAGGAATAACAGGAGCTCCTGGCACTTTAATTTTAAATAGGGGGCCTTCATTTCCTGGGGGAGATCATAGAGCTGGTCAAAAATATATTCAGCTCTTTTGCTGGCAGGAAAAGAAAAAATTTCCCGGGAGGCTCCGAATTTCCGGGAAAGAACTTCCTTTTTGAATCCTGATTCGCAAAGAGGTGAAGGAAGGGTCCCGCCTAGAATATCCAGATCAGCAGAAACAGTAACGCCTTCATAATACCCCAGGGGGAAGGCAACTTCTGTGTCCGATTCCCTGCATGCGGCTCTGGAGTGGACAGCCAGATCTCCCTTTCCCATATACAGACCCTGGCCATTTTCCATATTCCAGCCGATCCTTCCAAAATTACAGTGATCAATTTTCAGAACAGAAGACTTATGACGGTGATGAAAAGAGACCTTTTGCCCGATACAGCAGTTAAAAGTGATCCCAATTCCGGGGTATAAGTCATAGTGTTCCAGAAATACTCTGGTACTTCCAGAAGCCGTCAGGGAAAATACTTTTTCTTCCATAGAGTCTGAATAAATGTGATGGTGCCGAAAAAGTCCTTTCCCAGGCTTTACCAAGGCCAGCTTTTTCTCTAATCGACAACGCATTTCCTTTTCCATATCATGCAGCTCCCTCAGCTTTTGGGTGAATCTTCAGGACAGGTGATTCTTCCCAATTTTTCGATAGTGTGATGCAGCACCTGGGCCAGTTCTGTGTCGGCGGTACGGTAGTACATTTCTTTCCCTTCCCTGCGGCTGACGATCAGACCGCTGCTCTTTAGCAGCTTCAGATGATGGGAAACAGCAGGACTGCTCATGTTTACCAAAGCGGCAATATTTAATACACATTCCTCACAGTGGCACAGCAGCCAGAAAATCCTCAGACGGCTGGGATCCCCCAGCTGTTTCATTGCATCAGAAACTCCGGCAATCTTATTTTCTGTGGGCATATGCTCGGCTACCTTTTCTTCGTTAGAGCCATGGTCATGGGGTAAGATTTGATTTTTCATAGATATCCCTC
>UQSX01000175.1 GCA_900543715.1 uncultured Blautia sp. | reverse complement strand
TTTCTTGCACTTAGTATAGCATTCATTATTCCCCTATTTCTTGTGTTTTCTTGCTATAAATCTTGAAAATTTTGAACTTCTGAACTATAATATGGGAAAAACAGGACGATTTTGAACAACCTGATGAAAGGAGACGATTTTCATGAAAGGATGTATTTCCTGCAAAGAAGCCATGCGCCAGTGTATGGATACTCATACGTTCGCCTTTGCACATTTATATAATGATGAAAAAGCCATGGATATGCACATCCATGACTGCTATGAGATTTATTATTCGATCTCCGGGGGAAAGCAGTTTCTGATCGACAATTATTTTTATGACATCAGCAATGGGGACATTTTTCTGATCAACCAGTTTGAAAGTCACTATCTGACACAGATCGACCAGCAAAAACATGAGCGCATCATTCTTTCGATCGATCCGGAATACTTAAAACAAATTTCTACGGAAACGACCAATTTAAATCATTGTTTTCAGTTTCGCGGAACGGATATGCCTCATCAGCTTCACCTTTCTCAGGAGGAGCAGACGCGGTTTATCTATTTTATCCATAAACTGCGCTCCAATTCCGGGTTTGGCGAGGATATCTTAGATCATGCCACATTTCTGGAACTGATGGTGTTTTTAAACCATGCGTTTGACAAACGCTGCCGCGCTTCTGCCGAAGAAGAGAGCAAAGCGCCCGGCTACCACGCCCAGGTGGATGAGATTCTCTCCTATATCAATACCCATATCAGTGAAAACCTGACCCTGGAAGAACTCTCTGCACATTTTTTCCTGAGCAGTTCTTATCTGTGCCGGATTTTCAAAGCCACGACAGGAACGACCATCAACAAATACATCACCGCAAAGCGAATCACCATCTCGAAGTCGCTGTTAAGTCAGGGATATTCTGTCAATGAAGCTTGTGAAGCGTGCGGATTTAATGACTACAGCAATTATCTGAAGGCATTCACCAAGGCAGTCGGGATTTCTCCGAAGAAATATGCGCAGTTTAATTCGTAGTAACCGGCAATGCTACAATAAAGACAATTATAAGAGGGTACACTGATAGGTAGTGAAAACGAACAAGTAAAAAATATATAATACAAAAAACATTATTCTATCGCTTTTACCTATTTGATGCTATAATTTTACCGTTGTCGCACCCAATCTGGCAACAGAAAGGGGGTGTGCTGTTTGACTGATTTACTTATATCTTTTTTGGTTTCCGTTATGGCAAGCGTAGCCAGCTACTACGTCTGCAAATGGTTAGACAGAAACGACAGTGACAACTAGCCTAAAAGAAAGCCCCGGAGTTGCGACCTCCGGGGCTTTCACTTTGTGTGCTGCTTGACACTTATATCCTTTTTAGCTACCGCTAGTATAGCATATGCGACAGCTAAAATCAAGTATTCCCTTTTTTAACTCTTTTAATTTATCTTTCAGCTCAAATCATTCCTCTTGTAGAGCCTCGATTTTATCACATAATCTCTGCATCTCATCTTTATGTTCCTTTTCAAAGTCTCGTTCTACAGATGCAGCTGCATGTGCTTTATCGGCAGCGATAACAGATTTTGTAACATGTAATATTTATGAAGATCTGAAAATTGATTTTTCTGAGGTTTAATGTCTCGAAACACAAAAAGCCTGAATCCAGAAATTGCTTCTCTGCTCTTCCTGTATTCAGGCTTGCTTTTCTTTCACTTTCTCACATATCCCGATACCCCTTCGGGCTGACTCCATAACACTCCTTAAATTTCCGAAAAAAATAACTGGTATTGTCATACCCCACCGACTCTATGATATCCGCCACCGACAGCCTGCTGTTCTTCAGCAAATATGCCGCCTGACGCATTCTTCTCGACTGAAGCAGCTCTTTATACGTCTTTCCCGTCCGTTTTTTGATCTCCCGGCTTAACCAGTACACGTCATATCCCATAATCTCTGCCAGCTCGGACAGACTTCCGTTTTTATAATGCTCTTCAATATAATTAAATACACTTCCCGTCAGCTCCCGGTCAAATGCAGCCGTTCCGGTCTCCATCCGGTCCATATGATTTAAAAGCTGAAGAAGCAAAAGCCCCATGGTGATCTGATTACATCTCCTTTTGTTCGGCTGGTCATAGAAGATCGTCCATACCATATTTTCCACCAGATTCTGGATCGGAAGGATCTCTGCCACATGAAAATACAAATATGATGTCTGATCATTCTTTCCACACAAAGCTCCTACCAGAAATTCTTTCAACGCATTTTCTTCCTCCATATCCATCATGGAAAAAGCCGTATCAAAAAATTCCGGCAGCACAATAAAATTGACGGCAATATCCTGCTCGCCGGCCGGCAGGATCTCCTGTTCTGCATTCTGATTCAAAAACAGAAGATCCCCCGCCTCCAGAATGACCTTACTTCCATTCAGAATGTGAGTGGTTGTTCCCTGACACATGTAGATCACTTCTACATAATTGTGTTTATGCTTCGGAAAATTAACAAATCTCGTATGTGGACGTACCTGTATCAGCTTCCCTTTTTTCAACAATTTTTCGCTGTCTACGATCAGTTCCTTTTTCTCTGTATAAAGCTGTGGGTCGATCCCTCTTTGTTCATCCAGTATCCGCTGCTCTTCCTCTGTAATGACAGACAAGGCATCCAACAATTCCCTGTGCATGACTCACCTACTCCATTTTGGCAATTTCTTTTGTCAGTTCCATATACTCTGTGGCACTGCGGCTGCTTTTTTTGTATGCCATGATCGGCGCATTGTTATCCTGCGACCACTCGATCCCACTGTCCACCCGGATATAGGTATCAAATACAGGAACATCCTCCAGACTCTTTAAAGTCTCCAGAGTCTGTTTGAAATAACTCTTTCTGGTATCTACTTTCGTGATCACGATCCCGCCCAGCTTCAGATCCGGCGTGATCTGACGGACTTCCTCCAGAAATTCAAACATATTTCCCAGACCGAACAATCCCCACGGCGTAGACTCCACCGGAATGATGATCTCATCGGATGCACACAAGATGTTCATAACCCAGCCGCCCAAAGTCGGAGGCGCATCGATCAGAATGTAATCATACGCTCCGGATTCCTTTACCTGTTTCAGACATTTTCGGAGAATAAACTCCCTCTGCCATTTTGTAAACAATTCATACTC
>UQSX01000174.1 GCA_900543715.1 uncultured Blautia sp. | reverse complement strand
TGGGGGAATTCTCATTGCCCTGGGAACTTATAATTTTGCCGCCCTGGCGGAATTCCCTATGGCGGGCCTGAACGGTATCGCTTTGATCTTTTACCATCTTTTCGGGCTTCCCATCGGCCGTACTGCCCTGCTTCTGAATATTCCAATCGCCCTGATCTGCTTTCCCATACTGGGCAGACAGTATTTTCTCCGCTCTGTGCGCACCATCTTTATAACTTCTGTGATCATGGACTATCTGGCTCCTCTGTTCCCAGTCTATACCGGAGACCGGATGCTGGCAGCCATCTGCGCAGGGGTGCTATCCGGTCTGGGTTATGCCATGATCTATATGAGAGAGTCCTCTACCGGAGGCGCCGATTTTATCATGCTTTCCATCAAAGCATTAAAACCCCACATTTCTCTGGGCAAGATCACCTTTGTTATGGACGGCCTGATCGTCCTGCTGGGAACAGTCATGGTATCCAAAGACATCGACAGTCTTATCTATGGTATGATCATTACGTTTCTTCTGTCCGTTGTGGTGGATAAAGTCATGTACGGCATTGACGCCGGTAAAATGACCCTTATCGTTACTGACCAGGCCCAGGAAATAGCCGATATGATCGATCAGGTCACCGGAAGAGGCTGTACCTTTTTAAAAGGAGAAGGGAGCTTCTCAAAAGAAGAAAAAGCTGTGGTCATGTGCGCCTGCAATAATAAGCAGATGTACAGTATCCGCAGCTCCATCAAAAAAATCGACCCAAAGGCCTTTATCATTATCGTAGAATCCAATGAAGTGGTGGGAGAAGGATTTAAATCCCGTTAATCAAGACAGGATTCTTCTCCCTGATCCGGCAGGTATCGGATTCCCACCAGTGTCAGGCCTTTAGCCGGGGCGGTAGGACCTGCCGCCTGTCTGTCCCTGGCCTCCAGGATTTCCTTTATATGCTCCGGAGGATACATGCCTCCTCCTATTTCCATCAGGCTTCCTGCAATGATCCGTACCATATTGTAGAGGAAGCCTTTTCCACGTACCTTTATGGTGATCATCGGTCCCTCCCTGCTGACAGAAACTTCCTGGACCCTGCGGACGGTAGTCTTTACCTGGGCGCCGGCTCCGCAGAAACTTTTGAAGTCATGCTCTCCCACCAGATAACGTCCCCCTTCTGACATTTTTTCTATATCCAGAGGAACATAAGTGAAATGGGTATAAAGTCTTAGGGTTGGGATAGGGAACTGACGATTTAAAATTCTGTATACATATGTCTTTTCACTTTCCCGGTACCTGGGGTGGAAGTCCAGCGGAACTTCCTGGGCTTTCTGTATCCGGATATCCTCCGGCAGCCGCTGGTTCAGCGCAAAGGAAAACTTTTCTCCCGGCATACGCATATCTGTATCGAACACCGCCACATTTCCCAGGGCATGAACCCCTGCATCAGTCCTGCTGGCTCCGATGATCTCTGTTTTTTTCCCTGTAAGATCCTCCAGACATTTCTCCAGCACTTCCTGGACTGTGATCCCATTTGGCTGTATCTGCCAGCCGCAGTAGTTAGTCCCGTCATAGGCTACGGTCAGCTTGATTCTTTTCATGCTCTAACTGCTCCTTTTCTAAAACAAAGTGGGCAAGCCCGTCTTAACTCCCCCTCAATCCTGAGGAACCTGAACATTTTGTGCTCCAATCTGTATCAGAGCAGTACACGGATCAAAATATCCGCCGCCAGATAGACCAGAACAACAGCGTAAGCCCCATAGTCCCTTTTCTCATAGATCAGAGGCTTCATCTGAGTTCTGGAATCTCCTCCGTGATAGCATCTGGCCTCCATAGCCATAGCCAGATCATCTGCTCTCCGGAATGCGGAAATGAACAGAGGCACCAGAAGAGGAATCATATTTTTGGCTTTCTGGATCAGATTGCCGCTTTCAAAATCAGCCCCTCTGGCAATCTGAGCTTTCATGATCTTATCAGTTTCTTCCATCAGGATCGGAATAAACCGAAGGGCAATGGACATCATCATAGAAATTTCATGTACAGGTACTTTTATCTTGTTTAAAGGCCGCAGGATCCTTTCCAATCCGTCTGTAAGCTGATTCGGTGTGGTAGTAAGGGTCATCACAGAAGAGCCGATGACCAGATAGATCAGCCGGATACCGATCTTCACCGCCTGCTGGACTCCTTCTACGGTAATCGTCAGGAATCCCACACTCCAGAGTTCCTCACCTGGAATCAGGAACAAATTGAACAGCACTGTGATCAAAAGAATGATAAACAGAGGTTTTAACCCCTTTACCATAAATTTCACAGGCACCTTTGAGAGCAGAATGATTCCTCCCAGGAAACATGTGGCCAGAAGATAACCCCAGAAAGAATCTGCCACAAACAGAGAGATCAGAAAGAGAAAGGTTCCGATAAATTTCACTCTGGGATCCAGCCGGTGCAGAACAGAGTCTGCGGGATAATATTGTCCTATGGTAATATCTCTGATCATTGTTCTCCTCTCCCCAGTGCTTTCAGAATACTGTTTTTGGCTTCTTCTATAGTAATGGCTGAAGTATCCGCCTGAAGTCCCTTTTCTCTCAGGGCATGCATGATATAGGTAATCTGGGGAGCCGCCAGTCCCATGGCCTCCAGCTCTTTATAGTGAGAAAAGACTTCCTTGGGTTTTCCGTCAAATGCTTTTTCCCCCTGGTTCATCACAATGATCCGCTCCACATACCTGGCAATATCTTCCATGCTGTGGGAAACCAGGATTACAGATATCTTCCTTTCCTGATGGAGCCACGCGATCTGATCCAGAATCTCATCCCGTCCTTTGGGATCCAGCCCTGCCGTAGGCTCATCCAGGATCAATACCTCCGGTTCCATAGCCAGAACACCGGCGATGGCCACCCTGCGCTTCTGTCCCCCGGACAGTTCAAAGGGGGAAGAGGCAAAATATTTTTCCTTCAGTCCTACCTGTTTCAAAGCGATCTTGGCCCGCTCCTGGGCTTCTTCCTGAGAAAGCCCCTGATTTTTCGGACCGAAGCAGACGTCAGAAAGCACATCTGCTTCAAAAAGCTGGTGTTCCGGATACTGGAAGACCAGCCCTACCTTACTTCTCAGCCTTTTCAGGGAATAGCCTTCCTGCCAGATATCTTCCTCATTATAGGACACTGTCCCGGAGGTAGGCTTCATTAATCCGTTAAAGTGCTGGATAAGAGTCG
>UQSX01000173.1 GCA_900543715.1 uncultured Blautia sp. | reverse complement strand
TATAGCCAACGCCATAAGTCCCAAACAGGCAAATGGCCAACATCACACTGTAATAAAGACTCCAGCGAAGCGGTAAGGGGAGCTGTTTTATATCCCGGCGCACATCCCGCCCTTTTTCTTCAGCCAAACTGATAAAAAAGACAACGGTTAAAGCGGCTCCTATCAACAGATAATCCCCTCTGTCCAGACCCAGGGTCAGCAAAGTCCCGTTCCAAAAAGACGACAGGTTAAACTGTGTAAAAATACGTGCAAACATCTGCAAGCCAATCCGCAGACCTTCAGCCCTGAAAAACAGCTCTCCAATCACCACCAACAGAAATGTCCTGCCAACCTGAAACAGATGATAAAGGGCAGACGACTGATTCAGCTTGAAAAACCGGCACAGTTTTTCTGAACATGGGCGCATGGCAATGGACAGAGTAATCAGCACAAAATAATAGAGCCCATAAAATATATAGCTCCATCTTGGCCCGTGCCATATTCCATTGCAAAGCCATACCGGAAACAGCCCCAATGCGGCGGCGGTTACCTCCCCCCAGTGCCGGTTATGTTTTCTGGCTGTCCTTGACAGCTTTCTTACCGGCCCCCACATAGATACCGGATAAAACACATATTCTTTAAACCAGCTTCCCAGCGTAATATGCCATCTTCTCCAGAATTCCGATACGGTCTTTGAGAAAAAAGGGCGTCTGAAGTTTTCCGGCAATGTGATTCCAAATATTTCACCGGTGCCAATAACAATATCCATACAACCGGAAAATTCCATATACAGCTGTATTGTATAGGCAACGGCTGCCACACTGATTACTGTCCCGTCATAGTTTTGATATCCGTCATATACGGTTTTCACCAGGACATCCAGCCGGTCTGCCACCAGCATCTTCTTGAAAAGTCCCCAAAAGATTCTCTGAGCCCCAGTTGCCAGCCTCTCCATGGTAATGCTGCGTCCTGCAAACAGCTCCCTTCCCAGCTCCCCATAGCGGCAGATTGGTCCTTCCATAATAGTCGGAAAAAAAGAAAGAAACAAAGCCAGCTTCCCGATATTTTTTTCTGCCGGTATTTTTTTGTAATATATATCTATAAGGTATCCTGCTGCTGATAAGGTATAGAATGAAATCCCAATGGGCAGAATCATGGCCTTCAATGTGAATGGCTGTTCTGACGTTATAAAACTGATGATGCGGTTTCCATTGGCGGCAAAAAAGTTATAGTATTTCATATATGCCAAGTTTTCCATCAGCAACAGGATACAGAAAATCAGAAATCCTTTCTTTTTTTCAATCAGAAGACCTGATAAATATGTAGTTATGGTTGCCGCCATGATATAGATAATCAGTGTGCCGCTGATACAGTAATAGAAATAATATCCAAACAGCAGCAACACATAAAAGCGGTATTTCACCGGCATAAGCTGATATGCGATCATAGATGCCGGGAGAAAAAGGACCAGATATAATGTTGTATGATAAGCCATATTACCGTTCTTCCTTAAGCCTCTCTATCATTTGCCACAAGGCTTTGGCTGAATTGAAGTTCTCTGCAACGATATCTGCAGGAGAAATGCGGATATGATAGGTATCCTCCAACTCTGCAACTAATTCCAGTATCAAAAACGAGTCGAGGATATGGGCATCAATAAGAGCCTGCTCCTCCATGTAATTTACATCCGGTTCCAACTCCTGCAATATTTTCATTAATTCGTCCATCCGATATTTCTCCTTCCGAAAATGGTTTATAAAACAAACTGGTCAGTATTGAAGGCCTGAATTGAATCAAACCGGTTATCTTCCTATACACAAGGATTCCGGGCAGTTCCCTACTGAGAAACAGCGCTATCCCTTCTGTTATCGAGTAAGCTCCCATCTTTTCAAAAACCAACACATCACCTCTATGGACTTCATTCAGCCACATATTTTTCGCAAGCACATCATTGACCGTGCAAAGTGCTCCACATATATTCCAATAGGCTCCTTTGCAGCTTTTTCTGGGAAGCTGCCGATAGAACGGAAGCCTCATCCCCATAATCTGTCCGTCATAATGCATTTGATGGATTCCGCCATCCACAATGGCATAAGATTCATTTCCATTCTGTTTCAGTTCCTGGATGGTTGTCACATAATATCCGCATGTGGCCGTGAGGCTTCTCCCAAGTTCCAGGGTGAGCGTTCCCTGAAAGCTCATATTTTTTACGCACATTCTCAGTTTCTGGAAGGCTGCTTCCACTTCCCATCCTTTCTGTTTCTGAAAATATTCCACATATATCCCTGGACCATACTCCATTTCATCCAACTCTATTCCATACCGTTTCTTGAATTGTTTGTAAATTCCATTCAGATAAAGTAATTCTTGTGTCATAAAGCTCACATCCGTTTTCTGTGTTCCTGAAAAATAATGCAGCCCTGCTATCTTTAAATATGGATTTTCAAGACTCTCTATCATCAATTCCTCCACCAGACTGAGCTCCATACCAAATTGATTTCCGCTGGTCAGCCGAAGCATGATACGAATATTCCTTTCATATTTTTGAGCCAACTCGGAAATCAGCAAAAACTGTTCTTTTGATTCTGCTGTAACGACCGGCAGTGTCATCTCTTTTCTGAAAATCCGTTCCAGTTCCTCTTTCTTTTTTAACACTCCGGACAAAATAATCTTCTCCGGCTTAATTCCCTGATTTCTACAGATATCATATTCCCCTGCCGAACATGCCTCAATCCTATTTACCCGTTCTGCCAGTGCAGCAACCAGAAAGGGATTTGCTTTCATTGCATAACAAATATTGATATCTTCACCTGACAGTTTCCTAATCCGCTCCACATTTTGGATTAATTCATCAATATCAAACAGATAGAATGGCGTCTTATATTGTTTTGCTGCTTCCTGTAAAATCGCATCCGTCATTTACGCGCCTCCTTTCCAGGTTTTCAAATATTCCCTGTCAATCTTTCCATTTTTATTTAATGGCATACTCTGTAAGTTTACAAAATGGCCGGGGAGCATATATCGCGGGATCCTCTCCTTCAAGAAGCTGCGCACCTGCCTGTTTTCTGCTTTTCCTACATAAAATACCGTTATATCTCTTCCATCGTAAATACAGCAGGCCTGCCATATACCATCCATTAAACTGCATTCATGTTCAATCTCCTGCAGTTCAATCCGATGTCCCATCCGTTTTATCTGAAAATCTTTTCTTCCGATAAAACATAAATTCCCCCGATTATCATAAAAGCCTAAATCCCCTGTCCGGTAGATTGTCATTCCTACATGGCTTTTGACAGGGCTTCTGACAAATCTCTTGCTGGTCTCTGCCTCATTATGGTAATAACCATCTGCGAGTGTCGCT
>UQSX01000172.1 GCA_900543715.1 uncultured Blautia sp. | reverse complement strand
AGCAGTCTGGAAGCTCGTTGGGCTCATAACCCAAAGGTCGTAGGTTCAAATCCTACTCCCGCTACTATTTGAAGAAAGCCAGTGACAGAACGATCAGTCATTGGCTTTTTTTACAGAACTTTAGATGTAGTTCCTGAAAAAGTATGTTAAAATGAGAATACGAGGGAGGAGGGGGAGCGATGAAATATACCTGCAGCCTTTGTGGTGGAAAATTAAAAGATGGTATCTGTACAGAGTGCGGTATGGACAACCGTAAGTCAGATGAAATGTATCAGGACCGTTTAAACCGGTCACAGTATGACCATGCTTCTATGAAATCTATGAGTCATGTTCACACAGAAGAGGGAGCAGAGAAATATAAACAGCCGGTACTGAATGAGAACAGGAAGAAAAGTAACGGGGATGACAAGGGGGCAAGCCCCAGACAGGATCCGGGAGCAGACCGGAAAACAATGGCAGGATCTGCTCCGGCGAAAAAGCAGGCGAGAAACAGCCGGTATCAAAACATAGATTTTAGAAATATAAAAAGAGGTTCTCTGGCTTCAGGGCAAAGAAAAAGCCAGCCGCCCAGACTTACTATTCTGGCGCTCCTGATAGGCGTTGTGATCCTGGCAATGCTTGGACTGTCGGTAGCCAGTTTTCTTGGCATTTCCCTTGATGAGCCTGCATATGTCGGGGTATCAGAGGAGAGCTATGACATGAGCTATGATTACGAAGAAATACAGGAACAGCTTCCAGCTCAGGGAGAGTACTGGAACAGTGAGATTCCGGCGGGTATGTATATGGTAGGAACGGATATACCGGAAGGAGAGTATAGTGTAACGGGGCCGGAAGGAAGCAGTTTTGAAGTCCATGACAATACACACTCTATCTATATACAGGAATCCTTCGGAACCGATGAGTATGAGATTAAAGAGGCAGAAGGGATCCCCTTATTTACAGGTGCCCTGATCTGTGTGGATGGAAAGAATCCGGTGTTTTTTAAATCGGAAAATGCCCAGACCGAGGATCTGGAATCCAGAATCCCAAATCCCGTTGCTGACCAGGTAGATGTTACGGGCACTGTGACGGCGGGAGTAGATTTTCCGGCAGGAACCTATGATATCCAGGCAGCAGGGGATAATTTTGGATATGTTACATATGAAATCCTTTATGAAGATCCTTACAGCGAGGGCGGGCAATCTTACCATTCTTTTGGAATCATGCTGGAAAAGGATCCTACGGATGACTATCCGGAGTATTGTTCTGTGTACAGAAATGTGGTTCTCCCGGAAGGCGCTGTTGTAAGCTCAGAAGATTACCAGTGCCGGTTAGTGCCCAGCAGCAGTATTATTTCAGAAGATTACCAAAGCTATTATGAAAATATGTACTAAACAACAGACAGAAAGTATATGACTTAAAACCGGATTTTTACCTGAGGGGAAAGCAGGTGAAAGTCCTGAATGGGAGCATAAAATGAGTAAAAGCAAAAAGAACAGAAAGACACCGGGAGATATTCTTCGTTATATTATTTTGGTTCTGGCGGCCTGTGTATTTGTGTTTTCGGCAGTGCAGCTTGCAGGGATTTTTCTGGAGTACAGGGAAGGAACTCAGGAATATGACCGGATCCGGGAATATGTTCAGGAGGAACCGTCGAAAGAAGCGGATGCTGCCCAGGAAGGAGAAGCTGCGGACGTTCCGGTACCGCCTGCAGTGGACTGGGACAGTTTGAAGGCCATCAACCAGGATATCATTGCCTGGCTCCAGATCGAAGGGACCCAAATCAGCTATCCCGTGGTGAAGGGAACAGACAATGACTACTATCTGCACCATACTTTCGAGAGAAACTACAATTCGGCGGGATCTATTTTTATAGAGTATACTAACAGCAGTGATTTTCAGGATTGCAATACGATAATCTATGGACATAATATGAGGAATGGATCCATGTTCGGACTTCTCAGAAAATATTTTCAGAACCAGGAGTCTCTTCCGGGGCGGTATGTGTGGATATGTACGCCGGATAAGAACTATCGGTATGAGATTTTTTCCAGCCACGTGGTGGATGCGGAAGGAGAAGTATATACCCTGTTTTCTGCGCCGGATGAGCAGTTTGGACAGTATCTGGCCAATATGAAGGCACAGTCCTTGGTGGATTTCGGCGTGGAAGTGACAAAGGAAGACAAGATCATTACTATGTCCACATGTACAGGAAACGATGCCACACGATTTGTGGTCCAGGCGAAAAGAGAAGGGGAATATTAGAAAAGAGGCTTTTCAGAACAGGTAGGAGGAATGTATATGAGAAATGAAGCCGTGGAAAAACTGCAGGAAATAATTTCCGAAAGCAGCAGTATTGTGTTTTTCGGAGGAGCGGGAGTTTCCACAGAAAGCGGGATCCCGGATTTTCGCAGTGTGGATGGTCTGTATCATCAGCAGTGGGATTATCCCCCAGAGGTGATCTTAAGCCACAGCTTCTTTATGAAAAAGCCGGAAGAGTTTTACAGGTTCTACAGGGCAAAAATGCTGTGTGAAGCTCAGCCAAATGAGGCTCATAAAAAACTGGCGGCATTAGAGAAGACAGGAAAGCTGAAGGCTGTTGTCACTCAGAATATCGATAATCTTCACCAGATGGCAGGGAGCAAAAAGGTCCTGGAACTTCATGGCAGTGTTTACAGAAACCACTGCATGAAATGCGGAGCGTTCTGGGATATTGATTCTATAAAGAGCACCCAGGGAGTACCCAGGTGCGGGAAATGCGGAGGGATCATAAAACCAGATGTGGTCCTTTATGAAGAAGCCCTGGACTCTCGTGTGATCCAGGAAGCTGTCCGGGAAATTTCTCAGGCAGAAGTGCTGATCATTGGCGGCACATCCCTGTCCGTATATCCGGCAGCCTCTCTTATTGACTATTTCAGAGGCAGTCATCTGGTGGTGATAAACAGAGATCCAACTCCCCGGGACAATGGGGCGGATCTGGTGATCAGCCAGCCTATTGGAGAAGTATTTGGACAGATACAGGAGCAGTGAGGAAAACAGATATGAAATTTGATTACGAAGTAGGGGATATTGTCAGACTGAAAAAACAACATCCCTGCGGAAGCAGTGAGTGGGAGATTCTGAGAGTAGGAGCGGATTTCAGACTGAAATGCACAGGATGCGGCCATCAGATCATGATCGCCAGGAAAGCTGTGGAAAAAAGTACAAAAGAATTGAAAAAAAAGGCTTGAACTTCCCGTGGTCTTATGTTAAAATAAGCAACCGTGATATATTATTTCAGGACAGAAAAGTGTTTCCCGACACTTTCTGCAATCCTTGTTCCCTGTAAAAGACAGGGGGCCAAAAGACCAAAAGGAGGTACAACAAGCATGAACAAATACGAATTAGCATTAGTTGTTAATGCAAAGCTGGAAGACGAAGCTCGTGCGGAAGTAGTAGAAAAAGCAAAAGGCTATATCACCCGCTACAACGGAAACGTTACAGAAGTTGAAGAATGGGG
>UQSX01000171.1 GCA_900543715.1 uncultured Blautia sp. | reverse complement strand
GGGAGCGAAACAGACAGGCATGTATTGAACTGTCCGCAAAAAATGACCGACTGATATTGAGCAGAGGGAAGGGCGTATCATACGCCAGGGAAATGATAATGAAGAAGTCAATATATACCGCTATATCACGAAAAAGACATTTGACAGTTACCTCTGGGGGATTGTAGAAAATAAGCAGAGGTTTATCAGCCAGATAATGACAGACAAAACGGTTGAAAGGGAATGTCAGGACGTAGACGAAACCATTTTATCCTTTGCGGAAATCAAGGCAATTGCGTCTGGGAATCCTATGATTATGGAAAAAACCGAGGTAGACACGGAAGTTTCGCGTCTGCAGGTCTTGAAGGCAAGCTATGAGAGCCAGCGCTATGTCCATCAGGATAATTTCCTTTTCAAATATCCAGAATTGATTAAGAAGACTGAGAACCGATTGTATGCTATGGAAAAAGATATCAGGAAACGTGACCAGGCACTCTGTATGGAGCCGGACTTTTTCGTTACTCTGAACGGCCTTAGATATGATGAACGTGAGGCGGCGGGCAGCGTTATCTTAGAGATGGCACATTCCCTTGAAAGTATGGAAAGCAGGACGGTGGGCAGCTATAAGGGGTTTGATGTAGTGGTAGAAAAAAAGTATTCTGACTGTATCATAAAGCTGAGTGGGGAACTGACTTATTCGGCAGATATGAGCAGCAGTGCTTCCGGAAATATGGTCCGTATGGAGAACCTGTTGGGGAGTTTGGAAAAGAGAGTTGCCGCACATAAAGAAAAACTGGAAGAGTACAAAAGAAATATGGAGGAATCTAAAAGGGAGTTTAATAAAGAATTCCCCTATGAATCGGAGTTGAAACAAAAACTAATCCGCCAGCAGGAAATCAATAACGAGCTGGAGATAAAAGATGAGGGAGAAGAACTGGTGGTAACAGAGGAACTCCCGGAACCGGCGATGTCCAGATAGAATTCATTAAAAAAGTAGAAGGAGACTAAATTATGAAATATACAGTAAATATTTATGAGGTATCAACAGAGAAAGATAAAAAACTGAGGGCATTTGCTGCGGTAACGTTCGGTGACAGATTTAAAGTAACCGGTATCACTATCAGGGAGGGAAGATCAGGGAATCTTTATGTGAGTATGCCGCAGTATCCAACGGGGGAAAAAGATGAACAGAATAAGCCGATATACAGTGATGTGTTTTTTCCAAAAACTACGGATTTCAGTACCGCATTAAGGGGAGAAATTCTGGAGGCGTACCAGGAACGTATGGGAGGGAAAAACGAAGTTGACCTCACTTATGGGGAGGAAGATTTTGACTATTATGTTCAGGTAGTAAACAACAGAGATTTGTCCAATACCACTAAGGCATATGCCAGACTTGTGATTGGTGATGTATTTGTAGTTAATCAGATTTCTGTCAAACGATCCTTTGCAGGAAATAACTTTGTGGCTATGCCTTCCCAGCGACGCATGGTTGAAGGAAAGGCGGAATATCAGGATATCTGCTATCCAGTGACAAAGGATTTTCATGACAGGCTGCAGGGAGATATTATGAGCCAGTTTGAGCAGAATAGGGAAAAACTGCGCTCTGCAAAGGAAAAAGCGAGGTGACTTATGGAGAAGAAAATCAATACTACAATAGGCCGTCTGGAGGAATTGGAAGAGGAAGAATGGGATGGCGAGAACTTCCTTTTTGAAACGGATGAGGAACATCAGGTCTGGCTGGACAAAAAACACTTGGTTATCCAGGAACTTGGCTTGCAAATACATAGCGGTGTCTGGTATGAAAAATATGAAGATGATGAGGACGACAGCTTTGAACCGGATTTTGATTTTTATATGTTTTTTGATGCCGGTACAAAGGAGTATCTGTACATGGAACAGGGAAGTTCCCTAATTACCTGCATTCATAATTTTACCGGGTTGAGCTGGGAAGAGATTGAAGGACGGGCGTGTGAGGTTATCCAGACAGATCGTGATATTCAAGTCGAAGAACAGACATTAATCTATCAATAGGAGGTGGTGAGCATAGAAATAAACATGGAACATGTAGGCTGGACATTGAAAGGAAGATGCCGGGAAGTGGCGGTGTCATTTGAACACGAATTTGCCGGTTCAGTCATATATGGAGAAACCATAAAAGAAGGGCGCTGGTTTTATACTCTTCCTTACCGGAAATCTGGCGGTGCAATTGAAGAACCAAACGCAGGCAACATTGATTACAATGGAAAAATAATTGGAAACGACCTTGGTAGTGCGGAATTGGGTGAGATATTTTCAAAATCTATATCTGAAGATTACGAAATGCTAAAGACTATCCAGAATATTGTCCAACAAATGGAATTGATAGAGGATATCTCCATAAATAAGATGGTATCAGGAGAAATTTATGGTTTTGAGGATGATGGCTGCCACTCTCTTATTATCTCTGCCTTATCAGAGGATATAATCTATTTTCTGCGGCTTGATCAGGACGGCAAAGACTATATTTTTGCAGATGATGAGGATGAAAAGGTTGAATGCTGGCCATTGAATTGTCTGCAAAGTATGGCGGAATATAAGCCGGAGGATTTCGGATATGATGCTGGAACCTTGCGGGGATTATATTATTATGCTGATACAGAAATTTATAATCTGCCAGAAAAACTTGTAGACTATGAAAAAACGGAGTTTGTTAGCGCAATGGAGTTTGCGGAGCGGTTAAAACTACAGATTCCAGATATTATCCGGCCAGGAGAAAAGAAAATTCGATAATGCGCAGAAATGATTTAGAATAAGCAGATGGAATATGGAGGAATAAGTGGTGGATAACAAAAAAGTAATCAATCAAACTAGATATGAGGCACTGATACAGGAGGGATTCCCAGAAGGGATATTGTGCGTATAGCAGAATTAATCAAGTATATACCAGCTATCTTGCAGGCGTTAATTCAAAACCCCCTTTTTATGCAAATAGTTACAATTATGACCTGATAGACACCAGAAGGACATGTGCCCTGCGTCTCTATGGTTATACACTGGGAGATTATGGAACCATAATAGACAGTAATGCATACAGATATGTGGAATTTTGGGCAGGCAGCGGAATGTAACAATAAAATCCGCTGAAAACAGGGCTGATAGTTTGTGCTTTTAGATTGTTCTTTTACTGTTGTTTGTAACTAAAAGTTAATGCATGTAATAAAATGGTGGTCTGTATATTTGAAGAACCGGATTGTATACTAAATTATAACAAATGTAACTATTAGTGAATGGTGGGATTAAATGAATACCAAGAGATTAGGTAGGAAAATCAGGGAAAAACGTAAACAGTGTGGATTGACAAGCCAGCAATTGGCTGATCTATGTCATGTACATGACGGCTATATCCGACAATTGGAAAGCGGGAAAAAGGTTCCCAGTATGCCATTGTTATTGAGCCTGTGTGATGAGTTGGAAACGTCCCCCAATTACCTCTTGGAATATGCAGAAGCAGGCGATGATAAGCAACTATTAAA
>UQSX01000170.1 GCA_900543715.1 uncultured Blautia sp. | reverse complement strand
TGGAGGCTTGCAGTACTCTGAAAGAATATTCAGAATTCGTAGAGAAGGTAAGGGGTTATACGAAAACCTTGGAATTAAATATGGCACTGGACAAAGCGGTGACCGAATGCATAGAGGAAGGGATTCTCGCAGATTTTTTGAGAAAGAATCGAGCAGAGGTGATAAAAGTGAGCTTGTACGAATATGATCAGGAACAGCATATGAAATGGCTGAGAGAAGAAGGCTATGAACAGGGACATGAGGATGGAAAAGAGGATACTTTAGTAACGAATATACGAGCCCTTATGAAAAATATGAATATATCAGTACAACAGGCCATGGAGGCGCTGGAAGTTCCAAAAGAAAAATATAAAATGTACGAAGAAAAAGTCAGAGAAACCTAAAGAGAAAAATTCAGTGAAATCCCAAAGTCCCCAAAGGAATTGCTTTGCTTTAACAGTATACGTAGAAAAGGGGAGGAAAATATGGAAAGAAAAATCATTTTATCTTGTCCCACATTGAAAAAAGAACTTGAAAAGGCAGTGGAGGAAACAGGCTTTGCCGGTGAGATCCGTTTTATCCCTCAAAGTCTCCACAGCAGTCCAAAAGAACTGCAAAAGTATCTGCAGGAAACCATTGACCATATGGAAGGCATGGAAGAAATCCTCCTGTGCGTATCCGGATGCGGAGGGGCAACTGCCTGCCTTCAGGCAGCAGGAGCTCCGCTGATCGTGCCGAAGACCAGAGACTGTGTGGATATCCTTCTGTCCGGGGATAGCCTGAAAGAGCTGAAAAGACCAAAAGACGGCTTTTTTCTCAGCTATGGGTGGATGGAATATATGAAAAATTCCTGTCTGGACCTGAACCGGATCCTGAAGGAAAAGGGCCTGGAGGCCACAGAAGAATATATGCGCTCCATGTTCCGGGGCTTTGAAAACTTTTATATCATTGACACCGGAATCTATCCTCTGAAGGAGATAGAGGATTATATACAGCCTCTGGCAGACATGATCGGAGGAAAGGTCTCCAAAATCCGGGGAGGATATGGAATCCTGAAGAAAATGGCGGCAGGGAAGAAAGACGGAGACTTCCTGGTAGTTCAGAAAGGAGAAACTGTCAGAGAAGCTCTGAAAAGAGAGGCCAATATTTTTTGACCATAATGATGAACCTATGCTATAATGGCGCTATAAAAGGAGTGATCTTATGAGTAATAAAGAAAAAATCATAACTTTACTGGAAGATGTGCCGGAATACAAAATGGGATATATATTAGCGTATATACAGGGCATTACTGCTGATGATGAAGATGATGACTTATACTGCAGAAGAATGGCAGAGAGTTATTTAAATGATCCTGAAAGCGAGCAGGAAGAAACCTATACTCTTGAAGAATGTAAGAAAGAGTGGGGGCTTGATTGAGTTCTTTTGGTATAGACTGGATAATCAGCTAAACTCCCTGCTCACACAATATTTTAACACTGTTTCCATCTGAGGAGACACCCACTTATTCCGATGATACAAAAGTTGTTTCCATACCTGAATTTCCAGGCCGGACACTGGCAGACAGACCAGGGTTCCGGCCTTTACTCTGTCCTTTATGACGTAATCGGGGAGAAAGGAGATGCCGGCGCCTTGTTCTACCAGGGAACAGATCAGTTCTGTGCTTCCGATTTCCAGAACAGGCTGGACTTCCAGGGACAGCTCCGCCAGCTTTTCTTCCAGCAGGCGGCGGTAGCTCATGCCTTTTTCTGTCAGGATGAAAGGCTGCCGGATCAGCTCCTGGACAGAAAGGGAAGAAGCAGAGACAAGGCTGGTGCCTGCCCCAGCCACGAAATAAGTATGTACTTTTTCTTCTCGGACGATCCGGTATTCCGCATTGTAAATGTGATTATCCAGAGTCAAGATGGCATCTACCTCGTTGTGATTCATAAGCCGGAACATTTCTTCTGTTCCCGCTGCAACGATTTTCAGTGTGATGTCCGGATAAAGCCTGCGGAAATGCTGGAAATCTCTGGACAGAAGAGAAGTGCACAAAGAGTCGGCAGTAGCCAGACGGATATGTCCCTCTGCTGTTTTTGTTTTCATACTGTCTTCCAGCTCCCTGGTCATACGGTTGACCTGATGGGCATATTCCAGGACCTCCCGGCCTTTTTCTGTGAGATGGACAGTGTGATTGATCCGTTCAAAAAGCTGGGAGCCCAGTTCTTTTTCTAACTGTTTAATCTGAAAAGAGACCGTAGACTGGGAAAAGCCCAGTCGGTCTGCAGCTTTCGTAAAGCTGCGCAGTTCTGCCACATAGATAAAAGTCGTCAAGTTTTTGGTATCCATAAATTCCCCTCCTCCGCCTATATCCTCTTTATTATCTGTTTGGATATGTTCCCGATAAGAATCTAATTTTTCGATTTATACTATTACAACTATCAATTTTACAGATGAACACTTCTACTATATACTAAAAGAATCTAATGTACAAGAGACAAAAGAAAGAGGATAGATTATGGAGACATTTTTTCAAACAGCAGGCAATAAATTTTTAGATATCTTTTACGGGATATTTCATATTTTGTGGGGAGATTTTATCACCATCCCTCTTCCGGGAGGAAGTTCCCTGGGGATTTCCCTGCTGGTGCTGATCCTGATCCCATCGGGGATCTATTTTACGGTCAGGACCAGATTTCTTCCTTTCCGTCTTTTTCCGGATATGATCCAGGTGGTTACAGAAAAAAAGGGAAATGGTCAAAAGGACGGGATTTCCGGAGTGCAGGCCCTGATCGTGTCTACGGCAACAAGGGTAGGCATGGGGAACCTGGTAGGCGTGGTGGCGGCTATCTCCGCGGGAGGGGCAGGGGCTGTATTCTGGATGTGGATCATTGCCCTTCTGGGGTCTTCCACAGCTTTTGCAGAGGCCACTCTGGCTCAGCTTTATAAGGAAAAGGATCCCCTTTATGGAGGTTATCGGGGAGGCCCTGCCTATTACATACATTACTTTTTCAGAAAGACCAGAGACAGGAGCCGGAAGTCCTTTATGGCCTGCCTTTTTGCTTTGTCTGGTCTCATCTGCTGGTGCGGTATCAGTCAGGTGATAGGAAATTCTGTTTCCTCTGCCTTTGAAAATGCTTTTCAGATACCGCCCCTTTATACCACCATTCTTCTGGTGGCTCTGGCAGCAGTGATCGTTCTGAGAAAAAACGCCTCAGTCCGGGTACTGGATATCATGGTTCCAGTGATGGCTGTATGCTATCTGCTGGTTACGGTTTTTATCATTGTTACGAACCTGGGAGCCCTTCCGGGAGTCTTCCAGCGGATTTTTGCAGAAGCTTTCGGTTTCCGCCAGGCTGTTGCAGGAGGGATCGGAGCTGTTATCATGAATGGGGCAAAGCGAGGGCTTTTCTCCAATGAGGCAGGTTCAGGCTCTGCTCCCTGTGCTGCGGCTGCCGCAGATATCAGTCATCCTGCCAAGGAAGGGCTGCTCCAGGCTTTAGGCGTATTTATTGATACCCTGGTCATCTGCAGCTGTACCGCTATG
>UQSX01000169.1 GCA_900543715.1 uncultured Blautia sp. | reverse complement strand
TACGGTGTAAAAAACATCTTACCTAACAATGTAAAAAAGTGCTTGACATTTGCAGTCTGGATACAGTCCTGAACCGCAGCTATTCGGAGCTTGCCGATCACTATGGTACTGCGATTGTTCCTGCGCGCGTTCGCCGTCCGCAGGATAAGAGCCATGCCGAGGGCAGTGTCTCTTATGCGTCTACGTGGATCCTGGCAGCGCTGCGGAATGACACATTCTTTTCCCTGGCCGATGCCAAAGAGGCAGTTACTGAAAAGCTGGAAGAACTCAATGGTTATACCTTTAAAAAGCGGGAAGGGAACCGCCGTGATGCTTATATCCATGAGGAAAAAGAATTCATGCAGCCGCTCCCTGTCAATCCCTATGAACCGTCTCTCTGGTCGGATCAGACAGTTCTTCTTGATTATACCGTAACTGACGGATTAAACAAGTATTCTGTTCCCTATGATCTGATTGGGGAATCGGTCAGCGTCCGTGTGACGCATGATACAGTGGAAGTATTCTTCCACGGGAACCGGGTGGCTGTCCATCCAAGAGAGGTCAGCCGTAAGCGGGATCCGGTCATGATAACCTCGCATATGCCGGAGAACCATCGGCAGTATCTTACCTACACGAAAGATGATTTCCAGTCCTGGGCTTCCACGATCGGCCCCAATACAGAAAAAGTCGTCCGCTTCTTCCTGGAATCCGGAAAGGCTCCTGAGCAGGGCTTTAAGTCTTGTGTCAGCCTGAAAAAATACGCAGATCGATACAAAGCTGAGCAGATCGAAGAAGCATGCCGGCAAATCCTTTTGTTTAGTGGAGATCCTTCCATCCGTGGGATACAGGCCTTGCTGAAATCCCCGGTAAAGAAAGATGGGAAAACAGATCCATCATCCGTCCAAAGGACAAATCACCGCCGGAGCCGCGGCTTTACCCGTGGCGCAGAACAGTTCCGGGAAGGAGGCGATGAAAAATGATCGACCTCTCAACTGTCAAAGAATTGCGTGCTCTGAGGCTTCCCGGTATGGCACGGGAATTGGAGTCACAATTGGAAGAACCTCAGCGTTATAAGGCGCTCTCCTTTGAGGACCGTCTGGCTCTTCTCGTAGACGCAGAAAACGTTTCCCGCAGGAAGAACACCATCCATCGCCGGATCCATGAGGCCAGGCTCAGTGAAAGCCAGGCATGTGTGAAAGCGATTGAGTACTATGAAGACCGTGAGCTGGATAAAGGGCTGATTACAAAGCTTGCGACTTGTGCGTATATCCGTGACAACCATCATGTAGTCCTGAAGGGATCAACAGGTGCAGGAAAATCTTATATCGCAAACGCGCTTGGTGTCGCCGCATGCAGGCAGCTCTATAAGGTCCGATACGTCCGTATGCCTCATCTGCTGAATGAATACGCTGTTGCCAAAAACCTGAATACACAAAATAAGGTAAAAAAGGCCTATGCCAGGTTTGACCTGCTGATCATTGACGAATGGCTTCTCCGGCCGCTTCCCGAATCGGAAGCCTATGATCTTCTGGAACTGATTGATGCCTGCAGCCGGAAAGGGGCGCTGATCCTCTGTACCCAGTATGACGTAGATGACTGGTATTATCGCATTGACTGTGACCGGGCAGAAGACGAAGGCAGTGCCGTCGCCGAAGGTATCCTAGACCGCATCATTAACAATAAGTACAGCATTGAGGTCAAGGGCCGCATCTCCATGAGAAAACGCCACGCATTTTCAGATGAAGGAAGCGAGGTGAATGACAATGGCTGATAACACCATCTATGACCTGTTGGATGAGGTTAACTGTGCTGATTCCTGTGAAGCTGTCACCGCACTCTGTGAGTTAATTGATGAATTGCTGAAGGATATCCAGCACCTTGAGCTGGAATGCATCAGTACAATGTATCTGCTGAGTCGGTATATGGATGAGGATCAGGGGAGCCTTTTGCGCAGCGATATCCTGGAAAATCTGGGACGCCGTCGCTATGACAGCCCGGCATATCAGTTGTTTAAAGAACTTCTGTATGACGGCGGGGATCCTATGGAATTCCGCGACTATCTTGTCAAGGTACAAAAAGCCTGCAAAGGCGAATGGCCCTGTTGGCATTAATATATCATTGGAGCGGAGCCGTTATGGGGAATGCTGAAATCATTCTCCAGGCGGCATGAGCCGCAGATGATATCACAATACTTTTTTGATTTGCTGCTCTTTTAACATAATAGGGCAAACACGGAAGTAGGAATCAGCGGTCTCGTTCCCGTGATCACTGATCTAAATCTCCGTGACAAGTGATCTATTTATCCGTGAACACTGATCTATTCACGCGTAATATACAATCGAGAAATAGATAGACCCAAACAGGGGAATTTTATATCTGGCTAATTGTCCGTTGCTGAATTTTTCCGGGTACTATTACATAACAATCTCTATGTCAGAAAAGCATTTCTGAGCCGACTATATTTCACGTCGGAATAATTACCTATATTGAGTCTATTAGTCAAGTTTGCTTTTCACCACTTATATAGTTTGCTAGAAGTTCTAAGGAAACGCACTGTAATAGTAATCGAGCTAAATTTACTTAAATATAATCAACATATAAATGAAGCTTGTTTATAGCTTTTATTACTTGTTCGTTCTAACAATCAGCTATTTCTATAAGTTATTTGCATAAAAATTATATAGTCAAGCAAATCAAAAAATAACTATATCATCCTCCCAATATGTCAAGGTCCTTTGCGACAACAAACCAGCACATTATTGCTATATATTGGCTTGAAATAACGTTTCGAGAAATATTATTCAAACAATTTTTGGGCATTCAAATATATTTCCTTTAATTCAACCATACTATTACTTAAGTTTTTCAGTCTTTCTAAAAATAAGCCAGCATATGATCCTTCAAAGTCATCACTATCGCTTTTTTTACTACACCACCATATCATGTTAAATAACGCTACAGCATAATTTTTACATACTTTATGCAAAACTCCGCTATCAACAGTCTTGCCAAGTATCTCCTCATAAATTACAGGAACACTATTCTTATATTTAGCAATATCATCGACCCAAAAGGTATATTCTCTAAGTACATCGGCATATAAAATTGCACATTCACAACTAAGTTCCTGCGGTAATTTTAAAATCCCTTCAAAATTCACTAATGGATGCTCTGAAAAATCTTCCACTAACCTACACAAGAAACAAGCAAAAGCACTAGGAGAAGTTTTCCACCCTTGATTTACAAATTCTTCAACACAAGTCTTATTGTCCCAATCAATTTCAATCTGCGTATCTAAATATTTTAAAAAATAGTATTCTTCAACTACTTCTGGTAGCCCACTTTTTAATATATATTGTTCAGATTTCTCCAGTTCTCCGACTTCTATCAAAAACTGTTTCATCGTAGGTGAACCATTTATAAAACTTTCTTCTATCAATTCAAACTCTTTCATCAAAAAATGAGGTATATGTTCACCTAATTCAATACCATTTATAGCCATTGAGAAAGCCAAAATTTTTTTAAGTGCAATTTCTTTTGCTTTTTCTTTTTCGAAGAAAGC
>UQSX01000168.1 GCA_900543715.1 uncultured Blautia sp. | reverse complement strand
CTTTTTTCAGGGAATTCTGACGCTTTTTTTCGGTAAATTTAGTGTATCATAAACACCTGTCCCTCTAAAGGCAGCTTCACGCCTCTCTGGATCAGGATTTCATTGACTGCATCCAGGAAAGGACGTACTCTGCCAATTCCCAGATAGTCCACTGCCTGGTAAACTACCTCTTTGATCATTACCGGAGTAAGTCCTCCATCCAAAGCCCGTGGCACTTCCAGCTTAAACTCATCGATTCCCTGGCATCCTAAAAGGGTAGCGATGATCGCCATATGGCGGGTGGTTTCTTCCAGCTGCTGGCCTTCTTCCTGGACTACCTCTTCAAAGGTAAAATGTTCAAAACGTTCTGCAAATTCTGGATCTGTTTCTCTGTAATTCATTTTATTATCCTCCTGCGATCTATTTATTTTTCTATTTTGTCACTATTTTCTGACTGCCTGTGGACCATACATGCTCCTGTTTTGCTGCAGCCGATGTATTCTGAGCCATTACTCCCACCAGCTTATGGGGAACATAGGCCTCTTCCAGATAATTTTTCTCTTCCTCTGTCAGCACAAGATCCACTGCTTTTGCCGCTCCCTGGATATGGTGCAGTTTTGTGGCACCCACCACCGGTGCTGTCACCCTGGTCAGCAGCCAGGCCAGAGAAATCTCTGTCATGGATACTCCTCGTTTATCTGCCAGATCAGCCACCCGGTCAATGATCACCTGATCCTGCTGTGCTGTAGCGTCGTATTTGAACTTTGCGTAACTGTCTTCCTCAAGCCGCTTGGAAGTCTCTCCCGGACGTTTTGAAAGACGGCCACCTGCCAGGGCGCTGTAAGGCGTCATGGCAATATTGTCTTCCGCACAGAGCTTTGCCATTTCCCTTTCCTCTTCACGGAAAATCAGGTTGTAATGGCCCTGTATGGATACAAACTTAGGAAATCCTTCTTTTTCCGCCAGGGCATTTGCCTTGGCAAGCTGATAGGCAAAGCAGTTGGAGATTCCGATATACCTGGCTTTTCCTTCTTTTACGATTCGATTCAGCCCTTCCATAATATCATAAAGAGGTGTTTCGTAATCCCACATATGATAAATATACAGGTCCACATAGTCTAATCCCAGATTTTTCAGACTGGTATCGATCAGCCGTTCAATATGTTCCTGTCCGGTGATGCCCTGGTTGATTTCCTCCTGTGTCCGTGGAAGAAATTTGGTAGCCACTACCACATCCTCCCGCTTTGCAAAGTCTCTCAAAGCCCGGCCTACATACTGTTCGCTGGTACCGCTCTGGTACCCTACAGCTGTGTCAAAAAAGTTCACACCTAACTTCAGTCCTTCTTTAATTATCTCACGGGAATGTTCTTCATCGATGGTCCAGCTGTGCTGCCCGTTTCCAGCTTCTCCAAATCCCATACATCCCATACAGATACGGGAGACTGTCAGATCTGAATTTCCCAGTTTTGTATATTGCATAAAAGCTTACCTCCCTGTTTGTCCTGTACTGATTTTATTCTCAGTACCTAAAAATCCCTCTGTACACTGAGGGTAATAGTTTTTTATCTATGTTTAATTATAGTTCCAGGTTCTTTACCTGTCTAATGCTTAAGTTTTATCTCTGTTCATGCCTTTTTTCTATTTTTCCCGGAAAAGTCTAAAAATATCTTTCAGGCATTTATGATGATTGAATATAAGCATTAGACAGATTTTTCCAAAGGAACTAAAATATAAGTGTTCAGAGATGGACACCTACATTTATGGTATCAGCGGACAAAAAGTCTGCGGGCAGAGAGGAGTGAAAAGATGACTATCGATGAAGCAAGCCAGCGTTATCACATACCCCTTGAGATTCTTCATGAGTATGAGCGCTGGGGATTATGCGGAGCCGTAAAGAAAGTAATAGGTTCCTGGCAGTATGATGATACAGACCTGGAACGTCTGAGCATAATCATGACTCTCCACGATATCGGCTTTGAAAGCTCTGAGATAGAAACCTACATGAAATTGCTGCTGGAAAAAAGCGACGCAAAAGCTCAGTGTCTGAATATCCTTGAGCGAAAGCGGCAGAGTATTCTGGCGGATATCCACTTCCGTGAAAAGCAGCTAAGTCATCTGGACTATCTCCGCTACAGCATCCGCAAAAATCAGGATACCAAAAGAACGATTTAAGGAGGTATTTTTTATGAAGATTCAGGACAAGGAAACATTCAATAAGGCAAACGTATTTGGTCTGGGACAGGAAAACTCTGCTTTTGCCCAGTATTTTATTGGAAATTCTTATTTAAATCCTCTGACAAAACCAGGAGAATGTCCTATCTCTCTGGCAAATGTCACCTTTGAGCCAGGCTGCCGCAATAACTGGCACATCCACCATGCAAAAACCGGCGGCGGACAGATCCTTATCTGCACAGCAGGAAGCGGCTGGTATCAGGAAGAAGGCAAAGCTCCTGTAAGCCTGGAGCCAGGAACTGTCATTGTAATCCCACCGGAAGTAAAACACTGGCATGGAGCCAAAGCAGACAGCTGGTTCTCTCATATCGCATTTGAGGCTCCGGGAACAGAAACCAGCAACGAATGGCTGGAAGCTGTAGATGACGAGACCTATGCCAAATTAAAATAAATACACCATGACTCCCAATAAATGACGGGTTATACGAACCGTCATTTCCCATAAGAGCTGCCGTAATTTTGTCTGTGCAGCAGCTCTTATTCTGTCAAATACTTACAAACAAGTTTTTCTATCTGCTGCATATCCAATGCTGTCCTTTCTGTCTCAAAAGTAAGGATCAGCCTTTCTCCTGGATAGATGTCGTTTTCCTCATAAGCCTGTATTTTTCTTACTGCATTCTGGGCATATATGGGATCATCCATCCGGCCATCATGCTCCCAGTAAATTTCCTGTCTTGTTTTTTTCGAGAGAAATGTAAAATCAGGGGTGTTCCCTCCTGAAATTCTTTTCCCTTATACGTTTCAGATATCCATTCCTTTAATTGTTGTTCCCAAGTAGGTTCTTCTTCATCGTAATCCGCTGTAATTTTCCTGATCTGCGACAGTTCTCTCTCCGTCAGTTTCAATATCTTTTTATCATAGTCCTTCTGGGCAAGTCCGGAAATCAATTTTTCTTCACAATGTAAACTTGAATTTTAATAGTTACCCTTTTACTTGTATTTATACCTCTAAAATTAGTATTTTCAATATATAAGCCACAGCAATCCTAAAAACTACACCCCTGAAATCACCTTTTTCTGTATCTGAACTGCACTCTTCTCTAAACTTTATTATCTGGAATTATTTTGAATATTGGATTTGTGTCAGCAGTATTCCTGCCGTCAGTGAAAAGTAAAATTAAGAAATGATTTTAGATTTAAATGAAACTTCTACCTTTGAAAAAATCCCGGAAGCCGAAACTTCCGGGATAAAAATCTTTTGTAATCGAGCACAGGCTCTTTGATTATCTCTTGGGTAACCGAAAATACTGGAAAATCAAGGGGTTACACGGAAAGTTGTTGCAAATACGTTACAAACCCTGGGCGTCTTAGCACGATTGATTACGCCTCTTCTTTTATTAAGAAAAACGTTGTCATTACCGCTTCCTTTATAAGCGTCGTAATGTAATTTTTTC
>UQSX01000167.1 GCA_900543715.1 uncultured Blautia sp. | reverse complement strand
CCAGAACCCGCTCGTCGATTCCCTCGTAATGGCCGCAGAGGAGGATCAGCTCTTCCTCCATAGCAAGCTCCTCTACAAGGGTCTGGTTCAGAACCTTTCCCTGGGGAGTGAGATAGATGCAGCGGGGCTTCTTCCCTTCTTTTTCCTGCAGATCAGCCACAGACTTCCAGGCCTGGTATACCGGCTCCGGTTCCATGACCATGCCTGCCCCTCCTCCATAGGGATAATCGTCCACCCGCATATGTTTATTGACAGAAAAATCCCGGATATTTACAGTGTCCAGGGAAATGGTCCCTTTCTTTGCCGCCCTTCCGGTAATACTTGTATTCACGGCATTTTCAATCATTTCCGGAAATAAAGTCAGTACATGAAATTTCATATCTTTCCTCCTAAACCAGGCCCTTCATAAGATGAATGATCATCTTATTTTCCGGAACATCCACCTGAAGGATACAGTCCTTAATGGCTGGAATCAGCACTTCCTTCTCCTCTGTCTGGACAATATACACGTCATTGGCTCCTGTCTCCATAACGTCTTTGATCCTGCCGAAGCGGCTGCCGTCCTCCAGAAAAACCTCCATGCCCATAAGGTCTGCTATATAATATTCATTTTCTCCCAGAGGCACTGCCATATCCCGGGTCACATAAAGACTTTTCCCTTTGTAGGGCTCAATGTCGTTAATGTCATCTACATCCCGGAATTTCAGGATCACAAACTGCTTAAAATATTTCACCCGCTGGATCTCCAGCTCGCACAGTTCCTTCCCTGTATCCAGAAGGACACTGGGAAGATCCTCAAACCTCCTGGGATCATCGGTAGTAGGAAAAACCTTCACTTCTCCCCGAATACCGTGGGTGGTGGTAATCACCCCAACCTGAAGTAAATCTTCCATTTTTTCTCTCCTATATATGAAAGAAGAGCTGCCGCAATAATCTTTTATTGCAACAGCCCTTTCTATGCTGTCATAAGCGAAACGCTTACTGCAAAATATCAACGACAACCTTTTTGTCGCTCTTTGAAGATGCGGCCTTTACCACTGTACGGATAGCCTTTGCGATCCGTCCCTGGCGTCCGATCACTTTACCCATGTCGGAAGGCGCTACCTTAAGCTCCACAAGGACTGCGTCATTTTCTTCTGTCTCGGTAACAACGACTTCATCGGGACAATCTACCAGAGATTTTGCAATTACTTCTACTAATTCTTTCATTACAAAGTACCTCCCGATTATTTTTCGATACCAGCCAGCTTGAAGATCTTAGCAACTACGTCTGTAGGCTGAGCGCCGTTAGCCAGCCATCTCTTTGCAGCTTCTTCGTCTACCTTGTATACGCTTGGATCCTGGTTTGGATCATAGGTTCCAATCTCCTCGATAAACTTTCCATCTCTTGGGGATCTGGAATCTGCAACGATGATTCTATAGAAAGGAGCTTTTTTCTGTCCCATTCTTCTTAATCTGATTTTTACTGCCATGTTCTTTTCACCTCCTGATCTTTACTCATTCTTATATGTTAAAAGGGGAGTTTGAATTTTCCTCTTTTACCACCTTTCCCGCCCATCAGTCCGGGCATCTGCTTCATCATTTTCTTGGCCTGTTCAAACTGCTTTACCATACGGTTCACTTCTGCGATATCTACTCCTGCTCCTTTTGCGATCCTGGCCTTTCTGGAAGGATTCAGGATATCAGGATTGGAGCGTTCCTTTGGTGTCATGGAAAGGATCATGGCCTCTTTTCTGGCCAGTTCTTTCTCGTCCACCATGCTGTCAATATCTTTTACCTGGGAACCGATGCCGGGAAGCATGCTCAGGACACTGGACAGGCCGCCCATGTTTTTCATCTGATTCATACTTTCCAGGTAATCGTCAAAGCCAAAAGTGTTTTTCCGGAACTTCTGTTCCATCTCTTTTGCCTTTTCTTCATCCAGATTAGCCTGAGCCTTCTCAATAAGGCTCATCACATCTCCCATTCCCAGAATACGGGAAGCCATACGCTCCGGATAAAACTGTTCCAGATCGGAAAGCTTCTCTCCCATACCTACATAAAGGATCGGCTTTCCGCTGATCGCTTTAATGGAAAGGGCCGCACCGCCTCTGGTATCACCATCCATCTTTGTCAGGATCACACCGTCGATGCCTACCTTATTCTGGAAGGTTTCCGCCACATTTACCGCATCCTGTCCGGTCATGGCATCTACCACCAGAACTGTCTGGTCCACAGTAAGAGCTGCTTTTATATTTTCCAGCTCCTGCATCATATCCTCATCTATGTGAAGACGTCCTGCGGTATCTAATATCAAAACATTGTATTTTTCATTTTTTGCGTGTTCGTAAGCGCCCTTGGCAATGTCTACCGGACTGTTCTTATCGCCCATGGCAAACACCTCTACGCCCTGCTTTTCTCCATTGACCTGGAGCTGCTTGATGGCTGCGGGACGATAGACGTCACAGGCTGCCAGAAGAGGCTTTCTTCCCTTGGATTTCAGCTTTCCTGCCAGCTTTGCGGCAGTGGTGGTCTTACCTGCACCCTGGAGACCGGCCATCATAATGACTGTCACTTCATTTCCCGGCCGCAGAGCAAGCTCCGTGGTCTCGCTTCCCATAAGCTTTACCAGCTCTTCATTTACAATTTTGATCACCATCTGGCCGGGGTTCAGACCGGACATCACATCCTGTCCCACTGCCCGTTCCTGGACGGCCTTCATAAACTGTTTTACCACCTTGAAGCTGACATCTGCCTCTAAGAGGGCCATTTTTACTTCCTTCAGAGCCGCTTTCACGTCTGCTTCCGTCAGACGGCCTTTTTTTCTTAAATTTTTGAACACATTCTGCAGTTTATCAGTTAAACTCTCAAATGCCATCTGCTATAACTCCTCTAAAATTTCCTGGGAAATACTTTCAATCCGGGACACCAGTTCTTCCTTGTCCATACTATCACATTCCTGGCTCAGGCTGTGGATACGCCGGATCTTCTCCCGAATGGAAACGAATTTTTCCACCAGATGAAGTTTGTTTTCATAGTCCTCAAGGATCCTGCTGCATCTCTTCAGATTGTCATGGACGCCCTGACGGCTGATTCCAAGTTCCTGGGCCACTTCACTGAGGGAATAGTCATTGAATACTACATCTTCATATATTCTTCTCTGATGTTCTGTAAGAAGCTCGCCGTAAAAATCATACAGCAGCGTCTGCTCTACTATTTTCTCCACTGACAATCACCTTGGCTATCATACCTCAGGTTTTCCATGCTGTCAAGTGTTTTTTCTTGACACCTTTAAAATTTTTACAGATTTTCATCCATGCTCCCGCTGCGGAAGCCCTGAATGTCTAAAGTAATATAGGAAAATCCCATATTTTTGAGATTTTTCACGATCTCCTCCCGTTTTTCCAAAAACTCCCGGAACTGTTCACAGGGGATCTCGATCCTGGCGATATCCCCATGAAAACGCAGCCTGACTACAGGAAAGCCTTCCCTCCTTAGGAAGTCCTCTCCCCGGGCAATCTGTTCCAGGATCTCCGGCTTTATCTGGGCGCCATAGGGCAGTCTTGTAGCCAGACAGGGAGTAGAAGGACGGCTGGCCACAGATACCCCCAGCTCTCCCGCCAGTTTTCTTACCTCTTCCTTGGTAAAGCCCGTATC
>UQSX01000166.1 GCA_900543715.1 uncultured Blautia sp. | reverse complement strand
TTCTGCCAGAGATTCCGGGTCATCAAAATGAATTTCTCCTGACTCCACACCCTGCCGGATGATTTCCGCCAGTACAGGCTTCAGCTCAGTGATAATGTGATTTACATATTTTTGATGAAGGAATATCTTGGCCTGGGTGCTGGAGTCTGTGCTGTCCTCTGATTTTAGAAATTCAGAGGAAGAATTCCTGCAGGCCTGGAATATCATCGCCATTCTTGTAAAAGGAGAGATTTCGGTTTGATATGCCAGAGCTTTTGCTGTCTGAAGAGGCTTTTCATAATTGCGTTCTACCAATGCCTGGAGGATTGCATCTTTTGACGGAAAGTAATAGTAGATGCTTCCTTTTCCAATCCCAGCCGTGTGGGCAATCTCACTGACCGAGATATTCTGTAATTCCTGGTTTTCCAGAAGCGTCTGAAGGGCATCCAGGATCTTATGGTATTTTACCGGATTTGGCATATACATCACCTTTCTGATTTTCCGTAATAATAAAGATAATATAACACATACAGATGAAAAGGACAAACCATAAAAACTTACAAAAAAACAAAAGAAACCTAGGAATATTTTGCAAGTACCGCCAGTTGACCGCTGGCCGAAAAAGTGTTAATCTAACATAAAAAGAAATATGACCGCTGGTCGAAACGGGCCGAAAAAGGTCGAAAAGGAGGATACTATGACCTACGCAGATATGTTTTCAAAGGTGAAAGGGATGCTGATGGACGCAGATGTAAGCGACATTCAGGAACATCTGGCATATCAGTTCAATATCACAGGCGAGGCAGAAGGGATTTTTTATGCTGAGGTAAAAGAGGGAAAGCTGTATGTGGAACCTTATGAATATTTTGACAGAGATGCGATGTTTACCTGTTCTGCAGAAACCCTGTTTAAGATCGCAGATGGAAAGGCCGATCCTATCCTTGCGGTAACTCTGGGAAAACTAAAAGTGGAAGGCAATATTGACAAAGCCTTAAAACTGAAAGATCTGATCAACAGTAAAAAGAAGAACAGCAAAAAATAATTGAGTAACTGAAAACAGGATGTTCAGAAAAGCAGGTGAAGAAAATGGGTAATTTACTGAAAGGAGCAGCAGGACTTCTGGGAGCTTTGGCGGCGGCAGAAGCAGCCGGCACCGCATATTTTTACAGAAGGACCATGAAACGCTATAATGCCAAGACAGAACGTACCATGAAGATGTCTGGCGTGGACTGGGAACAATATTTTCCCATTATGCACAAGAGAAGCGCCTGGATGATGGAACAGCCACATCAGGAGGTATGGATCCGATCCAGAGATGGCCTGAAACTCCACGGCACCTATTTCAAAGGTGATGGAGGGACAAAGGCAGTCATCTGTTTCCATGGCTATACCAGCAAAGGGTTGAATGACTACGGCAGTCTTTCTTATTATTATCTGAAACATGGATTCCGGATGCTGTTGATTGACGAAAGGGCTCACGGAGAAAGTGAGGGAACATATATTGGCTTTGGTACCATGGACCGGTATGACGGAATGGAGTGGATCAAATGGATGATCCAGGAGATCGGCCAGGACGCCCAGATTCTTCTTCACGGAAATTCTATGGGAGGCGCTACTGTCTGCATGATGGGAGGAATGGAACTTCCGTCCCAGGTGAAGGGAATTGTCTCTGACTGTGCCTTTACCTCCGCAAAGGATGTATTTACCCATGTACTGCACAGCATGTATCATCTTCCGGCTTTTCCCATGATCCAGATCGCAGATAAGCTGAATAAGAAAAATGCCGGGTACGGCCTGGATGAGTGTAATGCCGCCAGGGAAGTGCGCAGGGCAAAAACGCCGTTCCTTTTTATCCACGGAGAAAAAGATGTTTTTGTTCCCTGCTGGATGTGTGAGGAAATCTACAAAAACTGCGCAGCGCCGAAGACGAAACTGATTGTAAAAGATGCAGGCCACGGAGAGAGCTATTATAAGGATACGGCAGCATATGAAAAGGCCCTTGATTCATTTATCGGAGGAATAATGAAATGATGAGAACAAGAAAAGGACACAAAGTATACCCGTTGACTGTAGCACAGAAATTCCATCTGTACTACCTGCCTTTCTGCCCCAGTGCAGCAGTGCTGAATATCGGTACCAGCGTGACGATTGAAATCGAGATCGACTGGGACCTTCTGGCAAAATCCATTAATAAGGCTTATGCAAGAAGCGAAGGCATGCGGATCCGCTTTGCAAAAGATAAAGAGGGAAACTGGTATCAGTATGTGGCAGACCCGGAAGAGATGAAGATTGAGTTTGCAGATTTCTCTAAAGGAACCATGGAAGAGGCTGAATCCACCATGCAGCAGTGGACTACAGTACCTTTTAAGATGGAAGATTCCCAGATGAGCCGGATCGTTATGATCCAGATGCCTGACGGATTTAACGGAATCTATTTCCTGGTACATCATATGATCGCAGACGCCCAGTCTCTGATCTGCTTTATGAAAGACATTATTGAGCTCTATTGTAATGAAAAATATGAAGGAGTTCCTTATCCGAAGGATATGGCTTCCTACATCGACCAGCTCAAGAAAGATCTTGCCTATGAAGCGGGAAGCAAGGCACAGTTAAGAGATATAGAATTTTTCCAGAGAGAGATAGAAAAAGGAGAGCCTATTTACAACGGCATCCATGGAACAGACAAGCTGGAGGCTGCCCGGGCCATGTTTAAGAACCCGAAACTGCGCACTGCATTTAACGCTTCTGACGATACAAAGTCTGCCCTGGACATCTTTCATCTGGAAGCAGATCCTACTAAGAGACTTATGGATTTCTGTGAAAAATATCATGTGTCTCTGGCCTGTCTGCTCCTTATGGGACTGCGTACATATTTCCAGAAGATGAACGGTTTTGAAGATGTGTCTATCAATAATGCCATTGCAAGGCGGGCTACTCTTCGGGAGAAAAAAGCCGGCGGCACAAGGATCCATTCCTTCCCTATCCGGACTGTCTTTTCAGAGGATATGAAATTCATTGACGGTGTTTATGCTATCAGGGATAAACAAAATGAGATTTTCCGCCATGCAAATTATGACCCTACGGCATACTTTGCTTACCGTTCCAAAATCTATCCCCAGCCTCATGCAGGCCTGACCTATGAACCGATCTCCCTTACTTATCAGCCAATGACCCTTCAGGAAAACGGCCTTACAGAGCTGGGGGATATCCGCTATAAAACAAAATGGTATCCCAATGGAACCTGCCCTCAGGGAATGTATCTGACGGTTATGCACCGTCCGGAAGACAACGGACTGGACTTTAATTTTGAACATCAGATCAAGGCAGTGTCCAGAGAAGAACTGGAATATCTCTATTATTATCTGTGCAAGATCATGTTCAAAGGAACAGAGAACCCGGATCTGACTATTGGTGAGATCATCAAGCTGATATAAAATAAATTGAGAAGGAGAAAAGCTCATGTTTGAAAAATTAGTTGATATTATCTGCAGTTATGTAGAAGTGGAAAAAGATAACATCCGTCCAGAATCCCGGTTCATGGAGGATCTGGGATTTACTTCCTATGATTTTATGAGCATGCTGGGAGAAATTGAGGATGAATTTGATGTAGAGGTAGAGCAGGCAGACGCTATGAATATCCGTACTGTACAGGAAGCCGCAGATTATCTTGAAAAACTCACTGCCGGGAATTA
>UQSX01000165.1 GCA_900543715.1 uncultured Blautia sp. | reverse complement strand
TTCCCTGTCAGATGGATGCCTTGTACTGGTTGGCGCTGTCCAGAATCTTCTGTACCAGCTCTTCGGTGAGATTCCCGGCTTCATCGATCTCTTTACCGATCTCCGGATGCTTTTCATCAAACCAGGCCAGCATGTTCATCTGAAATTCCTTAATCTTATCCACATCCACGCTAAGCATTACCTTGTGGGTGGCTGTACAGAGGGTAATGACCTGCTCATGCAGGCTGAGAGGCCTTCCCAAAGGCTGTTTGAGAAGTTCCATCAGACGCTTGCCGTAAGCCAGCTGCTCTTTTGTGGATTCATCCAGGTCTGAGCTGAACTGGGTAAATACTTCCATCTCGCGGTATTGGGCCAGATCGATCCTTATGCTTCCGGACGCCTTTTTCATGGCCTTTGTCTGGGCAGCACCGCCCACGCGTGATACGGAAAGGCCGACATTCACAGCCGGTCTCATTCCTGAAAAGAACAGATCACTTTCCAGGAAAATCTGTCCGTCTGTAATAGAAATAACATTCGTAGGAATATAGGCAGAAACATCTCCTGCCTGGGTCTCAATAATAGGCAGCGCCGTAATGGAACCTCCCCCTGCTTCTTCACTCAGCCGGCTGGAACGCTCCAGCAGTCTGGAGTGGAGGTAAAATACATCACCGGGATAAGCCTCACGTCCGGGAGAACGCTCCAGGAGGAGAGACAGAGCACGGTAGGCAACTGCATGCTTTGACAGGTCATCATATACGATCAGTACATCTTTGCCCTGGTACATGAAATACTCTGCAAGAGCGGTTCCTGCGTAAGGCACAATATACTGAAGAGGCGCGCAGTCACTGGCTGTTGCTGAAAATACGGTAGTATATTCCATAGCCCCATGTTTTTCAAGAGTTCCCACCAGTTTCGCCACGGTGGAAGCTTTCTGTCCGATTGCCACATAAATACAGATCACACCTTTTCCTTTCTGGTTCAGGATCGTGTCTGTGGCAATAGATGTCTTACCTGTCTGACGGTCTCCGATGATCAGCTCACGCTGGCCCCTTCCGATAGGGAACATGGAGTCGATAGCCAGAATACCGGTCTCCAGGGGTACTGATACCGATTTACGGTCAATGATACCAGGCGCTTCATTTTCAATTGGACGATAATCTTCAGCCTGGATTTCTCCTTTTCCGTCGATAGGAGCTCCCAGAGCATCCACGACTCTTCCGATATAGCCTTCGCCTACGGGAATACCGGCTCTCTTTTCCGTGCGGGCAACTTTTGTACCCTCACGGATACCAGTATCCTTTCCGAAAATAATAACACCGATCTCATTTCTTTTGATATCCTGCACCATTCCTTTGACACCGTTTTCAAATGTTACGATCTCACCGTACATGGCATGGTCAATCCCGTAAACAGTTGCGATTCCGTCACCAACCCAGATCACGTTTCCGACTTCCCGGACACCTGCTGTCATATCGAAATTTTCTATTTCTTCTTTCAGAATAGAAATGATCTCTTCTGAATTGATTGAACTCAAACCGTTCACCTCCAGATCAATTTTTGTTGTAATGCGTTGATACGGCCTTTTAAGCTGTAATCAAATTCCTGGTCATGGGTTCTTATCAGAAATCCCCCTACCAGACTTTCATCCTTTATAATTCGTATTTCAGCGTCCTGAGTATGGTATCTGTCCAGAAGGAATTTCCGGATTCCCTCCAGCTGTGCTGCTGAAGGAGCAGACACACAGTACAGATCCGCTGTCAAAATCTTATGCTGTTCGTTATAGTAATCCTGATATGCCTGAAAAATTTCCGGCAGAAGCGAGGCGTGTGCATATTTGCAGACTATACAGAGAAAATTCTTCATCTCCTGGGGAAAAATCCTTTCAATTACCTTTTCTTTTTCTGCCAGGGTAACTACTGGACTTTCCAGAACAACAGACAGCTCCCCTACTTCTTCCAGAATCCTGCAGGAAACTTCCACTGCTTCTTTTGGAATGGAAAGTTCATAGAGAACTTTACCGTAATTAATGGACGTCTGTGTCATTTCCATCACCTGCTTTAGCTAAAAACTCATCATAGAGCATACTGTTGCCTTTTTCTGTGCTTCCTTCAGAAAGAAGTTTTCTGGCAGCCTCCAGGGCCAGACCGGCAATCTCTGACTTAGCGCCCTGAAGAGCATTTTCTTTTTCCTGCTCTGCAGTAACTCTGGCATTTTCAATGATTTTTGCCGCTTCCAGATTTGCTTCTTTCACCATACGCTCACTCTCGCTTTTGGCATCTGCTCTGGCTGCTTCAATAATCTGGGCAGACTCTTCTTTTGCCCCTGCCAAAGCGCCTTCATAATGTCCTTTTAATTCCTCTGCCTTTTCCTGGGCCGCCTTTGCATTTTCCAGTTCCTGGGCAATAAGGTTTTTTCTCTTTTCCATGATTCCCAGGACCGGACCCACAAGGAAACGCTTCATCAAAAGATAAAAAATTATCAGGTTTATAATCGTCCAGACAAGGCTCCAACCAAGATTTAACATCTTTTTTTGTACCTGCCTTTCTTTTCAATAATTTGATGATCAGCTGATTATAAGAATAAGATCAGCAGAGCGATAACGAAACCGTAGATAGCTGTTGCCTCTGCAAGAGCACATCCTAAAAGAAGAGCTGTACTGATCTTGTTTGCTGCTTCAGGCTGTCTTGCCACTGCCTCTACTGCTTTGGAAGTTGCGAGACCAATACCAAAACCTGCTCCGATACCTGTTAATACTGCAATAGCTGCTCCGATTGCTGCTGACATAATTCATTTCTCCTTTTCTTCTAAAATTAATTGATAATAAAACTAAATTTGATTTTTTAGTCTTTATTCCATCTGTTCTTTCATAAAAAGCGATGTCAGAAAGACAAAAACATAGGTCTGGATCAGACCGTCAAAAACATCAAAATACAAACTGAATGGGATGGGCAAGATCGCCGGCATCAACATCTTTAATAATTCCATGATTACAAATGCTCCGATCACGTTTCCAAAAAGCCGCATACACAGGGAAACAGGACGGATCGCAATCTCCATTATATTAATGGGCGCGATGATAGGCATAGGTTCTGCAAATCCCAAAAAGAATTTTTTCAGGCCTTTTTTTCGCAATCCGGAATAATAAATGAGCACAAGGCTCATGATCGCCAGGGCTGCCGTTACATTCAGGTCCTTCGTAGGCGGTTTAAATCCGAAAAGCCCAATTAAGTTGGCTGCGCCTATATAAAGGGCTACTGAGATCAGATACGGGACATACGGCTTTCCGTCTTTTCCGATGGTATCCATAAAGAAATCATTCAAAAACCCGATAAAAGACTCCAGCGCAAGCTGAATCTTACCGGGTTTCTCCACTTTGAGATTTCTTACAAGGATTACCGACAGAATTGTCAGTACAGCCATTATGATCCACGTAACGACTACAGATTCATTAACCGGGATGCCGCCTAAGATGGGAATGGTAAATACGGTTTCGCAGTTCAGCTCTTCCGTAATCCTTTCAGCAATGCTGTTCGTAAGACATCCTCCCTTTCTGTATCAGTGGATTTTTGACTTTCTCCTTTCTTTAATTTTCTCTTATACACTTTTCATAATTAAATAAAAGAAACTTTTCTCTGCTGTTTCTTCTTATTTAATTATTAGTTACATTACTGCTAAAAAATTTTTTTGTCAATCATTCCTTTTTTCATTTTTCAAAATTCAAAAAGGGAAAAATTTTGTCAAAAACACTTGTACTTTTTCCA
>UQSX01000164.1 GCA_900543715.1 uncultured Blautia sp. | reverse complement strand
TGAAAAAAGGGAATTCCGACGCTTTTTTCAGGGAAAAGTACTTGACAAAAAACAGGCTCCTTCTTCCTGGGTATATGGCCTTAATCTGTAGTCCACCACAAAGCTCTGATAGCCCCGCTGACTGAGCGCTTCCGCCACAGGAGTTCCCTCATACTGGTCACTTCGGTATTGGAAGGCTCCCCCTGCGCAGATCAGTACATCGCCTTTATACTCTGTTTCTGAAGGCATATTGCCTTCCTCCCACAGATAGAAGGTCTGGCGTGTCCCTGCATCCACCTGCCCATGCGCTGCTGTCTGGATCTCACTGTTTTCTCCGGTACTGCTTTTCGAGCATATAAGTCTTTGCCTCCGGATTGGAACGGGTGGCCTTCACAGTTCCAGGCACTACAAGGTTAACGTCGGATTTCATGATTCCCAGATCCAGAATAGAAAATTGTATAATTTATACAAACCCCTTCTGACTTTGTAGATAATTATAGAATATTTACAAAGTCTCCAGAATATCCAGTTGGTTTTCCGGTATATACCCAAAGGTTTTATTCCTGGGATCAGCGAGCCAAGCGGACATCTATCTGGAATCAGCTATAGCCGGTATTGCAGGTGTGCCTCCCTCCCGGGGGATTTTTTCTCCTACAGGGCAATCCCAAGGACTTTCTGTAGAGAATATAGAAAAAGCCGTCCATTTCTGAACGGCTGGAAATAGAAAAGGAACGTCTATCTGGGCGTTCCATGATCTAATAGCAGTGTGTTTCTGGCAATTTTCAGCGAATTTTCTTCTTTCACTCCATATCTGTACGGAAAAAACGAATTTGTTGTATGAAATAAAAAAATACCGTCATTTTCTGATGAAACGGCGGTATCTATCCTGTCCTCTGGCTTTGATTTTTCCAGCAGTAATAAATGTTTATGTTCATGTTGCAAGAATAGGTATCAACTGTTCCCTGTCCGTACAAAAGTGTTGCTCCCATTTCAGAAAACAGAATTTCATATTTTGAGTATTTGGCAAGCTAATTGTAATCTAATAACTTCTTGAGAAGATGATTTCACATTTTCCCTCCTAGTGTTTACTCAATTTTCTAATACTTTTGCATTTTCCTCAAGAGCATATTTTTGAAGTTTACTCAACCCGTCTATTACTTCTTTTTTCCCTTTTTTATATATTTTATTATGGATAATACAATGCAAATCACTGTAAGTATAATTGCTTTGGACCCAGGATTTTGAAACCCAAATACATTGAATAGTATGTATGCAGCACATGATGAAATAGCTGTAGAAATAGCATAAATAGCAATAACGTACTGATTGATAAATTGTTCTTTTAGTGTAAGGAAATAATTATTCCATTCAACAGAAGATTTCTTTATAGATTTTCCTTTTTGCCAGAGCCATAATAAAATAAAAGCCAACAATAAACCCTTTGTTAAAAATATCTTTATTACAATAACAACAGACAAAAGTAAAATCCACTTCATTTTCATCATCTCCTGGAAGTATCTTTTTCCAAATTATAAACTATACAGCAAGTGTAAAGTCAACATTATCCCTCAATTTTAATCATAAATTTTGTGACGTATTCTTCTGGGCTGGAAATAGCAAACTCATTCAACCCTATTTCATAGGCATATCCCGTCAGCAAAAGATTGTTTTGACGTGCATACGCTATCATTTTCTCATACATGGCAGGTGCTTTATCCCAAGTGCCTTTCTGATAACCACAAAGATATTTTCCATTTGGTCTGACAAGCGTATCAGATACAGCGGTTTTGCCTAATGTGTAGGTATAAATTCCTTCGTACCGTTCAAAAGTTTTATTAATCACTTTATCAAGTGAAATAAAACTTCCCACTCCCATGCGTATTTGTTCTATGCTCCATTTATCTTTGAGATAGGCGAAAACTTGTGATATATCATCATCAAGAAAATCATAAGGCAATACGGATATTTTCTCTGCCCTGCATTCTTCAATTCTGATTTTTAGATTTTATTTAAAAACAAAAATATCTTCTATGGGAGCTTTCACAGCTCTTGAAATATCAATGGCCAGTTTCAGGGAAGGATTATACTGGGCTTTTTCCAATCTCATAATGGTTTCCCGCCGGACCCCTACGATCTCGGCCAGCTGTTCCTGGGTAAGTCCCTGTGCCGTGCGATATACTTTTAAATTACAAACAAAATCTGCACCCATGATCTACTCTCCTTTTTCATAACGGTACAGGAAATAATTGCTGAGGAAAAGGACCAGGGCATAAATAAATGAAACAGAAATCAGCATGAAGATGGCACACCATTCTACATTTCGGGAAAACATCCCAAGTCCCATAAGCCATATGACTATGAACAATAAACGGAATCCTGTCTTATATGCTTTTAATTGTGCTTTTCGCCTGTTTTCCTGAAAAAGCTCATCTTCTAAAGTGTGAGAGAGTTTTCCTTCAAAAAACAGTCCGAAAAAGCCGAAAAACAGAAAGAAGACAAAGGGAAATATTTCTCCATACTTATCATAGGTCCAGAAGCCCCCAAAACCTAAAAACCCGAAGATCCCGCAAAATCCCCACCCAGGTGAGATTGTCCGAGAGTATTTTTTATCCGGATATTTCTTTAAAAGGGCATTCCTGACACAAAGTACCAGGATATAGACAGCGTATACAGCTATTAAAACTCCCGCTGCCAGCATGGGAATATCCTTTGGAGAGAACACATAAGTTGACATATCCATCTCTTTCACCCAGCGTCCCCCATTATAAAGCAGGGAGTAGATCACTGCTGCGATGAGTAACACTGCACACCCCAGTCCCATAAAGATAATTCTCTTAATCTGTTTCTTTGACATAGTATTTCCTCCTTTTAAATGAGACATTTTTGTATCTTTATGAGATAAATATATCACCATATCCTTAGGGTGTCAACAAAAAATGCTACAAATATATCACTTTTTATTCAAGAGCTGTATATGCCGCATCACGTCTCCAACGCAAGATTGTACGGATAGGAATTTTTCCATAATACTGGAACTTCTGACAAAAATCATGTATGCTTAAAGACAGAAACAACAGAAAGGAAGGTATATCATCTTATGGAAATCCGTGTTTTAAAATACTTTTTAATGGTTGCCAGGGAAGAAAATATTACAAAAGCTGCCAACCTGCTTCATATTACCCAGCCTACTCTTTCCCGGCAGCTTATACAGCTGGAAGAGGAACTGGGAACCACTCTTTTCCACAGGAGCAAGTATCGGATAGTCCTTACGGAAGATGGTATGCTGCTGAAGCGGCGGGCTCAGGAGATCATAGAACTTGCAGATAAGGCAAAAAAAGAATTATCCCATGAAGCAGAAGCCCTTTCCGGGGAAATCTTTTTCGGCTGTGCCGAAACCCGGAACATGACCTTTCTCTCCCGGAAAATGGCAGCTTTCCGGGAAAAATATCCCCTTGTCCATTATAATATTTACAGTGCAACGGCTGATGACCTGAAAGACCGGATAGAAAAAGGACTTCTTGATATCTGTCTGTTCACGGAGCCTGTGGATATTGGGAAATATGAGTTTCTCCGTCTGGAAAAGAAAGAGGTGTGGGGCGTACTGGTACGGAAGGACTCTCCCCTTGCTTCTAAAGAAACTGTGACGCCGGAGGATCTGGCAAAAGTTCCGCTTCTGATGTCACGGAGAGAAATGGTACAAAACGAACTAGCCAACTGGTTCGGGGACTTTTACGATCAGCTTGACGTGGCAGCCAACTATAATCTG
>UQSX01000163.1 GCA_900543715.1 uncultured Blautia sp. | reverse complement strand
TGAGCATCCATAACTTCATTTCGCACAGAAGACATTTCCGTATCCAGCTGGATAATGGAATTGGCTGCATTGGTAAGCCGTTCTGCCAGATGGGCCGGCATATTTCCTTTATACTTATACTGGAGAGAATGCTCAATGGTTGCCCAGAAATTCATCGCAAGGGTCCGGATCTGAATTTCCGCCCGAATCTCTTTCTTTCCATCCAAAGTTTCTGTGGCATAAGAAATGATCATATGATAGCTCCGGTATCCGCTCTCTTTCATATGCGTCACATAATCCTTGATCTCCAGGACCTTCATATCACTGCGCTTCTGGATCAGATCCGCCACCTTTTCAATATCCTCATAAAACTGACAGATGATCCGTACCCCGGCAATATCCTCTACCTTTTCTTCCAGTTCTTCCCAGGAGATGTTCTTCCGCTGCATTTTTTCCAGAATACTGTTAATGGATTTCACCCTCCCCGACACTTCTTCAATAGGAGAGTACAGATCCTTTTCCTGGTGTTCTTTTTTCAGATGGTTAAACTTCATGACCAGCTCTTTCACCGCAAGTTCATAGGGGATCAGCAATTCACGCCACAAACGTATTTCCATAACACATTACTCCTTAACTATATCTTAAAAGTATAGCATATTTTTCCCTTTTTTAATAGGAAAAAATTTTCTGCCTTTCCTGTAAAAACTGCAGCACCGGATATGGGTTCAGAGCATACTCCTCTGTCTCATCAGTCACCACATAGATTCCCAGGTGAAGATGAGGGGCAAACTGTCCTGTGGTCCCTTCAGGACCATATCCGCTGTCTCCCAGAAATCCCAGCAGTTCCCCTGCTTTTACCTGGTCTCCTTCCTGAAACCCGCTGCCGTAGGATGAAAGATGGGCATAATAGAAGTATCCCCCTCCCGGACTGCGGATACCGATCCGCCAGCCTCCCAGAGGCAGCCATCCTATCTGTTCCACTTCTCCGTCGGTAATGCTCACTACAGGGTAGTAGCCGCTGATCTCTCTGCTTCCGAAGATATCGCAGCCTTCATGAAGCCGTTCTCCTCCATAGTTTCTCTTATGGTGCCAGCCATTTTCAAAGGAAAACGCCTCCTCACGGTCCCAGGGATAAGCCAGAGGAAAATATTCCAGATCCTCCCAGAATCCCACATAAAGAAGGGCGTCCTCGCTGCTGATCCCCGCCTCCTGAAAACTTTTCTGAGGAATCCCGGCCTCCCTTAATCCCTGAAGAGTGGTCCTTTCCTCCAGATCTCCCAGAAGCTGGGCATCTGCAAATAAAAGCAGGCATAAAAGCAGCAGACATCTTCTCACAAAAACACCTCCGTCCGCCAAAGCCGATACCTGGTGGATGCAGTTCTTACCAGTGTATCATTTTATGCACAGACAGAGGCATTTATGACATTATTCTTTCAGATTTTTCAAAACTTCCAGCAGATATTCCCATACCCGTTGTACGGAAGAGATGGAAAGCTGCTCTTCTGTAGTATGAATATCCTTCATATCAGGGCCAAGAGAAACGCAGTCAAGTCCAGGAATCTTCTCATAGAAAAGTCCGCACTCAAGTCCCGCGTGGATCACTTTTACCTCTGGTCTGGTATGATAAAGTTTTTCATAAATATCCACCATATAGGGGCGGAGTTTAGAATCCTGCTTATACTCCCAGGAGGGATAGTCTCCTTCTGCATGATACTCTCCTCCTAAAAATTCTGTCAGATAGGCGATCTTATCTGCCAGAGCCTTTTTCTCTGTAGCCACAGAGCTTCGGACGCTGGCGGAGCACTGAAAATCTTCCGGGGTCAGTCTGGCGATTCCCAGATTGCAGGAAGTTTCCACCAGTCCCTCCATATAACCGCACATCTTCTGTATTCCATTGGGATAATGAAGCAGGAAGAAAAGGACCTTTTCCAGGCTTACCGGATGGAGAGCCGGTTCTTCCCCTTCACCCTTTGCCTCTGCAGTAATGGTAATGCCCTCATCGCTGCCGGCATATTCTTTTCTCAGATTCTCTGTAAATTCATTGGCAAATTTCTGGATCTCTGTGCCTGTCTGGCTGTCCGTCAGTATCAGCGCCCTGGCTGTCCTTGGAATGGCATTATCCTTTTGTCCTCCTTCCAGCTCTGCCAGTACATATTCCCCCTTTTCTCTGGCTTCAAAAAGGAAGCGTCCTAAAAGAAGGGTTGCATTGGCCCGGTTTTTGTCGATCTCTGCGCCGGAATGGCCGCCCAGAAGTCCGGACACTGTAATCTCATACTTCATGCCGCTGGTTTCCTGGTATTTCACGGGTATGCTGGTCTGGGCTGTGAGTCCTCCCGCACATCCTACCCAGAGATAGCCTTCCTCCTCGGAATCCAGATTGATCAGATATCTGCCTCTTAATGGTGCAGTATCCAGAGCCGCAGCCCCCAGAAGTCCAATCTCTTCATCCACTGTGATCAGCACTTCCAAAGCGGGATGAGGAAGACTGTTATCCTCCAGGATCGCCAGGGCATAAGCTACCGCAATGCCGTCATCTCCTCCCAGAGTAGTATCCTCTGCAGAAATATAGTCTCCTTCCACCATCAGTTTCAGAGGGTCCTTCGTAAAATCATGGCTGCTGCCCGGAGCCTTCTCACACACCATGTCCATATGGCCCTGAAGGATCACACAGGGAGCATTCTCATAGCCTTTCGACGCCTCTTTGAAAATAATGATATTATTGCTTTCGTCCTGTATATATTTCAGACCATGGTCTCTGGCAAATCCTGCCAGATAGTCGCTGATCTGCTTTGTATTTCCTGAGCCATGGGGAATCTTTGTAATTTCCTCAAAATAATAAAATACTTTGTCTGTTCCCAAAGCATCTAAAACGCCCATTGTTCGTTCCTCCTTACTTACTTTCTTTGTCTTTGTCAAACAACTCTTTTATGGTATCACTCTTTTGCCATTCTGTCCACCATTGCCGTCTTTCCTTTTACCTATAAAAAAAGAAAACCACAAAAGCCCCCTTGCTTTCGTAGTTTTCCAACTTCTGATTGTTTTTAATCTGAAACATCATATTTTCTGATGAATGTCTCTAAGTCCTCAAAATCTGCCATGCGCCCTTTGATCTGCTCATGAGACCATTCCCACCAGCGAATCCGTTCCAATGCAGCAATAATATCATCGGAAAAGCGCATACGGATTTTCTTTGCCGGTACACCTGCTACTACGGTATAAGGCAGTACATCGTGGGTCACAACGGCACCACTGCCAACCACCGCTCCATTACCGATGGTCACCCCCGGCATGACTGTCACGCCATGTCCCAACCACACATCATTCCCAATGTGTACACGGGATTCCTTCCGCCATGCGAAAAATGCCTCATCGTCTTCTCCAAAACCAAACTGTTTTCGACGATAGGTGAAATGATGCTGTGCCGGACGAGTATAGGTAGGATGATTGCCAGGATTGATGCGTACAAAACTTGCGATGGAGCAGAATTTCCCAATATCCGCCGCAAAAATCTGGTTATATCCCGCACAATAGGTATAATCACATCTTCCAGTTCACTATGGGCCTGCACCTGTGTATATCGCCCCAACTCGGTGTCAATGAGCACCACGTCATCTTCTATATTGTCGTATTCTTTCAGCACAAAGCCTCTACCCCGCTTTCTTCCGCCAGATATGTTCCCAGATCCGGCGCTGCTTTTTCATATTCTCCATGAAAATCACTGCCGCCTGTCAAAAACAAACCGTACTCATCCGCATATCTGCGAATCTTTTCAC
>UQSX01000162.1 GCA_900543715.1 uncultured Blautia sp. | reverse complement strand
GGAAGAATTGAGCTGTCATAAAAGTAGAAGGAGGAGTTTCATGGAGATCACAATAGATGAGTTACGTCGGATGAAACATAAGGAAGGGCTGATTTTGCAGGGCTGCGGAGGCGATATACAGGAATGGGTAGATGGGATTAATGAACGATTGACACAGGAAGACATCTTACTGGAAGGGACAAAGTTTAGAAACGTGAGGTCATTTTTCTATGAGGGATTAACCAACCTGCTGTTTCCATTTGAGGATGTAAAACTCGATTTCGGAAGGCTGGCTATATGGAGGCTGTGCAGTTATGAGACATTTGGAGGCATATGGCTATCTGATTATGTTCCAAACAAGCTTGGTGGTTTTATTGATGGAGGAGCTGTACAAAAGACGGAAGAGCATCAGCAGACAGAGCGTTGTCAGGGCACCTCCGCTCAGGAGAATGAGGAACCTGGATTAGGTGATATATCAATGAGATAGTAGGCGCTATAGCAAGACGGTAGAAACTCATTCTGGCTTATAATAATGATGAATTCTATATAACAAAATGGTTGGTTACTATAGAATGACCGAAACCATAAAAACACAAAAACAAACAAATGTTCTGCTGAGGCTTGCACAATAGATGTTGGTCCGATATAATAGAGAAGCAAGGAGGCGGAGAGATGGTTAGACTATTTGAATTTCAGGATTTAGACAAAATTATGGATATATGGCTCCAGGGAAATCTGGAAGCCCATTCTTTTATAGACGCCAAGTATTGGAAGAAGAATTTCGATTCCGTAAAATCGGTACTGCCCAATGCGGAGGTATATGTGTACGAGGAGGATGGAGAAATTCTGGGTTTCATCGGAATGGACGCGGAATATATTGCCGGTATTTTTGTAGCGGCAGGACACAAGGGGCAGGGAATTGGCCATCAGCTAATTGAAACGGTGAAAAAGAAGAAGCGGTTGTCCTTGCATGTGTTCGATAAGAATACAGGGGCAATGGCCTTTTACCTGAAAGAAGGGTTCACGGTCCGGGAGCGAATGACAGAAAAAGATACCGGCGAGAGAGAATGTCTGATGGTCTATGAGAGTGGGAAATAAGAGCTTAATTTACGAGAAAGGGCTCTTCTGGCCTGTTTGGTAGTGAAAACCGGAGGTGGTGATATGTCAACCTGGAATCCATGGCATGGATGTAAAAAAATCAGCCCAGGCTGTACGAATTGCTATGTTTATCGGAGAGATGCTGAATTTGGTAAGGATAGCAGTGTTGTAACCCGTACTTCTAACTTTGATATGCCGGTCAAATGTAACCGCAAGGGTGACTACAAGCTGCAGCCAGATGGTGAGAGTGTGTATACATGCATGACCTCTGATTTTTTTCTGGATGAGGCAGATGTATGGCGTGCGGAGGCATGGAATATCATTCGTAGGCGCAGCGATCTGCATTTTGTTATTATTACCAAACGCATTCACCGGTTTGAGGTGGAATTACCGGGGGACTGGGGAAGTGGGTATGAAAATGTGACCATCTGCTGTACCTGTGAGAACCAGAATCGGGCCGACTATCGCCTGCCTGTTTTTCTGGAATTGCCAATCAAACACCGGACTGTGATTCATGAGCCAATGCTGGAGCAGATCGATATCCGGAAATATTTGGCTACAGGGAAGATAGAAGGGGTTACCTGTGGTGGAGAGTCCGGTCCGGACGCAAGAGTCTGTGACTTCTCCTGGATACTTGATTCCATGGAGCAATGTGTGGAATATGATGTACCTTTCTGGTTTAAGCAGACAGGGGCAATGTTCAAGAAGGGGAATAAGGTGTATTTGATAGACCGGAAGGCTCAGATGAGCCAGGCGCAGAAGGCCGGAGTAAATTATAAGTGCTAAATGATATAAGTGCTAAATGATATAGAGGTTGTTGTGGCATACATCAAGAATTTGTCATGACGCCTCTGTTTTTATGTCCGCACTAATGTTCTGGAGATTAAAAAAGGAGGAATTATGAATCAAGAAGAATTTGATTGATGGAGGGAGATAACTGTGGGTAGCTCCTGCAGGTGGCAGGAAGATACAATTACTCGCCTAAACGGGCGGGGCGCACTCTATTACTGCGGCATTTTTAATGCGGCTTTCCAATCCGCCTGCCAATTAGGCGGCAGAACGTTTTTGACAGATATATTTTCCAATGACAAGATTCCACGGAATATGCTACAGTCTGCTCAGTCAACGATAGTCCAGGCAGATAAGCTGTCTCAGGATACAGAGGAGGTAAATCTGAAACATGATTCTGAAATCAGTATGTAAAAACAGGAAAGCTATACGTAAACTTATTAAATAAAAGGTTTACTGGAGAATATTGTGTATTTTTCTAGTGAGCCTTTTTATCATATAGCAGATAGGAAGGCAACGCCACATTTTTAAGACAAGACCTTGTACAGGGTCCTAAGATGAACATGAGAATTGGGAGTGGGGGCAATGAAAACGCGTTGGAAGGGAGGTGAGAGTGTTTGTAGTGTAAATAAAAAAGAGCAGATCGAAACAATACGAAGATACTGATGAGAGTCAGTGTCTTTTTTCTTTCTCTTGCAAGATAGCAAAAAGGAAGGAGGCAGAGTTCCGGCCGGGAAAAGATATCTGACTCTTTTGGGAATGGATTTAGAGCAGAAAGCGATAGAAAGAGTAAAAACTGCATCTGAAATGTCGTTGCGGATGTATGGCCGTCCCTTAATAGTTACGGATAGTGGAGGGAAAGACAGTGCTGTATGCAGGGAGATTGTGAGGAGAGCCGGTATACCTTTTGAGCTTCACCATAATTTGACTACTGCCGACGCACCACAGACAATTTATTATATACGGCAGATATTCAGGGAATACGAAAGCAAGGGAATCCCATGCAACATTCACTATCCGTATTATAAAGGCCAGCGGGTGACCATGTGGTCCCTAATTCCGATGAAACGGTTCCCACCCACAAGGCTGCAGCGTTACTGTTGTGAGATTCTCAAGGAATCTTCCTGTCAGGACCGGTTCATTACGACCGGGGTGCGATGGGCAGAAAGCCAGAAACGGAGAAATAACCGTGGTGTTTTTGAGAATTACACAAGGGATAGGAACAAGAAGATCATTCTTAACAATGACAACGTTGATGAGCGTATGTTATTTGAGACATGTGCTATAAAAGGAAAACGTATCTGTAATCCTATTGTGGACTGGCTGGATCGGGATATATGGGACTTTATCCAATCCGAGCGTATCCCGGTAAACCCGCTGTATGAATGGGGATTTCACAGGGTTGGGTGCATTGGCTGCCCTGTGGCAGCAAAGAACCGTTGGACCGAATTCCGCATTTTTCCCAGCTACCAGAGGGCCTATCTACGGGCATTCGGCGTGATGCTGACATATATCCAGGAGCAGGGGATAGCAACCCGATGGAAGGATGCAGGAGATGTCTTTGCCTGGTGGATGGAGGATAAGAACACGGAAGGACAGATCAGTCTGTCCGACCTGGAGTTGTGGAGGGCAGAGAATGAGGAGTGATGAGAGTAATAGGATGTAATATCTGCGGCCGGTCTGCATGCCGGAAACAGAAGGGTTTGAGGACATGAGACGTCTGGTCTATTATTTTTTTCAAGGAGCCCAACTTCTGGAAACAGGACAGAACAGTCAGATAGGACTCCAGGAATCAGTGCAGTAAGAATACGGTTCACAAAGAATGTGAAAACAAATAGCCATAAAGTATGTAAGGACAGAGGAAAGAGAGGTAAATGAAATGCCAGCAGGACGTTTTTTATC
>UQSX01000161.1 GCA_900543715.1 uncultured Blautia sp. | reverse complement strand
ACAACCAAAATATTTTTTTCGTATCTTAAAGCAGCAAATTGCTGTCCAATATATTGTTTCATCGCAGCACCCTTTTTGTTCACATAGCATTGTTTTTTATTATACCACATATTGTTTTATTCGGGAATATTTTTCTTACCCTAAGTTGTTTTATATTCACCAAAAATTGATACGCATTAACCTCACACCCACCTTCCTTTTTTATAGATAACTGTCTAATTTTTTCTCTGATTATTATATTTCTTCAAGTGATACCTTCTCTTCATATGTCATATTGCCATATCCCATATGCCACCAAGAAAACAAACTGATCCCTTGGTGGCGTATCTTCTAGCTGCTGTCTATCAGCGTATATAAAAGACTGCTTTTTCCTCCGTTTTCACGCCACCTCTGTTCCTTTTTTATAAGCCCAGCCTTTACCAGATCCTGAATCGCCCGCTCTACAGTTCTCCGTGATAGGTTTAATTCCTTTGCGATAGTACCAATCGCAGGATAGCATTGTCCGTCTGTATTACTCCGGTCTTTCAAATACATATACACAGCTTTAGCCCGATGGGGCAGATCTGAAGAATAAATTTTAGAAAAATAAGCCATCTGTTCTCCTCTCTGCTAATCGGTTCTAAGAGGTGGTCTTCGAGTAGCTGCCTTATGCTGTTTTTCCTTCGCTGTCTCTCCATGAGCCTTTCCTCCTAAAAAAGAAGCCTCCTCCAACTTTCCGCTTTCAACAGATCCCCTCCATAAATCTTCCTCATCAAAATCAGACCGCCTTACTATTTCCTCCTCCAATTCCAATCGGTCAGCATATACAACTTCTCTTGCTGGCTGTTCCGGGACTTCATAAACCTCCTCAAACCGGATACCCCATTTTAAAAACAAAGGAAGTCTTGTTTTCATAGGGCATACCCCCGTCTTAGCAAGAATGAAATTCCCTTTTGGCAATGTCTTTAACTCCTCCGGCGCCATTAATGGTCTGCTCATCATCTGCAGGCTCTGGCTGGGGTCATTTTTTCCTTTGGATATAGAACCAGACAACACCGTTCTGTTTCCCAATGCTTTGGATAAGATTTCTGCGCTCTCTGAGTTTGGTGCAAAACCTCCAAACAAAATATCCTGGCAGTTATCGATGATAATACTGGAACCTTCTTTTCCATAATTCTTTTCCAACTGCGCAAAGCTCTGAATGATAGGAACCATGCTGATCCGTCTGGAACGGCCTGCAGAAAACATCATCTCCATGGATTCAATTTTCGGTATGGTTCCGATTTCATCCGCAAACATCATGACTCTGTTGGGCAGCTTTCCTCCATGTTCATCTGCAATCGTCAACATTTCCCGGTAAAGCTGCTGTAAAAACAGGGATACCATAAAATACTTCGTGTTATCTTCTTCCGGCAGCACAATAAAAATTGCTGACTTTTCCCTACAGAATGTTTCCGTGTCCAAGGTACTCTCAAAGCACAGGATCTGTTCCATTTCAGAATCCAGAAACGCATTCAATCTGGACATGGTTGTGGATAGCACAGAGGCCATTGCCTGATCCGCAGAATTTAAAGCTGCTCCTGCAAACCACTTCGCCTTGTGAGTAGGTGGTAGCTTATCCATAAGTAACTGGAACAGGCTCCGGTTCTTCACGGGGGATGGCGCCAGAAGATCCTGAATCAGCTTGAACACAGAAATGATATGGCGTTTCTCTGGCGGGCAATACTCTGCAATCAACAGAATCACAGAAGTCAGCAAACCTTCTGCTGCATCATAGAAAAAAGCATTTTGTCCATAACTGCTGGCAGAAGCCCCTTCAGAGCAGATGATTGTTTTAGCTGTAATTTTTGCATACTTCTCTGCTCTTGCCTTTGCTGCCAGATTTTCAGGATTCTTTAAATACTCATCCATGTATTTATTAACCAGCGTCAGGATATTGTTGCCATCAGAACGGGTGGGATTTCGTAAATCCAGAATGGAAATCCGATAGCCATAATATTCCTTGGCTATACCTGCATAATTACGAAACAGATCGCCCTTCGTGTCTGTGGTGAGAAAACTCATTCCAGAAGCACAGGCATATTCGATATTGGGGTATAAGAAGTTTGCGGTCTTACCCACTCCTGCTGCCCCGATCATGAGACAGTGAATATCTCCACTGTCTACCAGTGCTGTGATGGAATTTCCTTTCTTTTTGTATCCAACTACCAGCCCCTGCTCTTTTGGTAGACGCTTTCCTGCTCTCCATTGCTCCGGTTCATATGGTACATGAGCATACGTTTCCCGTATTTCCTTTTCCGTTGCAAACCGTGCAGTTCCATACTGCCCGTCTCCTACCGTTCTCGATTTAATTCCGTTTAAGGTATAATGATTTGATATCATTACCAGACTGCCGATTACAGCGAACATCCCCAAACCTATACAAATAAATATAATGACTCCCTGTATCCTACTCCCCTCCTCTCACATCATCTGTATAACTGTCTGCTGTCTGTTCATATATTCCGGCGGTGGCTTCTTCAGTTCTTGAAGATCCTCATTCCAATCCTTAAGATTTGAAAAAAGCGAGAATATCATATGGTATCCCCGCTCAGACAGGTTTTTCTTTATCCGTTCCCTTGCCTGGATTCCCGCCTTATCATGATCCAGACATAAAGCAATTTGGGAGATGTGCGGTGCATCATTCAAAAGCTGCATCAACGCATGTTCTGCCACCCCACAGAGTGCCACATAACTATGATCCATCCACCCCTTTTGATACATGGAAATAAAAGACAGCATATCAATCGGTGCCTCAAATACATACACGGTATTGCTCTTCCCAACCCAACGAAAACTGTACCTTGGATCGCATCCTTCTACATTCCCCTTAAATGGTTGTCCCTTCTGACAGGTTCCCCTTTTATGTGCATGGCGTGGAATTCCATCTGAATCAAAACCCACAAACACAACATTATGATATTTGACATCTTCATAAATCATGTGTTTTCCTGCAAATACAGATACTACTTTAGGATCCACACACCTTGTCTTTATCAGATACGCAAAAGCACGGTGCATGGTCTGGTTCGCTTCTGGAAGTACGAATGGCTTTTTCGGTTCTGGTTGCTGATTCACGCTTTCCTGGTATGCAACTCCCTGTTCTCCGCTAAGCAGCATTGTAACTGCGTCCGGAAAGCTCTGGTTATAAAACATCCGCACAAAGTCAATGGCACAGCCTCCCTTTTCTGTCGCGTGATCATACCATCGATTTCCCCTCACTGTAATACTGTGATCACTGGCCAGGCGCTTTTCTCTTCCAGAACGAAGCAGCTTTTCCCCCTGCCTGGAAAGAAAATCTTCCAGATCCACCGCATTGGCCCTCTGTTTCTGTTCTTCCGTAAAATAAACAAATTCTCCCATGCCATCCTCCTTCGTCAATAAATACCTTGTGCCGGCTCCTGATCATCCCTATGATGTCCTTGAGCCTGCTTTTTCTCTGACAGTTTCCTGCGTCGTTTCCGGTCAATCTGATACCGCTTCATTTCCATTGGTCTCTGTACTTCTTCGCAAAACAGCTTTTCCAGATGATGAAGCAGTCTGGTTGCTGCCAGAAACAAGGACGGATCCTGATATGCATCCAGATGTTCCAGTAAAAAACTGGCATACAGATTTCCTTGTTCTGCCGATGCTGTCAGATATTCCACTGCCTTTTTTCCCACCTGCTCATCGTTCATGGACACGCATGGCAGCTCCAGCTCCGGGTACCGGCTGTTAAAGAACAGAATCGGAATCCCCCGTTCCTTGAGTTCCTGGTAGTAATGCAGGTTTGGATTGGGAAGAGCGCTTTTGGCCGGCTCCACAATCAG
>UQSX01000160.1 GCA_900543715.1 uncultured Blautia sp. | reverse complement strand
ACTATCGTCAGGCAGTGAAAGATCACGAAAAAGCTCCTGATGAAAAGCTGATCAGAGAGCATTTAAAAGCCTATCAGGAAAAAAATGTATCTTTTGTGAGAGACGGCGGAGATTATCTCGGCGTCTCTCAAAAGGCCAGAGAAATCGCGCTGGAATATGGGATCGATTACAGAACTCCTATTTTTGCAATTCATAAGAAAGGGCATTATGGAGGAATCGTGGGCAGGGCTTTCGAGACTATGAAAGAATATGCTGCTCTGGTCAGAGAGGTTAAGAAAGAGGGCGGCGATTTCATTAAGATCATGACCACCGGGATCATGGATTTCGATACGGACGGCTCCATAACCGGCGCTGCCCTTTCTTTTGAGGAAGTCAGAGAAATGGTCCATATCGCCCATGAGGAAGGTTTTTCAGTGATGTCCCATACAAACGGGGCAAGGGCTGTAAAAGAAGCAGCCATGGCGGGAGCGGACAGCATTGAACATGGCAATTATGCAGATGAAGAGGCTTTAAAGATCATGGCAGAGAAGGGAACGATCTGGGTTCCTACAATTACAGTGGTGAAAAATCTTATCGGAAAGGGACGTTTTTCTGACCAAGTTCTTTTGCAGATCTGGGAAAAGGGAAAGACGAATATAAGAAAAGGTTATGAGCTAGGGGTAAATCTTGCCCTGGGCAGTGATGCGGGCGCCTATCTGGTTCCCCATGGACAGGGAATCATGGATGAGTGGGCCTGTTTCAGGGAAATCCTGGGTGATAAAGAGGATTTAAAGGAACGGCTTTTAAGGGGAGAATACCTTATTCAGGGAAAATTCCGGAAAGTTTAAAAAATTAAAAAAATTTTTTTGAAAAAGGTATTGACGAATCGAAAAAACTCTGCTATACTTTCACTTGTCGTTGAGGAGTGAAACAAAACGACAGACAAGCGGGAGTGCTGGAATTGGCAGACAGGCAAGACTAAGGATCTTGTGGGTGTATGCTCGTGTGGGTTCAAGTCCCATCTCCCGCAGCAGAAAATCCCCTTGTTTTAAGGGGATTTTTCTTTTCTAAAGACACGAGGTAATCAAAAAGGTAATCTAAGGATAATTAGTATTTTTTAGAGAAAAAATGTATAGGAGGAAATCTTGCATATATGGCACTCTAAAGAGCTAATATAAGAGCAGAAATTTATTCTGTTTTTATACTAGCTCTTTATTTGTCCACAGATATTATTTAAACGAAGGAGGAATCTGAATGCTGACTATAGGCTGTCATTTATCCTCTGCCAAAGGTTACAGAGCCATGGCAAAGGACGCAGAAAAAATAAACGCAAACACGTTTCAGTTTTTTACCAGAAATCCCAGAGGAGGAAAGGCAAAGGCCATTGATCCGGAAGATGTAAAAGCTTTTTGTGCAAAAGCTTCTGAGCTTGGGATCCAGAAGATCCTGGCTCACGCCTCTTATACCCTGAATGCCTGTTCATCGGATGAAAAAGTACGGGAGTTTGCATATAATACTATGGCGGACGACCTCATGAGAATGGAACATACCCCGGGAAATTTTTATAACTTTCATCCGGGAAGCCATGTGAAACAGGGTGCAGAAACAGGGATCCGGCTTATTTCCGATATGCTGAATCAGATTCTTCGTCCGGAGCAGAGCACCACGGTGCTGCTGGAAACTATGGCCGGAAAAGGCAGTGAGGTCGGAAGAAATTTTCAGGAGCTTCGGGAAATCCTGGACCGTGTAGAGCTCCAGGAGAAAATGGGGGTATGCCTGGATACCTGTCATGTTTATGACGGAGGATATGACATTGTAAATGATCTGGATGGAGTCCTGGATACTTTTGACCGGGTGATCGGCCTTACACGGCTGAAGGCTGTCCATTTAAATGACAGTATGTACGGATTGGGGAGCCACAGGGACCGCCATGCCAAAATCGGAGAGGGGAAAATCGGAAAGGAAGCGATAGTCAGGATCATCAACCATCCGGCTCTTAAGGACCTGCCTTTTTATCTGGAGACTCCCAATGATCTGGAGGGGTATGCCAGTGAGATCGCCTTTTTACGCAGTGCCTGGCAGAAATCGTGAGAAAAATCAAAAATCCACATTTGTTGGAACTTTTTGAAAAGAAAAGAAGGAAATCAGCGGGAAATCGGTAATATATTTATCAGAAGGGATGGACTCTTAAGAAAGTCAGGTGAGCAGAGATGAATATTCGTGAAGAAATGGAAGCCAAAGAGCTGGAATCTCTCAGCCCCTATGCTTCCTGCAGCGTGAATTCCCGGGGAAGAGAAAGAGAGGAAACAGAATGCGATATACGGACGGTTTATCAGCGAGACCGGGACCGGATCCTTCACAGCAAATCCTTTCGGAGAATGAAAGATAAAACCCAGGTTTTTCTGGCTGCTCAGGGAGACCATTACCGGAACCGGCTGACCCATACGCTGGAGGTTTCCCAGATTGCCAGGACTATAGCCAAGGCCCTGTATCTGAATGTTGATCTGGTGGAAGCCATTGCCCTGGGCCATGATCTGGGACATACGCCTTTTGGACACGCCGGGGAAAAGGTATTGAATCAGGTCTGCTCTCTGGGATTTTCCCATGTAAAGCAGAGCCTCCGGGTAGTGGAAAGACTGGAAAAAAACGGAAGAGGGCTGAATCTGACCTGGGAGGTCCGGGACGGGATCATTAACCACAGGACCAGCGGAAAACCCCATACCCTTGAGGGCCAGGTAGTCCGTTACAGCGATAAGATCTCTTACATACACCATGATATGGATGATGCCCAGCGGGCAGGAATCATTTCAGAAGATAATATTCCCATTACTCTGCGGATGCTTTTGGGAGAAAATACCAAAGAACGGCTGAACACCTTTGTCCATGATATTGTGGAGCACAGCCGGGGAAAAGATAGGATTTCTATGTCTCCGGAAATTGAGGACGGCCTTCGGGATCTTCGTGAACTTATGTTCCAGGATGTATATCTGAATCCTGTGGCGAAGAGCGAAGAGAAAAAGGCAGAGCATGTTATTGAGGAATTATATACATATTACAGGAAATATCCGGAAAAAATGTCAGAAGAATACCAGCGGTTTCTTGCGGATGGGGAACCCAGGGAACGGGTAGTCTGCGATTATATCTCAGGCATGACGGACCAGTATTCTCTGGAAAAATTCAAGGACATTTTTATTCCGAAGGGATGGAGAGGACGGGAAAAGAAATAGTGGAAAAGAGGGATCAGGATGTATTATTCGGATGATATTATTGAAGAAGTCCGCACAAAAAATGATATTGTAGATGTGATCTCCGGATATGTGAAGCTTCAGCGTAAAGGCAGTTCCTATTTTGGCTTGTGTCCTTTTCACAACGAGAAGTCACCTTCCTTTTCCGTAAGCCCTGGGAAACAGATGTATTACTGTTTCGGCTGCGGTGCGGGAGGCAACGTATTCACTTTCTTGATGGAATACGAGAATTTTACTTTTGTGGAAGCAGTGAAATATCTGGCTGACCGGGCGGGGATCCGTCTGCCGGAGGCAGAGTATTCTCCCGAAGCCAGAAAAGCGGCGGATTTGAAATCCCGTCTTTTAGAGGTCAATAAAAAGGCGGCGGCATTTTATTATTACCAGTTGAAAAGCGATAAAGGAAAACAGGGAATGGAATATCTGAAGAAAAGAGAGCTTTCTGACGAAACGATTAAAAAGTTTGGTCTTGGCTGTTCTCCCCGGTATTCCGGAGCTCTGTATAAATATCTAAAAGGCCAGGGCTATTCAGACGAACTTCTGAAAGAATCGGGACTTTTTAATATAGATGAGCGCCGGGGAATGCAGGACCGGTTCTGGAACCGGGTCATGTTTCCTATTATGGATGTAAACAGCCGGGTCATTGGCTTTGGCGGCCGGGTTATGGGCCAGGGAGAACCT
>UQSX01000159.1 GCA_900543715.1 uncultured Blautia sp. | reverse complement strand
TTGACAGAACAACACAGACCCGCCATCCCAAAGAAAGCTTATCCTATCTGGGAAGTTACCGTGGTTAATTCTACGTCAGCATAAAATATTTTGAATGTAAATGGGCTGTCGGATAAATCTGATTTTTAACCCCTAATACTTCAAGAGGAGATCTTCCTGTAACATTCAGGCTTTTTCAATGCCTTGAGTCAAAACAGGAGGGGCTCCTCTTTTCCATGTATTCTATTTTAGGGCGCACGAACCCCTTGCCCGGATTTTTTGCCCCGCGCTTTTGTCTAAGCTGTTTTTTCTTCCTTTTTCCCTTCGTATTTTTGGAGTTCTTCATACAGAAAGCGGTGGTATTTATTGATATTCCGACCGATTGCGTACAGCATAAACTCCTTATATACTTTTTCTGCGGAACGATAGTGAAAACGTCGGAATTTTTCGTTTTCCTTGATATCCCCAAAGTGCCCTTCCGTCTGGATTGATCGGATCTGCCGGTTCAGGATCCCTTCAGGGTTTGTCTGTGCATTATATTTGTACAGACATCTGGCCTTATGCTCACAGCCGCTACAGTCTGCACATCCATACACTTCAAGGGTCTGGGTATAGCCGTTCTGTTCTTTGGTTTCCGTGCGGATATGCCGTAATTCTCTTCCGTCATGGCAGATATAATAAGGCTCATCCTCGAAGACTTCATATCTCATGTTGTAATATTTCCCAATGTCTTCTTTATACGCACGGGTCTTTCTCTTTTCATGATCCTGCAGCTTGATATAACTGGTGATCCTGTTTTCTTTCAGATACAGCAGGTTCTTTTCACTGCAGTAACCGCTGTCAGCAGTCACCTCTTTCAGGCAGTTTTCTCCGAAGGTTTTCCTGTGTTTTTCTAACACCGGGATCAGTGTGTTGTAGTCTGTCCGGTCATTGCTTACATATCCATGGATGATGAAATAGTTTTCTACTGCGATCTGAACGTTATAGGCCGGTTTTAGCTGGCCGTTGAGCATATGATCCTCTTTCATTCTCATAAAGGTCGCTTCCAGATCTGTTTTGGAATAACTGTTGCGTTCTTTCCCCATGATCTCAAAGCAGTCCTTATATCCTATCAGACGGTTTCCGCATTCTTCCAGTTCCTCATAAAGTTTCTGGATCTCCGGTTTCTTCTTCCCCTTACAATCAGTAAACAGGATCCCTTCCCCCGCTGCGATCTGCATCAGGTTTTTCTGCCGTTTCCGGATCTCAAGAGGGGAGCAGTTGTCGATCTCTATGATAGTATGGTTGGGGAGTTTTTTATGCTTTGTCAGTTTCCGGTTCCAGTTTTCTCTGATCACTTTCCGGACTTTTTCCATTCCCTGGATCACAAACATCCGTGCATCCCCAAGGTCGTATTTTGGAGCATACCCATTCTCATGCAGGAAGGTATTATACTTTGAATAAAGAGCATCGATGGTATCCAGCAATCCCACAAGATGATAATTGAGTGTCCCCCGCCAGACAAAGGTATAGCGGTTTGCATTTGCCTCGATTTTTGTGCCATCAATGAAAAGTTCGTTCAATGTAAGCAGGCCTTCCTTTTTCAGGCGGTGCAGGAACTGATAATTTAATTCGTCCAGAACTTCCCCTGTCAGCTTTTTTCCTTTAAAATCATAGAAAGCATCCCGCCTCAGTTTTTGCCCTTTCGTCAGCCAGATAAATGCCAGGTCTCTTTCACATAATTCTACAATGCGGTCAACAGCTCTCACCCCGCGCATGTTTGCATAGGTAACTACAGCGTACATCATAATTGGATGGTACCCGGTTCTTCCCCGATCTGAATAACAGGCCAGCAGGCCAGAAAAATCTAAATCTTCCATCACTTTTTTCAGAGTATAGACTGGATCGTCGTCAGGTAAATGCAATTCGAAGAAACTGAAGTTGATTTTCTGTTGCCCAAACTCAAAAAATCCGTTATAATAATCTTGTTTTAGCATAGTTCTATTTTAACGTAGAACGGGGAGAAAGATGGTTGTCGTTAGCCATCTTTTTCTCTTTTATGATAAAAAGTTTCAGGGGGCATTGTGACTGGATCAGTCACAATGCCCCCTATTTGAGGCTATCTATTTCCCGATAACCCCTTGTCTAATTTCTATCCGAGTAACCAGATGCATCTACAATAGCGCTGGCTACAACGCTGATATTTAATGGTATACTGAGAAACCTTTCAGCTTCCTCCCTCTCCGGAACAGTCAATAATTCTTCCATGGAATTAATGCGAGCAATATTACTGCCCAACAATCCAGCAGCTCTGTCTATGTATGAGCTCTCCTCAATCTTTCGATTGTGCCGCCGCTTTTTTCTCAGCAATACGCTTCTGAACTTCTACCATATCCTTTTTACTCAACGAGCAGAAATGCATAGCAATCAGCGTAATGATCCAGCCAATAATAGGGAAACCATACATCAATGCCATTGTCATCCAGAAAATACCTGCTGTTAATTCATCTGTAGGCTGCGGCATTGTTTCTTTATACCCGATCAAAGCAATCGCCCCAGTTGCAATAAGTGCACTGACAGAAGATACCAGCTTATCAATCAAACTATATACACCCGTTATAACCGCCGGTATATATTTGCCTCCACGATCCAACTCATAATCAATGATGTCTGCCATAAATGCATTATTTCCGGTTGTAACACCCATCTTCGTTCCAGTCGTCAGCAACATCAGAAGAACATATGCAATCATCAATGGCTTTGCGGTTGCAATGCTATGTGTATCTCCAAAAACATAAATTACAGTAAAGAAAGCAAATGAGATAAGCGTTACTATAAGACAATACCATGTCCAGTCCACTACCGTCTTCTTATTGCCGTGTTTTCTGGCATACCCCGCACTGACAAAAGCAAATAATATGGACGGAATAATTCCTAAAGTAGTCAGCTGAGTAGAAATCGCCATATCACCGATAATAATACCTGCAGCCATCGTATTAATAATAGACTGGCTGGCGATCTGTTGTGCAATCTTATCGGAAGCGGCAGATGCAATGTAGCACTGCAGCGGGCGGTTGCCTTTGAGAACATCCACCATATCCTTTATTTTGAGCTTTTCTTTCTTCATATTCGTTCCGACAAAGTTTTCCGCCTTATCAAACTCCGTAATACCAATACATGTCAGAACAATACCTACTGTAGAAACCCCTACACACACCCAACAGGCAGATGCCAGAAATTCCAGATTAAATCCGCCAAATTTAGGCATAAGCTTCATATAGAATACAAGATTCAGGATTATAGGCACTAGATAATTAAAAATCGTACTGCAGACACCGATCATCGGACGCTGCCTTGGATCATTGGTCATCAGCGCATACAATGTCTGTACCGTCATGTTGAATATGGTATATCCAATGATATAAAGAACATACAGGAGTATAAAAGTTACGGTACCCCTTCCTTTCCCGGCTGCCCAGTTATACATCATAAGCAATGCAAGAACCATAATCGCCCAACCGCTAATCATCAAGATACGCACCTTACCGAAACGAGTATTAACTTTATCATAAAGGAACGCAAGCATCGGATCGGTAATTGCATCAAAAATACGAGTAAAGGTCAAAATCCCTCCTACTGCCACTGTCGCAATACCATAACCGATACTTGCCGTATAGTTTGCAAGGCCTATGAGAGAATAAAACCCCATTCCAATAAATGCGCTGGTAGATACCATGATAATCTGCCATAATTTTGCTCGCCGATACATCACCCCATCGGCTCCGCCTTGACCTGATCTGTTTTGAAACATAATTAAATCCTCCTTCAATACACTCTTATTTCTATAATATTATTATAGAGGAAACTAAAATTACCCCTGTTTAAAAATCGCTGATTTTGTTTCATGTTTCGTGCATTTTATATTCTTTTTTGTAAAATAAAAGGAAATGCCGGAAGCCCATTTTCATTAAAAAGAGA
>UQSX01000158.1 GCA_900543715.1 uncultured Blautia sp. | reverse complement strand
TACCACTCAATTTGGCAGTTCGCCCACTTTCTCACGTACTAACATACGCTCCTGATTGATAACGGGTTCGGTTCCCGGCAGCGTCTACTCTTTTCATTTCGGACTGCCCTCGAAAGTCCATTCAGCAGAAAAATCCATACGGCAATCTCACCACCTGCCGCTCTCTGTGATTTCTTTTAAAGCTTACTCCTCTTTCTCAACGGTTTTGCTTTTGTTGGTATCATTCTATGCCCTGAACAGGATTTTGTCAACAGTTTTTTAATAATGCAGGCCAAAGTTCAGCTCATAGTAATTTCCTGCACTGTCTCTGTAGGCGTATGCCTTTCCATTCTCATCTTTCATATCCTCAGGCATATATTTATCTTTGTCATAGCCTGGAACATCATTTGGGGAAATACATACACCTTCAGCATTTACTGCAAGGACAGAATCGTCCTTTGGCAGGGTGATAGGCATCTTTCCTGTTGGTGAAAATCTGCCGAAGATCACATCCAGCACAGCCCAGGGATAGGTATCAAAACCAGCCAGAAGACTGTCTGTATATGGCTCTACGCTTCCTACCTCCCAGGCCAGCGTAAAGTTAATATTGGCGATCACTTTTCCGCCTCTGTCATGGACAGTTTTTGCGATCTCAGGAATCCTTCCTGCCCCGAAAAGAGTGGTCTCTTTATGGGTAGTCTGGGCAGGTCTTCCCTCCTCATCTACGTCACAAACTTCTTTGCCGTCGCAGATTTCCAGCTCCAGATATCCGGGAGTGGCATTAAAGTATTCTCCTGAGCTTGGGGTAAGGAACAGAAGGGCATAATCTGCCTCTTCCGGCTTGTCTGTAAGAGTGATCCCCTTCTCTTTTTCCAGCATTTTCTTCAGCTCTTTTGTAGCATTTATGCCGTCTTCTTCCTTCTTGTTAAAGCACTGTGCATATACCTTTTTGCCTGCTGTTTTTTCTTCGGTCAGAGGCAGGACTTCCTGGTTCTTCAGAAGAACCACAGACTTTCTGTGTACATCTGCCGCATTGTCCCAGTCCTTCTTTGCAGCTACTATTTCCACAGCTTTCTCAGGATTTCTGTATGGATTTTCAAAAAGTCCCAGCTCGAACTTCTCTTTAAGAGTATGGGCTGCCGCCTGGGTCAGAGCCTGGTCGGAAAGAGTCACCTGCTCTACTGTATAGCCTTCCGGAACCTTATGTCCCTGAGTGGTATAATAGCCTTCTTTTCCTCTTCTGTAGGCTTCCTTTGCAGCCTCGATATCATAAGAGCCGCTGATAATATCTACTCCAGCATGAACGGCCAGAGCCACCCTTTCGCAGACTTCCAGCTCTTCCACGCCCCAGGCCATGTTCTGAACAATTCCGGAATCACTGTTGATATAGCCCCTAAATCCCATCTGCTTCTTCAGAAGTTCCTGGATAAAATAATCGTTAAAGGCAAATCCCACTGGTTTCCATTCAATAGGATTTCCCTGAAGGTCATACTGATCTGCGCTCTTCTCTCTGGAAGGTTTCGCATAGTAAGGCATGATAGAAGCGGCATTTTTCTCAATGGCTGCCTCAAAAGGAGGAATGTGGTAAGTCTCCAGGCTGTTTTCTGTCTGATAAACATTCCACTGTCCCTGACGATAATGAGGGTCAAAGCCATTCTCCCTGGCGCTTCCTCCCGGGAAGTGTTTCACCGTCATAGCCACGCCATCTGGGGTCAGGCCTTCCTGGCTTCCCTGTACTCCGGGGATCAGCCGCTCAAAAATCTCTTTGATCAGCTTGGAATCCTCTCCGAAAGTACCGTAAGTTCTCTGCCATCTGGGGTCTGTGGCACAGTCCGCCATATACATATATCCTTTTTTCATACCAACTGCGTCCCATTCTCTCCGGATACAGTCAGCAAAATCATCAATAATATGGAGCCCGTCTCCTTTTACTGCAGCGGCGATCCCCATGGTTCCAGGCCAGGCGGCAAATACACCGGAGGCATCATTCATGCCAAAGACTACCTCGCCGTTCTCATTTCTGGAGTTAGATACCACCATGACCGGAATAAAATGTTCCCCTTCTTCTGCCAGGCTGTTCATCTCATTGATCCAGTCTGCCAGCTCATCTGGCTTTGGATTGCTCCTTAAAATAAAGGTACGTACCTTCCAGTCTTTGATTGTTTCTGTGGTTCCCACTGTGGAAGCTGTAGCGAAAATAGAGGAGCCTTTCTCCACCGGTTTTTCATCCAGAAGCCCTGTCTCATCTACAAAATCTTTATCCTCCTGCTCCATTCCCATCTTCCAGGAATTCAGGAAAAGAAGGCCGATTTTTTCTTCCGCAGAAAGTTCTTCTGCCAGAGCCTGTGCTCTCTCTTGCGGAGCCTTTCTCCAGTCTTTATATGTATTTAATTTCCCATCTCCGTTAATATCACGGAAATACAGGCCATCCTCCTGGATGACCTTATCGCTGCAGGTACCGATCACCGGCCCCTGGGGATTTTCATAATAATGGATTCTGTTGCTTGCTTTTTCTTTCATGATTCTTGCAGTCCTCCTTTACAGTATCTCATCACTCTATCATACTGATTTGCAAAAAGGACTGCAAGAATTATTTTTCTTTGTTTTCGTATAATTTCCCCCGATGGTTTATTTTATGAAATCCAGGACTCCCCGCACATCTCTCACTACGTAATCAGCTCCTGCTTCCAGATAGGTCTGCTCTGCTTTTTTATCTGCTGCTTCCCGCTCTTCCGGTGACAGTGCCTCGTATTCTTCCTGAGTCAGTCCCATCACAGAACTTCCCTCCAGGATTCCTACAGTTACCAGTCCTGCGTTCTTTCCTTCCAGGATATCAGAAACTGTGTCTCCCACTTTCATGACTCTGGACACATCCTTTAACTCCAGTTTTTCCATGTTCCGGAAGATCATGTAGGGGTAGGGTCTGCCCTTTTTGTTTGTAGAGTCCGGGCTGAACCAGCAGTCGGGAGCATATCCCAGCTCTGCAGCCTTTGGCACTACCAGGGCCATCATTTCATCGGTGTAGCCTGTAGTGGAACCGATCTTCAGCCCCATCTCTCTTAATTTTTTTACAGTTTCTACTACATAAGGCTTAGGCTCTGCGTAATTATGGACGATTTCCAGGATCTTGCTCTCACTGAGTTCGTAAACCCTCTGGACGTCTTCCTCTGTCCATTTTCTGCCCTGTTTTTCTTCCCAGAGTCCGGAGATCCGGTCCATGGACAGCATAGTCCTTACGTGATCGATCTTCAGCATTCCCATAGGTTTTCTTACTTCTTCCAGGGTAGGGGTAATGCCAAACTGCTCAAAGGCCTCAATAAACGCTTTTACAGGAGCAAAACATCCGTAATCCACTGTTGTTCCTGCCCAGTCAAAAATAATTCCATCGAATTTCATAACCTTATTTCTCCTCCAAAAATTCTTTGATGATGCTGCAGAGTTTCTCTATATCTTCTTTATAGATTTCACCGATATTTCCGATACGGAAGGTATCTGCGTCAGTTACCTTTCCCGGATAAATGGCATAGCCTCTGTCCTTAATGTACTGGTACATTTCCTGGAAAGAGAAACTATGATGTTCTGGATACAGGAATGTGGTAATGATCGGGCCCTGATGCTCACTGCCGATGTATGGATAAATCCCCATCTGGGCCATCTTCTGGATCAGCAGCCTGTTATTTTCCTCATAGCGTTTCGCTCTGGCAGGAATACCTCCCTCTTCTTCCATTTCCTTTAAGGCCTGAGCAAAAGCCAGCACCACATGGGTAGGAGAAGTAAATCTCCATTTTCCATCTTTATTCATAGTTTCCCACTGGTCATAAAGGTCCAGAGACAGGCTTCTGGCCTTTCCTTTGCTTTCTATGAGCTTTTCCCTGTTGCAGATAATAAAGGAAAATCCCGGAACGCCCTGAATACATTTATTGGCGCTGCTGATAATAAAATCAATTCCCAGCTCTTCCGCCGGGATATCCACGCCGCCGAAGCTGGACA
>UQSX01000157.1 GCA_900543715.1 uncultured Blautia sp. | reverse complement strand
GGATTCCTGGCTTCTGGTCTGGACGATCCTCCCCTGATGAAAGGCCAGAGCGCAGAAATTACATCCTCCGAAACAGCCCCGGTTGCTGGTAATGCTGAACCGGATTTCTTCGATCGCAGGGATCTTTCCTGCTTTCTCATACATAGGATGACAGGTTCCTGTATAGGACAGGCCGTATACCTCATCCATCTCTTTCTGACTCAGAGGCTTTGAAGGCGGATTCTGTACAATGAATCCTTTTCCTTTATAGGATTCTATAAGCACCTTTCCTGTGAAGGGATCCGTATTCTCATATTGTACCCGAAAGCTTTCTGCATAAGCCCTTTTATCTGCAGAAACCTGTTCATAAGAGGGAAGAAGGATTCCTTTCTGAGGAGTCTCCTTGGTTTTGTATACAGTGCCCGGAATATTGGTAATGTGTTCTATAGGGATTCCCATATCCAGATACTCGGCAATCTTCAGAATACTCCTCTCTCCCATACCGTAGGAGATCATATCTGCTCCGGAATCCATCAAAACAGATCGTTTCATAGTATCGGCCCAGTAGTCATAATGAGCCATTCTTCTGAGGGAAGCCTCGATTCCTCCCAGGATTATAGGGGTATCTTTGTAAGTCTGGCGGATCAGATTGCTGTACACCGTCACTGCCCGGTCCGGCCGCAGTCCCATTTTTCCTCCGGGAGAATAGGCGTCGGTCTTTCTGTGTTTTCTGGAAACCGTATAATGGTTTACCATAGAATCCATATTTCCCGCCGACACTAAAAAGGCCAGTCTGGGCTCTCCGAAGAGGGCAATGCTCTCTTTCTTTTTCCAGTCCGGCTGGGAAATCATTCCTACTGAATAGCCCCGGCTCTCTAATAATCTTGTAATGATCGCCGCTCCAAAGGAAGGATGGTCTACATAAGCGTCTCCGGAAATATAGACAAAATCCGGCTGGAAGATTCCTCTCTCCTCCATCTCTTCCCTTGTCACCGGCAGAAATTTTCTACTCATAGGCACTCCCCGAGAACCTCATAATAGTCCTGGATATACCAGTCTGCCAGCTCTCGTTTCTGTTTTTCCTGCCCCTTACTGTAATCGTCTTCTACGGCGCAGACTTTCATGCCTGCCCGTTTTCCTGCCAGGATCCCCATAGGAACGTCCTCAAATACCAGGCAGTCCGCCGGAGAAATCCCAAGACCTCTGGCAGTCTCCAGATAAACGTCAGGCGCCGGTTTTCCTGCCGGCACCTGACAGCAGGTAGTAATACAGTTAAAATACTCCTCTATTTTATGAGCCTTTAAGACCGTCCGGATCAATTCCTGGCTGTTGCTGGAGCTGATTCCGATCAGCAAGTCTCTTTTTTTCAATGCTTCTAAAAATTCCCCGGCTCCCGGCTTTAAAGGTACCTGATTACAGTATTTATCCTCAGCCATAAGGATCCAGGTGTTCTTGATCTCCTCTACAGGATCGGCAAGGTGAAACCGCTCTTTAAAGAAACAGGCAGTCTCCGTAAATCCCATGCCTTCCAATTCGTCCTGGAATTTCCGGATATCTTCCGGGATCACTACCCCTTTTTTGGAAAGGAACTCCAGATCAATGGCCTTCCACATCCACATAGAATCTACCAGGGTTCCGTCTAAATCAAATATCACTGCTTTTTTGTTTTCCAGCATGTTCTTTTAACCTCTCAATTTCCTCCCTTGTCAAAGATCTGTACTCTCCTGGAGCCAGACCCTCGTCCAGGACCAGACTGCCCATAGACAGCCTTTTTAAATACAGCACTTCATTATCTACGGCCTGGAGCATTCGCTTTATCTGATGAAATTTTCCCTCTCTGATGGTAAGACAGAAACTTGTCCTCTCCGGAGACAGCCGGGATATCTTTCCAGGCAGAGTCTGTTTCTCTTCTCCGATGTCTACTCCCATCTCCAGCATTTTGACATCCTCCGCAGACACCGGTTTCCTGGCTTTCACAAAATAAGTCTTATCTACATGTTTTTTGGGGGACAACAGCTCATGGGCCAGGGCGCCGTCATTGGTGATCAGCAGCAGCCCCTCTGTATCCTTGTCCAGCCGTCCCACAGGAAAAAGATCTTTTCTCTTTTTTTCCTGTATCAGATCCAGCACCGTCTTTTCTCTCCTGTCCTCTGTGGCCGATACCACTCCCCCAGGCTTATTCAGCATGTAATACTCCTGCTCCGCATAAGATACCGGCTGGCCCTTTGCTGTCACCTGATCCTTTTGGGTATCAATCTTATGCTCCGGGTTTCTTACCGGAGTTCCATTCACGGCGATCAGGCCCTTTCTTATGTCTTTTTTTACTTCACTTCTGGTTCCCAGACCCATATCTGCCAGAAATTTGTCCAGTCTCATGGTTCCCACTATCTAAGCCTCCAGCCTGCATAATACTTATTCTTCAGTATTCCGCCATTTAACTTGCCCCAGCCCAGGGCGAATCCTTCCACACAAACTAACTGCCAGCCCTTTTTTCTCAAGACCGGGATGTCTCCCACTTCAATGGTTTCTCCTTTCAGATACTTTACAGTCCTGATGTCCTCTGCCGGAAGATCTATACATGAGTCAAAGGTCTCCGGGGAAAGAGCCATAGCCAGGGCCTGGCTGGGCTCAAAGCGGTTTTTCTTTACGTCCCCCAGATACAGTCCTGTGCGGAGATACCGGAGTCTGGGCATCTTACCTCCTTTGGGGAGAAAATACACCCGCTCACCCTCCATCTTAAAAAATCCCCGGGAAAAATCCATAGCAACCATTTTCAGAAAGTCCTGGACTGTCAGAGGCAGAGGAGCACTTTTTTCCTCTGTCCTCTTTTCTTCTGCCGGTTCTCCTTTTTTCTTAAGCAGAGCGGCAAAATGTCCCTCCCCGGAAATTTTATGTGGAAAGAGACGGATGCATTTCTGAAGCTGTTCATTGATCTCCTCTGTCTCTCCTTCTAAAGGAAAGCCTTTTGAGAATCCTTCATAGGGCTCCGGCTCCACCGTCTCCATATCCGGCCGTTCTTTTAAAAGATAAGCGATGATCTCTTCATCTTCCTTTTTGGAAAAAGTACAGGTAGAATAAAGGAGCAGTCCCCCTGGCCGGAGCATATCCGCTCCCTGAAGGATCAACTGTTTCTGGATCCGGGCATAATAAGCCGGAGGCTTCTCTTCCCAGTAACGGGCCATCTGAGGCACCTTATGGAACATTCCCTCCCCGGAACAGGGGGCATCGATGAGAATTTTATGGAAATACTCCGGAAACTTTTCCCGAAGTTTCTCTGGATCCTCGCTGGTCACATAATAATTGCCCAGACCTGTCATCTCCAGATTTTTCAGAAGGGCTTTCGCCCTGCTGTTGCTGATATCATTAGCTACCAGAAAGCCCTGACCCAACAGACGGCAGCCCAGCTCCGTGGCCTTCCCCCCCGGCGCTGCACACAGATCCAGGACCCGGTCACCTGGCTCCACGATCAGGCGGCTGGCCGGGGTCATGGCGCTGGGCTCCTGTATATAATAAAGTCCGGCATAATAATAGGGGTGTCTGGAAGGGCCGAAGCCCTTCTCCTCCCCCTGCTCCTTTTCTATAAAATATCCGTTTTCTGTCCAAGGCACCGGCTGGCTCCCAAAGGGATCCATGGCCTCCCACTTCTCCTTTGTCAGTTTCCGGGAATTAAACCGCAGTCCCTGGCGCACCGGCCGGTCATATGTAGCCAGATAGGCAGGATACTCCTCCCCCAGAAGCCCTTTCATCTCTTCTTTAAATTCTTTCGGTAATTCTATCATCTCCGCCAGCTTCCTTCAATTCCTTTAAAATTCAACGCCTGAGCCTGGTATCCTTCTGCAATGATATCCAGTTCTCTGTGGAACCGCTCAAGCTGCTGCAGATCTTTTCTCTTGTAGATCCTGTAAAACTCATCCTGTATCTTCGCCACTTCTCTTTTATTGGAATAGTGATACAGATTTTCAATATTATTCAGAATATCTGCCACCAGATTAGACTGATGGAGCATGG
>UQSX01000156.1 GCA_900543715.1 uncultured Blautia sp. | reverse complement strand
CCTTTTCATTCTCCCCTCAATTTTCAGGGAATAGACTCCTGCCTCCAGTATTTCCGGCAGCAGCTCTATCGTACACATATCTTTCGGACTTAACAGATATCGGCTGTTCTCATCATTTAAAGCCTTTCCCTGGGAAAAGGCCTGATACGGCAGGCGGCAGGGCTGAGCGCATCTTCCCCGGTTGCCGCTTCTTCCTCCCAGCATACTGCTGAACAGGCACATACCTGAATAGCAGTAGCACAGAGCGCCGTGAACGAAACATTCAATCTCCATCCCGGTTTCCTGATGAATGGCCTTTATTTCTTCCAGGGACAGTTCCCTGGCCGGTACGATCCTGGATACGCCGGCTTCTTTAAGAAGTCTGGTCCCCTTGGGCCCTGTAACGGTCATCTGAGTGCTGGCATGAAGAGGAAGTTCAGGAAACTCTTTCTTTAAAAAAGATAAGACTCCAAAGTCCTGAACGATCACTCCGTCTGCTCCTCTCTCATAAAAGGGAGCTATAAAGTCATAAAGCTGTCCATACAGTTCCTGATTCTTCAGCAGGGTATTCACCGTCAGATAGATCTTTTTGCCATGGATATGGGTAAAATCAATAGCTTCTTCCAGCTCTTCCCTGGCCGGATTATCCGCATAGGCCCTGGCCCCGAACATACTGCCTCCGATATACACTGCATCTGCTCCGGCCCGTATGACAGCCTGAAGGCCCTGATAAGACCCGGCCGGGGCTAATAACTCTGCTTTCATAAACTCCGCTTTCCTTTCTCTTCCATTTTTCTGCCATCCTCCGTCTTTTCCTCATACATACTTCTGTAAAAAGAAAAGGGGCGTTACATGATCTGCCCGCCCCGATTTTTCTATTCTCTTACTTTAACAGCTCTTCCAGCTCTTTCTCCAGCTCTTCCACCTTGGCCTGAAGCTCTGCGATCTGCCGGTCTTTTTCCACACTGGATTTCTTTTCCCGGTCAAGCTCTACCTGACCATTGATCAGATCGTGCTTCAGATCGTACATCTCCCGGTCCTTAGCCTCCAGCTCCTCTTCATACATCTCTGCCTGGCGTTTCGCCTTAAAATAGTCGTCCGCAATATTCAGACTTAATAATGTATGTCTGGTTTCCAGAGCCTGCCGGTTGTATCCTGGGATCTGTCCCAGTTCTGTAAGTTTATTATTCATATAATTGGCGACTTTCTGCAAATATTCTTCGCTTTCATAGCCGCTCAACGTGACAATCTTTCCCCCGATCAGCACCTGGGTAGTATTTTTCACTGCCATATGCTTCCTCCCGCCTTTTTCTTAGGTTTCTATGTCTATTATAATCGAATTTTAAGGAAAAACAACTACTATTTTGTCCCCAGATGATGATAGGTCAGTTCAGTAACGGCTCTTCCTCTGGGCGTGCGGAGAAGAAATCCCTTTTTGATCAGGTATGGCTCATAGACGTCTTCAATTGTTCCTGCGTCTTCTCCGATAGCCGCCGCCAGCGTATCCAGCCCTACAGGACCCCCTGAGAATTTCTCTATAATGGTGGTAAGCAGCAGCCGGTCTGTCTGATCCAGTCCATACCGGTCTACTTCCAGAAGATCCATAGCAAAGTCTGCCACGTCCCTGGTGATCCTGCCGTCGTATTTTACCTGTGCAAAGTCACGGACACGCTTCAAAAGCCGGTTTGCAAGCCTGGGTGTCCCCCTGGAACGTCTGGCCATTTCCAAAGCGCCTTCCTCGTCGATTTCCACTTCCAGTACCCTGGCGGAATGGATGATGATCTTCTGGAGTTCTTCTTCTGTATAAAATTCCAGATGATGCACTACGCCGAAGCGGTCTCTTAAAGGGGCGGTAAGAAGACCTGCTCTGGTTGTGGCTCCCACTAAGGTAAATTTGGGCAGATCCAGACGGATAGAACGGGCAGTGGCGCCTTTTCCGATCATAATGTCAATGGCGTAGTCCTCCATAGCCGGGTAAAGTACTTCTTCCACCTGACGGTTCAGTCTGTGGATCTCATCTACAAAAAGTACGTCATTTTCCTGAAGGCTGTTTAAGATCGCCGCCATTTCCCCCGGCTTTTCTATAGCCGGCCCGCTGGTAACCTTCATATGTACCCCCATCTCATTGGCAATGATTCCCGCCAGGGTAGTCTTTCCCAGTCCCGGAGGGCCGTAAAACAGCACATGATCCAGTGCGTCTCCCCGCTGCTTCGCCGCTTCAATATAGATTTTCAGATTGCTTTTGGCCTTTTCCTGGCCGATATAGTCTTTCAGATATTGAGGACGAAGACTGCCTTCTGTACGAATATCTTCTTCCATAATATCTGTAGTGATGATTCTTCTTTCCATGTCATTCTCCCCAGCTGCCATAGGGCAGCATTCTTCTGCCTCTGTCTATCTGCTCCCTAAAACATATTTTTCAGGGCCAGCTTCAGCAGGGTCTCCACACTCATATCCGGTGTCAGTTCTACCTTCTTCACCGCCCGGAGAGCGTCCGCTCCTGAATAGCCCAAAGCTGTGAGAGCTTCTACAGCCTCTTTCTTCACGTCAGCAAGGTCCGTCTCCTCACCGCCGGCAGTCTGAACATGCTCTGTCTTCATCTCCAGGGCCTCCTGGATATTAAATTTATCCTTCAATTCCAGGATCAGTTTCTGTGCAGTCTTTTTTCCTATACCCGGCGCTCTGGAAATGGTCTTCACATCATCTGCCAAAACTGCAAAACGCAGCTCATCTGCACTAAGCCCGGATAAAATTCCCAGTGCTGCCTTAGGTCCGATACCATTTACTCCCAAAAGGAGCTTAAAAGTATTTAAGTCGTCTCTGGTAAGGAATCCGAACAGCTGAAAAGCATCCTCTTTTACATTCAGATATGTATGTATTTTTATCTCCTGCCCTTTGTGGAAAAGATGTTCCACTGCTCCCATGGGCATAAAGATATTGTAGCCCATATTTCCTGCCTCCAGGATCACCCGGTCCTCCAGGATTTCCTCCACTGTGCCTTTTATATATGCAATCATACAAGTTTCCTTCCTGATGTTCTCTTTAAAATTTCCCCTGCCAGGATCCCAATAAGAAATCCTGTGATCAGCCCTGCGATCAGCAGTGCCGGAAAATAGTAGAACAGATTCACATTCTCTACTACAATAGCCGCCACAATGATCTGTCCCAGGTTATGGGTCACGCCTCCCAGAATACTGACTCCTGTTACGGAAAGTCCCAGATATTTTTTCGCCAGTGTCATACAGGCAAGGCTTAAAGCGGCTCCTGCCAGACTGAACAAAATGGAGAAAAGATTTCCAAACATAAATCCGATCACCAGGATCCTTATAAAAGATATAAGCGCTGCTTCCCTGTAACTGTAAGTATAAAGGATAAATACGGTCACAAGATTCGCCAGCCCCAGCTTGATTCCAGGGATTCCTGCAAATACGGGAAAAAGGGATTCTACATATCCAAATATAATCGCAACAGCCCCGAAAAGGCCCATATATGCTGTTTTCTTCATTCTTCTCTCCTGTTACTGTACAACGCCGTCCAATTGCTCCTCTGTATCGTTTCCGGTAATCTCTACTGTCACACGGTTAGGAAGACATACGATCGTTTCTCCCTGTATATGAATAGAGCCCTGATGGATACAGAGCTGATCCGGACAATCCGCCTCCGTCATATGGACTTCACCGTCCTGGATCTCACAAACATTGGTATCGTTAATTTCTATCCTCTGATCTTCTGAAAGGCTGTAGGTCCCATATTCCTCCCCGGCTACGGTAATCCTCACCTGGGAAGCCTCCTCTCCAGCAAAAATCCCCAGACCTCTGGGGATAAGCCAGCACAAAAGCGCTGCAGCCAGTACACTGCCGATCAGTAAAAAGTCTCTTTTTTTCATAGATCTCTCCTGTTGGATTCGCTGTGTTTTATCTTACCATAGGAGGGGTAAAATTGCAAATTGATTAGAAATTGAAAAAGGAACGCCCCGTCAACAGAGCCCTCTTCCGGCTCAGACAGAAA
>UQSX01000155.1 GCA_900543715.1 uncultured Blautia sp. | reverse complement strand
CTGACTCCTGAGAGCATGACTGCCGGACTGGAAGGCATGGGCCTTCTCCAGACAGCTATGAATTATCATTTAGGAAGCATGGGAGGGGTTTTTATTGCCATTATCCTCTGGCTTTTCAGTTTTTCTACTTTTATCGGAATCCTGTTTTATGCAAGACCAAATATTGCTTATCTTTTTGGCGATAACTGGATTTCCCAGAACCTGTATAAGATCCTGGCTCTGGCCATGCTTTTTGTGGGAGGCCTGGCGGCCTATACCTTTGTCTGGGATCTGGGAGATTTTGGCGTGGGGCTTATGACTATTTTTAATATGACGGCGCTGATCCCCATGGCCCCTCAGACTCTGAATGCGCTGAAGGATTACGAAAGGCAGAAAGAGAACAAAAAAAGTAAGAGGAGAGGAAAAGATTGACCATTGTATTTTCCTTTTAATTGTAGTAGCATTTTACTGTACTTTTCTTTTGGACGAGATCAAGGGGAAGGGATCTGAAGTGGGGCTGCCCACTTTATTTCCGCGAGCAACGAGCCAAGCGGACATGTTTGCATGTCCATTTGGCGACTGCCGCGAGGGTCAAAAACTCGATGCTTGCATCAGGGTTTTTGACTTTCCAAAAGCGAGACTTGAGTAAAATAAGGAGAGGACGTAGAGGAAATGCTTCAGATTCAACACATTTGTAAGGAATACCGAACAGGAAAGCTGGTGCAGAAAGCGCTTGATGATGTAAGCCTGAACTTAAGAGATAATGAGTTTGTAGCGATCCTGGGACCCAGTGGTTCGGGAAAGACCACCCTGCTGAACATTATCGGAGGACTGGACCGGTATGACAGCGGAGACCTGATCATCAATGGTATTTCCACAAAAAAATACAAAGACCGGGACTGGGATTCTTACAGGAACCATACCATTGGATTTGTTTTTCAGAGCTATAACCTGATTCCCCACCAGACAGTTCTGGCCAATGTAGAACTGGCCCTTACTATTTCCGGTATAGGGAAAGCAGAACGGCGGAAAAGAGCCGTAAAAGCATTAAAAGAGGTGGGCCTTGGAGAGCAGCTTCATAAAAAACCCAACCAGATGTCCGGAGGCCAGATGCAGAGGGTAGCCATTGCCAGAGCTCTGGTCAATGACCCGGATATTCTTCTTGCAGACGAGCCTACAGGAGCTCTGGACAGTGATACCAGTGTTCAGGTCATGGACCTTCTTCAGGAGGTGGCGAAGGATCGTAAACTTAAGAGACGGAAAGATCCGTTCAGACACAGATCCCTATCTCCCGGATACGGAAGAACTGGAAAAGCCTCAGCATAAAAACATGGGAAAGTCTTCCATGTCTCTGCTTACGGCTTTGTCTCTGAGCTTTAATAATCTGCGTACCAAGAAAGCCAGGACGCTTCTGACTTCCTTTGCAGGCTCTATCGGTATTATCGGTATATCGCTGATTCTGTCTCTTTCGACAGGGGTGAATGATTATATCCAGGATGTGGAGGAAGAGACGCTGTCAGAATATCCTCTTCAGATACAGAGTACGGGGATGGACTTTACTTCCATGCTTTCTGCTGATAGCGTCGGAGGCCAAGAGGAAGAAGAGGCCGGAGAGATCAATGTGATCCAAATGGTGACCGATATGTTTTCCACTATGGATTCCAATGACCTGGAATCTCTCAAGAAATATCTGGACAGCGGAGAAAGCGGGATTGAGGAATACACCAATGCCATTGAGTATTCCTATGACGTAGTACCCCAGATCTATCTCAAGGAAGATGAGGATGTCCGTCAGGTCAATCCGGACAGCTCCTTTGAGGCTCTGGGAATCGGTTCTTCCAGCAGCTCCAGCAGCATGATGTCTTCTATGATGAGCACAGATGTGTTTTATGAAATGCCGGAAGATACAGACCTGTATATGGACCAGTATGACGTGAAAGCAGGCCGCTGGCCGGAGAGCTGCAATGAGTGTGTGCTGGTGCTTACCTCCGGAGGCAGCATCAGTGACTTTATGCTTTACACTATGGGGCTGAGAGATTCTGTAGAACTGGGTGAAATGATCCAGCAGTTTATCAATGAAGAAAATGTGGAGGTTCCTGAAGATATGGGAACCTATACCTATGATGACATCCTGGGAATTACCTTTAAGCTGGTAAACAGCGGGGATTATTATGAATATGACCAGCAATACCAGGTCTGGAGAGATAAGACCGATGATGCAGAATATATGAAAAATCTGGTGGATCAGGGAGAGGATATTAAGATCGTAGGTATTGTCCAGCCCAGCGAAGACGCTAACGGGGCGCTTCTTTCCGCAGGTATCGCATACCCCTCTTCGCTTACCGAGCATGTGGTCCAGGAGGCAGAGGACAGTGAGATCGTGCAGAAACAGCTTGCAGATCATACCGTAAATGTTTTTACCAATGAAGCTTTCGGAGAAGAAAGCAGTCAGGAAGATTTTGATATGAACTCTCTGGTCACGGTAGATGAGAATGCCCTTCAGGAAGCTTTTCAGTTTGACGAAGGTGCAATGACAGAAGGACTATCCGGTTCTGTTGATTTTTCCGGAATGGAGGGAATCGATCCGGGAACTCTGGATCTTTCCGGTATGCTGGATCTGGGAGACATCACTTTGGACCTGCCCCAGATGCCGGAGATGGATCTGGGAGATCTGATGAGCAGTCTGAACATTCAGGTGTCTTCTGAGGACATGGAGACGATGATCTCCGGTTTGCTTGAAGGATATCAGGCATATGCTCAGGGAAATCCCCAGGCGAATTACTCACGGCTGGGCGAGTATTTCCTGGAATATCTTCAGACAGAAGAAGCCAAAACTATCCTCTGTGACATTGTAAAGGAGATTATGGCGGAAAACGGCACGATTACTGTGTCTCCGGATCAGATACGGGCCATGTTCCAGGAAATCCTGGCTGGATATCAGGAATATGCGGCTCAGAACAGCTACACAGATCCAGAGATGTTCGATGACTATCTTCTGGAATACCTTCAGATTGAGGACGCCCGGGCAATCCTGGAGAGATGGGGTGAAGAGATCTTCCAGACCAACGGAGAGGTCTGGGTGACTCAGGAACAGCTGGAAACACTGGCTGCAAACATGGCGGCAGGTTATCAGGCCTATGCATCGGCTAATGGATTTGAACGGAAGTATTTTCTTTTCTGTACTGGCTTGGAGTCCGGCCTTTCTTCTGCTTGAACAATCTGGAAAAATACAGAGCGTCGTCGTATCCCACAGACCGGGCGATATGGCTGACAGGCAGTTCTGTATCTTTCAGCAGACTGCAGGCCCGGCGGATCCGGTAATCCAGAAGATATTCCTGAGGGGAGGTTCCTGTGATATCTTTAAAAAGCCGGTACAGATAGGTGCGTTCAATACTCAGATAGTCGGCAATGACCTGGATATTTACTGTGTGGGCGTAATTGTTTTCGATATACCGAAGGGCCTCCTCCACATAAGAAATCTTTTTTTCCTTGGCAGGAATATATTTTCGGGGAAATTTGCTGGCCAGGAGATATAAGTATTCATAAAGAATACTGTTCATCATCAGATCCCGGTTTTCCAGAAGCTTATAGGCCTCAAACATTTTTTCATGGCAGAGCCGGACCCGGTCATCTTTTCCGTAATGAAAATAGGGAGTTTCCAAAAGAGAGGTCCTCTTTAAGTATTCTTCGATCTTAATTCCCTGGAAGCCGATCCAGGTGTAAGTCCAGGGATCATATTTATCTGCTTCGTAATAGATCAGTGTATTGGGACGTATGAGAAATGCGTCCCCTTCTTTCAAAGGGTAGATATGGCCGTCTGTTTTATAGATTCCTTTTCCCTTCCAAGCCGGAAGGAAATGCTTTTTCCCTGTTTTTATTGGCTTTACGTATCCTTTTGGGGGTGTTATTCCTTTCGCACGGTGTGCAGAAATGGGCTAACTTTGAGGTGTTGTCGACCTCTTTCCCGGATCCGTTGGGAGTCGGGAGTACGGTTTCATTAGGGTTGGCGATTTTTGGAGAGGTGGCTTGTTCTGTCG
>UQSX01000154.1 GCA_900543715.1 uncultured Blautia sp. | reverse complement strand
ATCCTTTTCTTCTGCCAATAAATACAGCGGCGTTGTATTTGAATCTGGTAGTTTTGTATTGGGCGCCCCGGAATTTGTTCTGGGAAATTCCTATGAGAATTACAGGGAAAAGATTGAAGAATGTTCTTCAAAAGGATACAGAGCTCTGATTTTTGGAAAATATGAAGAAGAGCTGAATGGAAAGAAGCTCCAGGGGGAAGTGGAACCCTGGGCTTTGATCCTTCTGATGAACCGGATCCGGGAGGAGGCGCCGGAGACTTTTGCATATTTTAACCGCCAGGGAGTGGAGGTCAAGGTAATTTCCGGAGACAACCCGCTGACGGTATCGGAAACTGCCAGACAGGCGGGCATAGCTGGAGCAGAACGATATGTGGATGCCCGGACTCTGAAGACAAAAGAAGAGCTGGAAGAGGCTGCTCTGAATTATACAGTATTTGGAAGAGTGCTTCCTGAGCAGAAGAGACAGCTGGTCCGTGCCCTTCAGAGAAAGGGGAAGACTGTGGCTATGACCGGGGACGGCGTAAACGACGTTCTGGCTTTAAAAGATGCGGACTGCAGCGTAGCCATGGCATCAGGAAGTGAAGCTGCTATGCAGGCTGCCCAGGTAGTTCTTCTGGAATCAGATTTTTCCAAGATGCCCGAAGTGGTGGCCGAAGGAAGAAGAGTGGTAAACAACATACAGCAGTCTGCCAGTCTGTTCCTGGTAAAGAATATTTTCTCTTTCCTGCTGTCACTGGTTTCGATCATATTCGTGTTTACTTATCCTCTGGGACCTTCCCAGATTTCCCTGATCAGTATGTTTACTATTGGCATACCGGGATTTTTCCTGTCTCTCCAGCCAAACAAGAATGTGATCAAGGGGCGGTTTTTACAAAATGTGCTGCTAAAGGCTCTGCCTGCAGGACTGACCGATGTGTTGGTAGTAGCGGCCCTTGCTATTTTTAGCCGGACGTTCGGTGTGGGAGGCGAAGACCTGTCTACAGCGGCTACTATGCTTTTGGCAATCGTAGGCTTTATGATCCTGTTTAAGATATGCAAGCCTCTGAATTCCCTGCGTCTGGCAATCTGCATCGGATGCATTGTCGGATTTCTGGCAAGCTGTATTCTGTTCCCGGGACTTTTTGGCATTTCTTCTATGTCTACCAAATGTGTAATGCTTTTTGTGGTATTCTCTATTGCCACAGAGCCTATTCTCCGGTATCTGACAAAGTTTAATGAGTTTATCCAGAGGCTGTACGGAGACAGGGAGCAGTATAAGAAGAAACTCAAGTCTGTAAAAGATGTATTGCAGAGAGAATAGTAATGGAGATTGTAAAGAGGTGGCGTAATGTCTTTGCAGAAATTATGGGAGAAGTACCGGCAGGAGACAGTGTTTAATTATTCAGTTCTTCCGGAAGAACTGAGAAAAAAAGGAGAATGCCTGGAATTGGATGCCAGATGTATGATTGTTTCCAGAGGAGAATTTCCCCATTGGATATATTTTATCCTGGAGGGTACAGTAACAGGGATCAGGGAGTATGCGGACGGCAATGAATACAGCTATTTCCAACTGGACAAACAGAACGGGAGCATAGGACTGCTGGAAATTCTGGCCAGGAAAGACAGATATATAGCCACGATTGTAAGCACTACAAAAGTGAAGCTGCTGCGTATAGAGGCAGAAGTCATTTATGAGGCAATTATGGAGGACAAATCACTTTTGAGAAGGAGCATGTCTTTACTGGCGGAAGATTTATACCAGCGCTCAGGAAAAGAGGGCATTTTATATTATTTCCAGGGGATAGACAGGGTCAGGTATTATCTTACCAGCTATTATGAGGAACATCGGGAAGATGCAGAGAATGGAAAGCTGATCGTCAGAGCAGAGTATCAGGACATTGCCAGCAGTATTGGCGTAAGCGTAAGAACAGTAGGACGAAATCTGCAGAAACTCAAAGAGAGTGGAGAAATCGGCTCCAGTAAGAAAAAGATCATAGTATCCGATATCCAGTATCACCAGATGCTGGACAGTCTTTATCTATAATGTTGAAAAAACAGGGCGAAGCCAAGGGCTTTAGCCCTGTTTTTTGTGCGAAATACGCAAAAAAAGAGAAAAGGACAGGTGACCTTTGGAAAGCAGAGGATTCTTTGTATAATACAGTCAAAACTAATAAAAAAATAAAGGGGAAGGAGAGAAATACATACAATATGACAAAAAGAAAAGTGCTGGTTTATGGATCATTAAACCTGGATTACGTTTATCAGGTAAAACATTTTCCCGGACCGGGAGAGACTGCAGCGGCAGAAACGCTCCATATATCCAGCGGAGGCAAGGGCCTGAATCAGGCCGTGGCCTTTGCAAAGGCAGGGGCAGAGACGTATCTGGCAGGGAAAATCGGGACAGACGGTCAGTCTCTCAGAGATGCCTGTGAAAGATACGGGATAGACACCAGATACTTGATGAAAGAGGACAGTCCGGGAGGCCATGCTGTTATACAGGTGGACGAAAAAGGACAGAATTCCATCCTGGTATTCGGTGGAACGAATAAGATGCATAGGGAAGAGGAGATGGATCAGGTACTGAAAGACTTTCAAGAGGGGGACTATCTGATCCTTCAAAATGAGATCAATGGCCTCTCCTATCTCATTGACGCAGCGTGGAAGAAGAACATGGAAATCGTGCTGAATCCCTCTCCCTATGAACCGTCCCTTATGGAGTGTGGACTGCAGAAACTATCCTGGATGATTTTGAATGAAGTAGAAGCCTGTCAGATTACAGGAGAAAATCAGCCTGAGAAAGTATTGGAATATTTTAAAGAAAAATATCTTGACCTTAAAGTGGTGTTGACTTTAGGGGAAGAAGGGGCCATGTGCACGACGGGGGAAACCTGCTGCAAAGTGCCCTGCTATAAAACAGAGACGGTAGATACTACTGGGGCGGGAGACACTTTTACCGGATATTATTTTGCAGAGATCATCAGGGGAAGATCTCCAAAAGAGGCCTTAGATACAGCTTCTAAGGCGGCTGCAGTGACTGTATCCAGAAAAGGGGCTGCTGATGCTATTCCTTTTCTGAAAGAAATTCTGGACAAATAAAGAGAGGAAAAAAATTATGAAAAGAGGAATAAAATATGATTTTTCACTGTTGGCGCTTTTGCTGATTCCTGTGGGAGTTTCTCTCAGCGTAGTCGGGTATCAGCTGTCAACAATTTTGAAACTGCCGATCTTTGTAGACCAGATAGGGACTATGCTGGTTTCTATGATCGCAGGTCCCTGGGTAGGGCTGGTAACAGGCCTTCTGGGAAATGTAGTAAACGGAATGCTGAACCCGGTTTCCTTTGGATTTGCTTTTGTTTCCATGGTATTGGGCCTTTTCTGCGGATTCATGTCTAAATGGAAATGGTTCACAAATATTATCGGCATTGTAGTGGGATGTGCCATTATCAACGTAGCTACGGCCATGGCTTCCGGAGTGGTATCTACTTTTCTCTTCGGAGGAGTGACGGGGGCAGGTACCGATCTGGTTACAGCGGCCTTTCTGGCCACCGGACAGGCTCTTTGGACTGCGGTTATCTCCACAAATCTGATTTCCGGAACCTTTAACACGATCATAAACTTTGCAGTCAGCTATATCATTGTCAGAAGGATTCCGGACAGGTTCCTTGTAAAGCTGAACTACGGCATGCCTTATATTAAAAAGAAGGGGGTAAAATAAATGAACAGCAGCATCGGTAAATTATATCCTTCCACTAAATTTGCAGTAATGCTTCTGCTGGTGATTTTCAGCATTTTTACACCGGGTTATGTAATGCAGTATCTGATGTTCCCTCTTGTGGTCCTGATCAGTTTATGCGCCGGCACCGGAAAGCAGTTTCTTGGAACATTTTTTAAATCCATTTTTATCATTATTCTTTTTATTTTTGCTATTCAGGTATTCATTATAAGCAATGAAGATACCCAGCCAATTTGGGGGTTCCTGCATTTTTCTCAGACAGGGCTTAATGACAGCCTGAGCATGACATCTAAAATTGTGGCAATCAGTTCTCTGGTCATCTGCTTTTTTCAGGTAACGAATATCAAGGATATTACTTATGCCTTGGAAAGATCTGGTGTACCTAAAA
>UQSX01000153.1 GCA_900543715.1 uncultured Blautia sp. | reverse complement strand
GGGAACTGATCTATATGCGTTTTTTTCAGGAAAAAACTCAGACCTACATAGGAGAAAAAATGGGACTGTCCCAGGTCCAGGTTTCCCGGCTGGAGAAAAAAATACTTGGCCGCCTTCGGGAAAAACTGTAAACAGAAGAGAATAATTTCCTCCCTGAAAACAGATACTACAGCATAAGGAAGAAGGTTTTGGCCGGTGAGAAAAAAAGGCGGAACCTGCTAAAGCCCAGGGAGGTTTTCTATGAGTGAAATTTTATATATACAAACAGAAAAAAATGTGGAGGTCCATAGTCCTCAAATCTGTCTGGGAGATGTGGCTAAGCTGGCATGCAGTGACCAGAAAGTGCTGGACCGGAATCTGGTACGGCGGATCATGACGATACCTGACCATGTCCAGGGAAGGTATGTAGTCTCTGCAGTGGATATGGTAAGAGCCATAGCCCGGGAAGAAAAGAGTCTGGATGTGACCCACATAGGAGAAGCAAATGTCATAGTCACCTATAAGGAACCGACAAAAGGAGGCAGGTGGAAAGAATATATAAAAACAGTCTTCGTCTGTATTCTTTCTTTTTTCGGAGCGGCTTTTTCTATTATGACATTTAATACAGATGTAGATATCCAGACTCTTTTTCCAAAATTGTACTTTCAGCTGACCGGAAGCATGCCGGAAGGCTGGACACTTCTGGAATTTTGCTATTCTCTGGGGATCGGGATCGGGGTGATCTTCTTTTTCAATCATTTCGGGCATGGAAAAATTACAAAGGATCCGTCCCCCATAGAAGTACAGATGCGTACCTATGAGGAAGATGTGGATAAAACGCTCATTGCAGATAAAAACAGAGGAAAGAGCGGAAAGGAGAAAGATACATGAGTCTGGGGCTGATCGTGACAGGGATTATGGGAATCTGCGGAGGCGCTGTAGTAGCCGCTGCCCTGTCAGCCTTTATTATCGGGCTGGGGATCATTCCCAGGTATGCAGGGATCACCCATACGGCCAGGCATATTCTTTTATATGAGGATTTCCTGGTATTGGGCTGCATCGCAGGGAATCTTCTTTCTGTATATGATCTTACAGTATATGTTGGAGACCTGGGAGCCGGATTTACAGGACTTTTTTTCGGAATTTTTCTGGGAAGCTGGATCATTGCCCTGGGGGAAGTGGTCAACGCCTTTGCCATTGCAGCCAGACGACTGGGCATCAAAAAAGGAGCAGGCCTCATCATTTTATCCATTGCCATAGGAAAATTTTTAGGCAGTCTTCTTCAGCTTTGTGCATAAAAAACAGTTCAGTCCGTATACTAAGACCAGAATGAAAAAGGAGGGCAAAGGTTATGGAGCAGTCACAGACAGAGCAGGAAAAAGCGAAGCAATATGAGGAGTATGTAAAAAAGAAAACACCTGTCCACTCACTGGCCAAAAACATGTGGGGAGCTTTTATAAGCGGCGGCCTTATCTGCACATTGGGACAGGCCATCTTAAATCTGTGCCAGCAGCTTGGAATGGATAAAGAGACGGCAGGGTCCTGGACTTCGCTGATCCTGGTGTTTTTAAGCGTACTCCTTACGGGTCTGAATATTTACCCCAAGCTGGCAAAATGGGGCGGCGCAGGAACTCTTGTGCCGATCACCGGATTTGCCAATTCTGTGGCGGCTCCGGCCATTGAGTATCAAAAAGAAGGTCAGGTATTCGGTATCGGCTGTAAGATTTTTACCATTGCAGGCCCTGTGATCTTATACGGGATCCTGGTATCTTCTTTTCTGGGGCTGATCTATTATTTTCTTCATTTGTGGGGGATTGCATAATGGGACATACAGTAGGTGAACAGAGTATTCAGTTTGACAGCAGTGTATATTTCCTGGGGGCCGGTTCGGTAGTGGGAAAACTGGAGGGAGATGGTCCTCTGGGGAAATATTTTGACAAGATAGGACCGGAAGACGGATTGTTTGGGTGCAGCTCCTGGGAGGAGGCAGAAAGTACTCTTCAGAAAGACGCCCTTTCCATTGCCATGGAAAAAGCGGGGATTTCCCGGGAGAAACTGCGGCTGATCTATGCGGGAGATCTGCTGGCCCAGACAATAGCCTCTTCTTTTGGGATCATGGGCTTCCACAGACCGGTATATGGTCTGTACGGCGCCTGCGCCACTATGGGCGAGGCCTTATCTCTGGCCTCTATGGCGGTGGCAGGAGGATATGGGGAATATGTAGGAGCTGTGACTTCCAGCCATTTTTGCAGTGCAGAGAAAGAATTTCGTTTTCCCCTTGGCTATGGAAGCCAGAGGCCTCTTTCTGCTACCTGGACTGTTACAGGAAGCGGCGCCTGCATTCTGGGAACCAGAAAAAGCCATGCCAGGATTACGGGGATCACCACAGGAAAGATCGTGGATTATGGACTGAAAGATTCTTTTAATATGGGGGCCTGTATGGCGCCCGCTGCTTCCAGTACCATTGAAGCAAATTTAAGAGACTTCGGGAGAACTCCCCAGGATTATGACAGGATCATTACCGGAGACCTTGGAGAGGTAGGGCAGACGATCCTTTTTGATCTGCTGGAGAAAAAGGGAATTGCCATAGAAGGGCAGCATATGGACTGCGGCATTGAAATTTTTGACAAAGAAACACAGGATACCCACGCAGGAGGAAGCGGCTGCGGCTGTTCTGCAGCTACTTTTGCTTCCTTTATCCTTCCTAAAGTGGAAAAGGGAGAGTGGAAAAAGGTTCTCTTTATCCCTACAGGAGCTCTGCTGTCAAAGGTCAGCTATAATGAGGGAAAAAGTGTCCCGGGTATTGCCCAGGCTGTTGTGGTAGAACATTGTTAAAAAAGGAGAAAGATATGGAATATATTCATGCATTCTGGGTGGGAGGTCTAATTTGCGCTCTGGTCCAGATACTTCTGGAAAAGACAAAACTGCTGCCGGGAAGGGTCATGGTGCTTCTGGTATGTACCGGGGCAGTTCTGGGCAGTCTGGGAATTTATGACAGGTTTATTGACTTTGCCGGCGCAGGGTCCAGTGTCCCTTTGCTGGGATTTGGAAATACCCTTTTCAAGGGAGTGAAGAAGGCGGTGCTGGAGCATGGGTTCCTGGGAATCTTCATGGGGGGCTTTACCGCCAGCGCAGTAGGAATTTCCTCAGCACTGATTTTCGGATATCTGGCAAGTCTGATTTTTAAACCCAAGATGAAAAACTAAGCTGTACCATAGGGTATTCTTGAATTTTACAGGAAATGATAGTATAATAATACAAACATAAAGGTCAGTGATAAGGAGAGGGGCTGTCACATGAGCGGGATAGAGTATAAGTTCATGTGGCAACCCCCTTATATACGGGGCTTGAATTCTATTTACGGGAGGAAACGGAAGATGCTTCATGCATTCTCACGTTCAGAGGAACTATTAGGAAAAGAAGGATTAAGGACACTGTCAGAGGCTAAGATCGCAGTATTCGGTATCGGGGGAGTTGGCTCCTATGTAGTGGAGGCCCTGGCAAGAGCCGGAGTAGGAAGCCTGACTTTGGTAGATCATGATGTGGTAAGTCTGACAAATCTGAACAGACAGCTGGTTGCCCTCCGGTCTACCATAGGGAGGAAAAAGGTGCTGGTAGCCAAAGAGCGGGTGATGGATATTAATCAGGACGCGGTGGTGCATACATACGATACTTTTTTCGGCACCGAGACCGTAGGGTTTTTCGATTTTTCTGCTTTTGATTATATTGTGGATGCAGTGGATACGGTATCTGCCAAACTACTTCTGATAGAAAAAGCCAAAGAGGCGGGAGTGCCGGTGATTTCCTGTATGGGAACCGGAAATAAGCTGAATCCTTCCTGCTTTCAGATCGCAGATATATCCAAGACCAGCGTCTGCCCTTTAGCTAAGGTGATGAGGGCCGAGCTGAAAAAACGAAGGATCAAGAAGGTAAAAGTGCTCTTTTCTACAGAGCCGCTGCCAAAAGAGAGCAGGAGGCGTACGGGACAGCCGGAAAAGAAGCAGGAAGCCGCTTTGGAAACCAGAAGCGGCACAGGACGTCCTGTACCGGCCAGTGTATCCTTTGTTCCGGGAGTAGCAGGTCTGATGATAGCCGGGGAAGTTATCAGGGACCTGGTTTTTAATAAATCATAAAAGGGGATTATAACAGATCAATGAAAAATAATAGAATTGAGAACAAATTCTGTGCTTGTCTGGGCAGCGATAATGTATATAGAAACGAGCCTATGAAAAAGCACACCACCTTCCGCATCGGAGGGCCGGCTGAAGCCTATGTATGCCCCGGCAATG
>UQSX01000152.1 GCA_900543715.1 uncultured Blautia sp. | reverse complement strand
GTAAGCCATAAAATCACCTCTCCTCATTATAACACCATAACACCATTTAGTAAAGAGGTAAAAAAATATTTTGTCAAGTTTTTAAAAAATAAAAAAAGCCAGCAAATATGCTGACTGTAAGAATTCAGGAAAAGAATCACTCTTAAAGTATTATGGTGTTAAAACTGAAAGACGGGTGTACCTCGTCAAAGATAAGAAGCGTTCTTTCTCCGAAATCTTTCAGCTTCTCCAGGACATTTCTGATCCTCTCCCCTTCTCTGGAGATCAGCAGGATCTTCTCTTCCATTCCTGTCAGCTGGAACCTGGAAAACTCTTTATATCTGCCGTACCACCGGAACACCGCTGCAGTCCTGCACTGCAGGAGCAGTTCCTTATACCACTGGTCGAGAAGATCATTCCCATATGTGATGATCAGTACCTGGTCTATACGCTTTTCTCTGTACAGTTCTTCTATAATGCGGATCGCTGTCCTGGTCTTTCCTGTTCCTGTGGCCATCTCCAGGATTCCCTGTTCCTTTTCCAGGAAACAGCGGACAGCTTCGTCCTGATGTGTCCATCTGCTGTATTTCATAATCTTAAAATTTTCCCTTATTTCCTATATAATAAATATACAAAACAGCTCTTTATCATTCATTGTAGATTAATACAATAATAAAATCAACCAAAGATTTCTTGTCTGTTTTTGAAAAAAGAAAGGGACATTCTTTATTTGACTTTACAGTCTGCATATGTTACCCTAAAACCATCTGAAAATATAAATTCTATTCTAATCTGGACCGCATATTTTTTCATTTCCCGGCCTATAATATATTAGGCAGAATCATCCCCCATCTTTACAACTGCAAACCTGTAAATATCCACTGAAAGGAGGCTTTCATGGCCATCGCAGCACTCTTTCTTTTTTTTCTGTTATCCTTCATTTTTTACTGTGCAGCTGCCTGCAAGACCAAAGAAGAGCAGGAAATCTCCGATCAACAGCAGATCGAATATCTCCGCAGACATTCCGAAAAAAAATCCCGGAACTCGAAAGCTCCGGGAAAGTCATAAACTATGCTGTTTCTACTGCATCATATCCTTTATTTTCTGACTGATGGTATTTACTGAATTATCATTAGGCCACATTACGTACAGCGGCTGAGCGCCTGATGAAAAGCAGGCCTGGGTATCTCCTGCCCCTATAGCTGCCTGAGATTCAATCGTCCAGCTGCTTCCGTCTGAAAGCTGCTGGCTGATCAGTCTGCTCATCTGGTCAGTTCCCATATTGGTCTCCACGTTTTCGCCAAGCGTACTGATCAGGCTGCCCATATTGTTCAATATGGCCGGACTCATCGCTTTATTGATCAATGCCTCCAATAAAATTTCCTGATTTTTTCCCCTCTGGTTGTCACCAGAAGCAAAACTGTACCGCTCACGGACAAATCCCAGGGCCATATCTCCATTCAGATGGTTCATTCCCTGTTTGATCTGATACTTTCCATAGGAAGTCGTAAATTCGTATGGGGAATTCACATCCACTCCACCCAAGGCGTCCACGATTTTCACCACAGAAGTAAAATTCACCTTTACATAATAGGCAATATCAATTCCATAAAGATTTTCCAGAGTCTCCACGGATTTATCTACGCCGTAGATCCCCGCATGGGTAAGCTTGTCCCTCTGCTCTCCCGAAATACCTGGGATCGTTACATAATAATCTCTGGGAGTGGTGGTAAGAAGTATCTTATGCTCCTTCGGATTTACCGATACGATAATATTCACATCGCTTCTGCTGGTAGTAGTGATGGGTCCGTTCACATCAATTCCGCTTACATAGACATTAAAAGGCTTCTGAACATCTGCAGTCTCTGTCTCCTGCTTCTCTACCGGTGTCTCTACTCCGTATTGGTATATGACCTTAACCTTAGAAGAATAATCCTCTATATTCTCTTCCAGGATACTGGTAAAAGCATCGTTATAGACAGCAGCTTCCACCCGTCCTGCCAAAAGAGCCTCTGCCTCTTCCTGTATATTCGAATACTCCTGGACCTTGATCTCTCTGTTCAGGTTTTTTTCTATATCTTCCAGCATTTTCTCTGTGTTGTCCAGATCTGCTCCGTTCTGGATGCCAAACCTGTAGTTTTCCATATCCCGGAGGCTCTCTGCAGCGTCCTCTGCTTTCACCACTACGACCATATTATCTGTCCGATAGTCCAGACTGCTGATCTCATCCATCAGCTGAACGGCCGACTGTACGCCTGCTACGCCCAGCCCGGAAAAAACACTGACCAAAATACTGATTATGATCCCGAGGATGAAAATTTTACTTTTCAAGAACTGCAGCAGCATATTAAATACTGCCAGCACTCCAAGGATCACCGCCAGAATAATAAAATAGTTTTCCGGCAGCAGCCCGCTTCTGCTTATGGCTAAAAGCAGCATCGCAGACAGTACCACCTGTATCAATACAATAATCTTACCTGCCAAATGACGACTCATTCTCCTGATTCTCCTTTTCTTCTTTCGTTCCGTATTATACTCCTTCCCAGAATTCGACACAAGGTAAAATATGTCAGATCAAACCATATTTTTTTAGAAGCTCAATCCTTTTCTGGCTGGTCCTGATGCTTTCCCGTGCAAGACCTCCGCCATTTTCTTTATTATACCTGATAAAGCGTCTCCATCTTTTCATCCAGAAGATGGGAAGAAGCCACGGCTTCTCTACAAGCTCCGGATTTCTCTCCCTCATAAATCTCATCGTTGGGAAGATGGCCCTTACAACCGCGCTGGCCGTGCTGTACTTTTCTCTGCTGTCCACAGCGGCAAAGGTCATACTGCAGGCGGTCCTTTCTGTCTGCGTAGTGTTCCCAAATACTCCTCCTGTCAGCATATCTTCCAAAAGATCATCTGGACAGTTCCTTTCCCTGTGGATCTTAAGTTCAAACCCCAGATATTTGTTTCCTATGTACAGCATATCTGTAAAAAATTTTTCTCCCTCCACATTTTCAAGAGAATCAGAAATATATTCCCAGTTTATCTCTTCGTGATATCTTTTGCAAAAAAGGCAGATATCCAAAGCCTGCCGGATTCCCAGCCCTCCGGCCATAAAATGTTTAAACGCATGGAGGATAAGAAACAGCAGATGATCTGTGGGCTCCATTGTCCAAATCTCTGTATTTTCTATTTGTACAGAAATTTTCTTTTGAAATACCTCTGTAAAATATCTGTTCATCTGGCGCCGGATACCTGTCTCCTGTCCCATAGGGTTGGTATGCACTTCAATGTGAAGTTCTCCCTGTCCGTCTTCAAAAGTAATTTCCTGCAGAGCTCTCAATTCCTGGGCCGTGACATCCCTCCGTTCCATAATAAATCCCTTACTTTCCATCACTGCCCGTATGCTGGAAAAATCTTCCTTCCGGATCAGCAGATCCTCGTCTCCTGAAGGTCTGTGATCCCGAAATTTTCCGTAAAGCTCTCTGCATACGATCCCTTTCACAACAATAGGACAAATTCCTGCCTCTTCAAACTTCTTATATAGATCCAGAAAAAGTTCTGTCTTTCCAGCCTGGCAGGCCACTGCTCCTACCGTCTCTCTGACAGCCTCCCCATATACGGGATCTCTAAAAAAGCTTTCACACTCACACAGTTTTTCACAGACCAGAGCCAGCAGATTCTGCTCGCGGGCAATCTCCAGGATCTTCCCATAGTCTGCCGGCTCCTCCAGCCGGACTGGCAAATGGTGTACTGCACTATTTAAAATTGCCAAAAAATTTTTCTGCCAAACTTCCATATGTCCTCTTTCTTGCTTTTCGTTATCAGATACCGATCCGTCCAAACCAAAATATACGTCTTTCCGCCAATTCTCTCCGAAGTAGACACCTCCGAATTTCTGTCATGGTCATCATATCACACATTGTTTTTTTTCACAACCTGAAGGGAAGGGTTCTCACTGCATATTCAAACGTTCTGCCGGCCTTTTCGTTTTAGATATGCAAAAAGTTTCTGCCATTATACTTTTCCAAAATCTCTCTTTTCCTGCATAAAGTCACCTCTGTATAAATCTGTGTGGTCACAATGCTTTTATGTCCTAAAAGTTCCTGGACGTCCCGGATTCCCGCTCCGTTTTCCAGCAGCTGTTTAGTGTATAATAAAAATACCCAAAAATGCAGAGGCGATTCCCCAAAATTGCAGAGGGAAATTCCCCAATAATGCAACCGTGTTTGGTGCTTCTCTAAGTCTGTTCGGGCGGCAGATTTAGAGAAACACCAAACATCCATTGCAAGCATACAGCACTTTTTGTATCCT
>UQSX01000151.1 GCA_900543715.1 uncultured Blautia sp. | reverse complement strand
GCAATAAGGTATGTTACCGCCTTGCGGTATTGCGGCGGCGCGCAAAGTGTTCAAGCCCCTCAAGATTGAGGGGAGGGGGAGCTAAAGTGGGCTTGCCCACTTTGTTCTAAAAACTCGGAGAGCACTTTCGGTGTCCCCGAGTTTTTTAGATATAGCAGACCTGAGAGTGGGGGCTACTGTGGAAATTTTTATTGAGCAGCAGTCTCTTTTTTTATTGCAGAAGTGTCCAGACTTCCGTCTTCCTTCAGAAAATAAGACTTCCCATCTATAGTGATCCATCCCGTAGCCATGGTGCCGTCACCGTTAAAGTAATACTGTTTATCCCCGATTTTCCGCCAGCCGGTCATCAGCTGACCATTTGCCAGATAGTACCGTTTTCCCTGGCTGTCCACCCAGCCTTCCTGAAGCTTGCCGTCTTCAGTGAGATAATACCATTTTCCTTCGCTTTGGAAGAGGCCGGTTTTGGCACTTCCATCTGTGTCTATAAAATACCATTTGTCATTCTGTTTCATCCATCCTGAGTCAGCCAATATTCCCTCTGGTGTAAGAAAATATCGTTTGCCGTTTACGGTGATCCATCCGGTCTGTTCTTTGCCGTCTGAGCCCACATAATGGCGCTGGCTGCCTTCATCTATCCAGGCATTGGTCACCATGGCGCCATCCTCACCCATATAGCAGCGGCTTCCATTGTTCGTGATCCATCCGGTGGCCATGGAACCATCCTCCCGGAAGAAATAAGTTTTCCCCTCAATCTCCTTCATACCTGTGGAGACCGCTCCATTTCCATCCAGGTAATACCGTTTTCCATCTTTGTCCATCCAGCCTGGAGACACGGAACCATCATCCATAAACAGATACTGGTGTCCCTCAATTTCCGTAAAGCCTGTAGCCATTACGCCTGAAGAAGAAAAGTAATATTTTTTTCCATCAATATCGGCCCATCCAATCCTAGGGGAGCCATTTTCATCCAGATAATATTTCCCGTTTTCATCTTCAAACCAGCCGGTCTCGGGAGTTCCGTCAGAATCCCGGTAATAAAGAACACCTTTTTCCTGTACCCAGCCTGTGCGGACATAGCCTTGTTCATTGAAGTAGTAGGTTACTCCGTCGATTTCCTGACTGGTATTCTGGATAAAAGAACCATCGTGATATTCAAAACGTCTTCCTGTGCTGTTATATACCCAGTGATCCTCCTGACGGCTGATCTCTCTGTTTTCCCGGGCAATGAGATAGTTTTTAACTTTGCCCATAATAAAGGAAGGGAGGAGCAGAAGGAGAAAACCGGAGAATATAACAAGCAGGGTAATACATACGCCTTTTACTGTGAATTTCATAGCTTTATCCTCTTTGTACATTTTTGTCTTTTTATTATACATTGAATACCGTCAGTGTACAAGGGGGGAACAAATGTGTTATACTAGCTCCATAGCGGCTAGTCGCCAAATGAGTATAAATGCTCGCTTGTCTTGCTGCTTTATGATATAAGGATAATTTACCAGAAGAAGACGGAAGGATAGAGAAGTATGCGTTTAAATAAATATCTCAGCGATGGGGGAATCTGTTCCCGGCGGGAGGCAGACCGGCTCATAGAAGCCGGAAGAGTGGAAGTAAATGGGGAGAAAGCAGTACCTGGCATGCAGGTAGACCCTGCCTGTGTGATACGGATCGATGGTAAAAAGATCGAGCCCACAGAAAAGAAAGTCCTTCTGGCTTTTTATAAACCGAAAGGTGTGGAGTGTACCACAGATACAAGGGTAAAAAATAATGTGATTTCTTATATCGATTATCCTGTCCGGGTATATTATGCAGGAAGACTGGACAAAGATTCCCAGGGGCTCCTTCTTCTGACAAACCGGGGGGACCTGGCTAATGAGATGATGAAGGCAGGGAACTTTCACGAAAAAGAATATGAAGTAACCGTAGATAAACCAGTTACAGAGGGGTTTATACGAAAGATGGGGCAGGGAGTTCCGATTTTGGGAACCATTACCAGAGAATGCAGGGTGTGGAAGACTGGAGAGAAATCTTTTTCTATAGTCCTGACTCAGGGATTGAACCGCCAGATACGGAGAATGTGCGAATATCTGGGATACCAGGTGGTCAGTCTCAAAAGAGTGCGTATCATGAATATCACGCTGGGGAATCTGCCTGTGGGAGCCTTAAGAGAAATCCAGGGGCAGGAACTGGAACTTCTGGAAAAAAAACTGAAGGAGAAGCCTCCTGTCCGGGAAGTGTTCCGGGGAGGAAAACCTGTAAAAAATCCGGGCAAATATCGAACTCCCGGTAAGAAAAAGAAAAGCTGGAGGAAAGATTCCTGATGGATAAGATTGAGAGAATGAAAGAATTGATACCTGTGCTTCAGAAGGCTGCCAAGGCCTATTATCAGGAAGACAGGGAAATTATGAGTAATTTTGAATATGACAAACTGTATGATGAGCTGGAAGCCCTGGAAACAGAGACCGGGGTGACTCTGGCAGGAAGTCCTACAGTATCAGTAGGCTATGAAGCCCTGGAGGAGCTGCCAAAGGAGGCCCATGAAACCCCTATGCTTTCTCTGGACAAGACAAAAGATGTAGAAGCTCTCCGGGATTTTGTGGGGGATCAGAAAACCCTGCTTTCCTGGAAACTGGACGGTCTTACCATAGTCCTTACCTACGGAGACGGAAAACTCCAGAAAGCAGTTACCAGAGGAAACGGCGTAGTGGGAGAGGTCATTACCAATAACGCCCGGGTTTTTAAAAATATTCCCCTTCAGATTTCTTTTAAAGGAGAGCTGGTCCTCAGAGGAGAAGCGATCATCACCTATTCAGATTTCGAAAAGATCAATGAAGAGATCGAAGATGTAGACGCCAGATATAAAAATCCCCGGAATCTCTGCAGCGGTTCCGTACGGCAGTTAAATAATGAGATCACAGCCAGGAGAAATGTTCATTTTTATGCATTTTCTCTTGTGAGAGCCCAGGGGGTGGATTTTCAGAATTCCAGGGAAAAACAGTTTCAGTGGCTGAGGGACCAGGGATTTGATGTGGTGGAATACCGGATGGTAACAAGAGATACTTTAGATAAAGCCATGGACTATTTTGCAGGGCAGGTGGCAAAAAATGATTTTCCTTCAGATGGACTGGTTGCACTGTATGATGATATCGCATACGGAGATTCCCTGGGAAGTACGGCGAAATTTCCCAGAAATTCCTATGCTTTTAAATGGAAGGATGAGACAAGGGAAACTACTTTGAAAGAGATTGAATGGAGTCCTTCAAGAACAGGGCTGATCAATCCCGTAGCAATCTTTGAGCCTGTGGAGCTGGAGGGAACTACAGTGAGCCGGGCCAGTGTCCACAATATCAGTATTATGAAAGAGCTGCAGCTGGGAATCGGAGACAGAATCCAGGTTTATAAGGCAAATATGATCATCCCCCAGATTGCGGAGAATCTTACTCGCAGCGGAAATCTGGAAATTCCAGATACCTGTCCGGTGTGCGGAAAGGAAGCCAGATTGGTCAAAACCAACGAGGTGGAATCTCTTTACTGCACGAATCCAGACTGTCAGGCCAAGAAGATTAAATCTTTTACCCTTTTCGTCAGCAGGGATGCTATGAATATAGACGGTCTGTCTGAGGCCACCTTGGAGAAATTTATCCTGAAAGGATTTATCAAAGATTTTGGAGATATCTTTGAAATCGGAAAGTTCCGGGAAGAAATCGTGGAAATGGACGGATTCGGGGAAAAATCCTTTGATAACCTGATGGCCAGCCTGGAGAAGGCAAGGCATACCACACTGCCAAGACTTCTCTACAGTCTGGGAATCGCCAATATAGGACTGGCCAACGCAAAAATGATCTGCAAAGAGTTTCACTATGACCTGGAAAAAATGATCCAGGCTACAGCAGAAGAAATCAGCAGTATAGAAGGAATCGGCCCAGTTATCGCAAAGACTTATACAGAGTATTTTTCTGATGAAGAAAACATGAGAAAATTCCGCCATCTTCTTTCTCATCTGGAACTGGAAGAGGTAAAACAGGAGAGCCGTCTTACCCTGGATGGCAGACAGTTTGTAATTACAGGCAGTGTGAACCACTTTGCCAACAGGGCTGAATTGAAGGAATATATCGAGCAGCGTGGAGGAAAGGTAACGGGAAGCGTTACTTCCAAGACAGATTATCTCATTAACAATGATGTGACTTCCAATTCTTCTAAAAATAAAAAGGCCAGAGAACTGGAAATTCCCATTCTTTCAGAGGAAGATTTCCTTCATATGGCAGAAGAGCAGTAGAAAGATACAAAAGAAGCAGGCAGATAACAGAAGGGGAATTTAGCAGGAGCATTCCCACTTTTATATAAAGGACGGGAGACAGATGCAGAGAAAAGAAATCAAGGAAGAAGGACTAAAAAAAGTAAGAAAAATTATCTACGGCAGGACTCTGGTGGTGGCAGCAGCCTTTCTCATCCAG
>UQSX01000150.1 GCA_900543715.1 uncultured Blautia sp. | reverse complement strand
GATTTAAAGAATCTTTGGAATAGTCGTTGAAAGGAGAAGCTACCCGCATCTGGGAAGGCTTCAGGCCGGCCTTGTAATAGAGATCATATAATTCATTATAATCATAGCCAAAGACTGCATAGGCATGCCAGATATCGTTGGTGGACCAGTCATAGAGAGGAGAAGCGCACCACACGTCTTTAAACTGTTTGCTGATCCAGCATTCGTCCCTGTAATTATATTTTTTATTGAGAAATCCGCTGTATCGCTGGAGGGATTCATCTGCTCTCATCCCCAGAAGGCATACGGTTTTTTTCGTTCCGTGGGCCACCCGGTACCATCTGCCGAACTGCTTGGCCAGGTCTTCCTGGTGCATTTTATAGCGGTAGGTCCGGATAGGGTTATTCTCCAGATTGATCACATAATCATGTTTAGGCATATCCCGCACCCAAAGTTCCTGCTTTTTGTCATCCCAGGGATACCAGAACATTTCATAACTGCTGAGGGCTGTCCGGGTAGCCATGGGAAGGCAGACCCAGTAAGGTTCTACCTGGTCTTTTATTTTTTCAAAGGTTCTTTCTATATACTCTGTAGTCACTGTATACTGGGCTTCAAAATCCTGATGAAAAACTCCAATGGATTTTTGGGGATAGTATTTATTTCGATAGTCCAATACCAGGTTTAAAAGCAGACCGCTGTCCTTCCCTCCGGAAAAGGAAACATAGATGTTGTCAAACTCTTCAAAGAGAAGTTTAAAACGGTCCATCAGAGCTTCATACACATTCTGTTCCAGATATTCACGTACCATTTATGTATTCCCCCTGTGCTAAAATTTCCATATATTTCCAAATCCTATGAAGGATAATTTAGCACATAACGGGAGAAAATTCAACTGAGTTCCCGGTTTTTCGACCTTTTCCGCACCTCTTCCAGGTCCTTTAAGGTATCTACAGAGAGACTTTCTCCTTTGGCTACCGGTATCAGATAAAGAGGCTTTCCGTAATCCAGAAACCGGAGGGTATCAATGCCCTCTGTCCGTTCCAGCTGACCGGGAGAAGAGTTTTTATAAAAATCCAGCATCTGCCGGCTGTATCCAATGATTCCCACATGTTTGTAGTAGATGCAGTCCAAAGTGCCGAAGGGACAGGGAATAGGTGTTCTGGACATATACAGCGCCTTGTAGCTGCTGTCAAAGACTACTTTGATATTGGAAGAATCCAGAACCTCTTGGGGACTGGTCACCGGCATAATGATGTTGGTGCCGAACTCTGCCTCGTCTGGAAATCTTTCCGGTACTGCCGCAGCAATATTTTCCCAGGATATCAAAGGTTCGTCCCCGTTGATCTGTACATAAAAATCGGCCTTTATCTGTTCCGCAGCTTCCCCAAGCCGATGGGCGGCGCACCGGTGGGTATCTTTCGTGAGAATCACGGGAATCTGCTGTTTTTCACAGACCCGGAGAATCTCCATACTGTCTGTGGCCACCCATATTTTCTGTAGATTTTCCGCTTTTTTGGCCCGCTCATATACATGCTGGAGCATAGGTTTTCCATTAATGTCCATTAATGGCTTCCCCGGAAGCCTGGAAGAGCCGTATCTGGCCGGAATGATTCCTACTGCCTCCATGGCATTTCCCCCTTTCTGGATCATAGTTTAGCAAGATGTCCGGTCCTATTGGAACTGTTTTCCCTGTGTTACCAGCTCCAGCTCTCTTCGCAGTTCTTTTTCTGTTTTTATATATTCTGTCAGTCTTTTTTCCGTAGCTGCCAAGATACCTTCCAGCATACGGATCTGTATCTGGCTGTCCGTAAGCTCTTCTATGGAAACCGGTACGGAAGTATCTTCCTGACTCTGGGAGCTTATAAATCTCTCTGCCATTTTTCTCACCTCTTCCCTGGCTGGATAAAAATATAGGGTGTGTACGCTGCTCCCTTCCCGAATGGAGACAGGTACCATCTGGAAAAACTTTTCTTTTCCCCCCGGCTGGTACATCTGATAATTTTTTCGGGAGTTCAGATAGAGGACTCCCAGAAATTCATCTGGCAGTTCCCAGATATCCGTTCTGTTTTCTGGGTTCTTCCTGTCTTCTTGGTATTCTTCAAAATCATCCTGTATACAAAGGACTTTTCCTGTAAGCTCTTCCCGGTTTTGGGAGATTTTCAGCTTTTTATTTTCGGGCCAGTGGATTTTTGCCAGATTTTCAAGCTGGACCTTATTGGCTCCCCGGCACAGGATTCCCTCTGCACCCAGATACGCTCCCAGCCCAAGGGCAGTATAGTAAGAGCCGTCCCAGTGAAAGGTCTGTTCATAGAGCCCATTAAAAATCAGGGTATCTGAAAATTCCCGGCGGATCTGGTTTACCCCTGTGGAGCTGACTGTGGACAAAATTGCCGGAAGCTTTTCAAAAACAAAGGGCAAAAGCTCTGAGGGAAAAGGCTCCTTCAGGACCTCACAATGGGGAAAGAGCCTGGGATAATAGAGGATATCATCGGGATGGGGCTTTATGAGCACCTTCTTTCCCTGCAAATAATAGTCAAACACATGCTGGTAGATACTTTTCTGCTCATCCAAAGTAAGCTGGCCCAGATTGGCAAACTGCTGCGTAAGAAGAAGCACGTCGGCGCAATCTCCTTTTTTGGAGGGAAGATGAAAAAGCCTGCGGATACTTTCCTGGATTTCCAGGGAAAGCCTCAGAAAGCTTTCCAGGACCTGAAAGTCCTGTGCTTTTTCGTCCTGAAATCCCGGAAGCTGTGCTTTTTCATCATAATATTTCCTGGTGATCCAGGGACTTTCATGGTCATAGAGATGATATTTCTCTATAAGTTCATATCTGGCAGGAGAAGATTTCTTGTGGATATCTGCCAAGACCCAGGGGCGGCTTAAAGCTCCGCTTCCGTCCTCAAACATCTCAAAAGAAATCTCTTTGGAAATCAGCCAGACTTGAAGGTAAGTGTGGATCCCTGCGATCAGAAGTTTTTCAAATTCTTCCGGAGCATAGGGGATAGTCTTATGGTATTCTTTTTCTATCTGGCCGAGGATCTCCTCTTCTGTACCTTTGTACCCTCCAAAACGGAAAAGAAATATCTGGTCAAAAAATCCCCGGCTTTCCAGCTCCTGGTACCAGGGCATCCGTTCGGTAATATAATTGCCCAGGAGTAGCACCGCTTTTTTGTCCCGATAAAAGACCTGGCGGTGGATGATACATTCTAAAATCTGATAAGATGACAGCGCCTGATATAAAATCATGATCTTCCCTCCCAAATTCCGGCTTTTTTCATAACTTCTTCTACAGATTCCATAACTGCCTTTTCCTGGGTGGCGAAAAGATCCCGCCCAAAGATATAGCCGCTGAAATATTTTTTCAGCCAGAGGAGGTTTCTGGAAAAATACTGGAAGGGCATATAGGCGTCATGGCCGGAAATATCCAGCATATAGGGAAAGTTCCGGAAGTGCTGCTGATATTCCTTTACAAAATCCAAAGCCCCTTGATGGATTTCCTGATTTTTCTTATAATTTTCCACCTCAGGAATGTCATAGAGGAACCGTCCCTCCCTGTCAAATCCCAGAAAGGTAGGAGTACAGGATTGGGTGAGGATTTCAAAGAAAAAGGAGTTCAGCCGGTTATTCTCTTCCTGGTGAGCGTCATGAAGGCCTTTATTATACATATTGGAAAAGATATAGGTTTTTACTTCTTCTTTCTGGATCATAGCCGCCATATAAGTGTCGTTTACATTTCTGGCTGCAGCCAGGAGACAGTGAACCTGACAATCCAGCTTATATACCTGTTCCAGAAGATATTTTACCTGTAGGACATTATTTCCTGACCAGCCTACATCTACTACAGCTACAGACTGGGCGGAGCCGGTTTTTCTGGTGAGATACTGCCGGATCCTCTCTTGGTCCCGGACATAACAGTTCTCAAGCTTTTCCCAATGGTCTATCAGAAGCTGTCGGACGATTTTTTCATTTTCAGGAGTCAGAAACTCCTCCTCTTTTATCCGGTAATCGGAAAGGTGTTTTTTCAGCTCACCAATGCCAGTCCGGTCAAAAAGAGTTCCGATTTTTGACTTGTAAAGGGCATTGGCCTTGTGGTGAATGATCTGAAGAAGGTAAGGATGCCGGTTTTTTCCTATAATGGTCTTTACCACTCCAATCCTGGACCAGAGCACATATTCCGTGGGAATCTCCGGATACATGGACTGAAAGCCCTTCTGATACAGGTCCCCCTCCCGGGCCAGAAACAATACTTTTTCGATTTTGTGCTCCTGGACATAGCGAAAGATCCACTGGCAGAATCCCATGACATAGAATCCGGTATAGACAAACCCCACCTCGTAATACGGGCTGTAGTGATACCTCCCGCTGTGGAGCCTTGCATTGACGATCCCCCGGTAGGCGGATCCGGCAAGGCGGGACATATCTCCTGCCCGGAAGGGCGCGCCCGCCTCATTCACGTTCTGATAGTATCTCGTATCGATCCCCTTCTTCCCCGCCGCCT
>UQSX01000149.1 GCA_900543715.1 uncultured Blautia sp. | reverse complement strand
CTGGCCGCCTCCAGATTAATTTTCCGAAAGGTTTCCCGGGTATCCTTATTTTCTGAAAATTTCCCGGAGTTTACGTCAATACTCACAAAGGCTTCTGTCTGTTCAATGACCAGAAAGCCCCCGGACTTCAGCCACACCTTTCGGTCCAGTGCTTCTTCCAGTGCTTTTTCCAGGCGGTACAGCTTAGGCAGAGGCAGCAGTTTATCCTCATAAAGGCGCACCAGAACCTTCTTCTCTTCATCTGCAGAAATCTCCTCAGTGATCCGGGAATAAAGCTCCCCATCATCCGTAAGGATCTCTTCCAGATTCCGGACATAGACTCCCTGAAGGATCCGGAGAGGTTCCGGCAGCCCCGTCTCCAGAAGGCTGTAGCAGACTCTTGAAATCGCCCGGTGCTTCAGCTCTTCATACCTTTTTTTCAGTCTGGCCAGCTCTTCCAAAAGCTCCTGGGGGGAAGCGTCTCTGGCATTAGTCCGTACAATGATCCCCGCCTGTCCGGTTAAGTGTTCCTCCAGGACAGGGCGGATACGGGCCTTTTCTTGTTTTGTCAGTTTTGCAGAAAATCCCAGCTTCTTCCTCTGACTGGTAAGGACCAGATATTTTCCTGTAAAGTTCAGGTTTCCCGTAACAGAGGGCAGCTTTGATTTAATTCCCTCCCTGGATACCTGTACTACCACCTCATCTCCTATTTTCATGACCAGATCCTTTTTCGGGTTGGTAAAGATCGGAGGCTCCTTTTCATCCATGGAATAATAGCACATCTCTCCAGGCGCAATTTCAATAAAAGCACAGTGAATATTTTTCTTGATATTCTTTACCTTGCCTATATAAATATTGCCCAGGAGTTTCTTTTCTCCCTCCCGGACAATATTGAACTGGCAGATACGACCTTTTTCTTCTTTGGCGCTTATCAGGAGATTCTCTCCCTGGAAGTCCATATGGGTTATGATCAGTTTACTCAATTTCTTCACCCAGATCTTCCAGAGACACCAGTCTTCTCTCTCCCTCTTCGCCCAGATCTCCATAGACCTCTGCTCTGTGGATCAGAAGGGACAGGGGCTGGAATTCCTGGCCGCAGAAGGCAAAAAAGGCCTCCATGACCAGCTCTGGCTTGGTATTCTTTACACTTCCTGCAGCCAGCTTCAGGAAAATGCTTTCTCCCCGTATCTCCATTTCATAAATATATGGTTTGATATCAACTTCTTTTTCATTTTTCTTTGTTTTTTTCAGAATAAGGATTTCCGGCTGTTCCATAAAAGTCCGGATTTTTTCCTGCCAGTTTTCTCCAGGTTCCATCCCCTTTCGGAAAGAAACCAGGTAGTCTGCAGCGGACACTAAAGACATGGCTTTTCCTTTTTTCCCTTCAGGAACCTCCCGGACGCTTAAGACCTCCATGCCTTCCACCATAACTTGGTTAAAACGTTCCACAGCTTCTTTAGAAGATACCGGGGTCTTCAGCTCCAGGTCAAAATATTCTCCTTCACTGGTGATCCCTACTCCCAGAGGAGCTGCAAAGGACATGATCATATGAGGACTGAAACCTTCAGAATAGGCCGCATCCAGTCCGGCTCTTTTCACTGCTTTCTGAAAATACCGCATAATATCCAGGTGTCCGATAAACTTCATAGCTCCCTGTTTTGCAAACTTAATTCTTACCTTCAACACAGACACCTCCTTTATATGCTCCTGCGCCGCAGCCGGAACACTGCTGCCTGCAGTTGGGGGTAATCTCCCCTCTCATGGCCTTTTCCCATTCTCGTTTCAGGAAATTTTTGGTTACGCCGATAGAAATAAAATCCCAGGGGAAAATCTCTTCCAAAGATCTTTCTCTCAGAGTATAAAACTCAGGGTCGATCCCCAGTTCTTCAAAAGCTTCCATCCAAAGGTCGTAGCGGAAATATTCAGACCAGGAATCAAAGACAGCTCCCTTCTTGTAAGCTGCCTCCAGCACGTCTGCCACTTTCCGGTCTCCTCTGGCCAGGATCCCTTCCAGGACCGTCACGTCCGCCTCATGGTAATTATATTTAATACTCTTCTGATTTAACTGAGCCCGGATTTCTTCCTTTACGATCTTGGCTTTATCCAGATAATCCTCTTTCCGGAACATACCAGCCCACTGGAAAGGGGTAAAGGGCTTCGGCACAAAGAAAGAAGTACTCACCACGATCTGGCATCTGCCATGTCTCTGGTCTTTGGGGATTTCATAGTATTTCTTGGCAATCTCCTCAGCCAGATGGGCGATTCCCTTCATATCTTCTTCTGTTTCTGTTGGAAGACCCAGCATAAAGTACAGCTTCACCCTGGTCCAGCCTCCCTGGAAAGCCTTTGAAGCTCCGTCCAGGATCACCTCTTCCGTAAGGCCTTTGTTAATCACATCCCGGAGTCTCTGGGAACCTGCCTCCGGCGCAAAGGTAAGACTGCTCTTCTTGATATCCTGAACCTTGCTCATTACATCCAGAGAAAAAGCATCGATCCGCAGAGAAGGAAGGGAAATATTCACCTTCCGGGCAGAACACTCTTCGATCAAATAATCGATCAGTTCCGGAAGCTGTGAATAATCACTGGAGCTTAATGAGCTTAAAGAAATCTCCTCATGGCCGGTACTCTCTATAAGAGCTCTGGCTGTATCCTTTAAAAATTCCAGATCACGCTCTCTGGTAGGCCGGTAGAGCATTCCCGCCTGACAGAACCTGCAGCCCCTTATACAGCCTCTCTGTATCTCCAGGACCACTCTGTCCTGAGTAGCTTTGATAAAAGGCACTACCGGCTTTCTGGGATAATAGGTGTGGGTCACGTCCATGACTACCTGTTTCTCAATTTTCTCTTTTGCGTGGGAATTGTTCGGTGTAAAGGCTTTAATGGTCCCGTCCTCATGATACTCTACGTCATAAAAGGCCGGCACATAGATGCCTGGTATCTCTGCTGCCATTTCCAGAAATTCTTTTCTGCTCTTTCCTGCCTTCTTCCACTCTTTATAGGCATCCAAAAGATCATTGAACACTGTTTCTCCTTCTCCGATATAGAACATATCAAAAAAGGGTGCCAGGGGCTCCGGATTATAGGCGCAGGGGCCTCCGCCCATGACAAAAGGATGCTCCTCGGTCCTGTCTGCCGCCCGAAGAGGAATCTGGCTTAAGTCCAACACCTGGAGAATATTGGTATAGCACATTTCATACTGGATCGTGATACCCAGAAAATCAAAATCCTTTATAGGATCCTGGGACTCCAGGGCAAAAAGAGGAAGCTTTTTCTCCCTCATGATCTTGTCCAGATCCGGCCATGGCGAATAAACTCTCTCGCACCAGGTATCCTCTCTCTGGTTAAACATATCGTAGAGGATCTGGATTCCCAGATGAGACATACCAATCTCATAGACGTCCGGAAAACACATGGCAAAACGGATGTCCACCTGATCCTTGTCCTTCATCACTGCGTTTACCTCATTGCCGATATAGCGGGCCGGCTTCTCGATGTTTAGTAATATTTCATCATTTAAAGCTAGTTTTCTCATAAAAACCTCTCTTTTTTTGTGAGTAATGTACAAAAAAGTTTTACTGGATCTTCGTGGCATCAGAGGCGAAAATCCAGAAAAATCACTGGATTTTCAAACCTCTTTTTTTGCCACAAACAGTCTCTTTTTTACTACGAAATCACTACTTTACAACAAATTTCATTTTTTCCTACTCTGCGGCATTATGCATAATTATTCATTATGATAAAGAATCATTTATCATTAAATATCATAGGTTAAACCATTTTGATGATATAATCCGTGATATTATATACCTTGTTCGGAAGAACTTCAAGCAAATATTTCTCGTTAATCCTTGCATCTAAAATATTTCTTTGTTTCGGAAGCACTTCTTCCATAAAGGCTGTAATTTCCTTATCAAAATCATATATTTCATCTGGAAGGTTAATGTATACATAGCCTTCTGGGACAATGATTAATACCGATTAACAAGGCGGAGCCCCCTATCTGGTCTGCCAATCTCTAAAACTGGCCGTTTAATATGGCCCTGACTGGCCGCAGAAAGCGGCTGTTTGCATTTCGATGTAAATAATCTTCTTTTCATATCTATTTTTCATCCTTATCATACTTCCTCAAACAATGTTTTTGACCTCATAGTTTGGCATTACGCTGCTCTGTTTGCATGTCTCTGGATTGACCTATACACTGTCATCAGAATACAGAAAGAAAAACGTTTCCAGAGCACCCTCCGTATCAAGTCGTGTACTAATGATCTACCGTATACAATATTTTTCATAACATGTATTATATATTTGATACATTAGTCATGAATTGAAAAATGCTGTACACCACCATTAAAATTAAAAATTTTCTCAGCTTTTTGATCGTATGTTATATTAACCCTATTTTGACGAGACAATTTATTAATCTTTTTGATTAATTTTTGATTATCTTTAAAAAAATCAACAATAGAATCAAATAACTCATCTGATGGGTATTCTCCTTTTATTTTTTTATATAA
>UQSX01000148.1 GCA_900543715.1 uncultured Blautia sp. | reverse complement strand
ATTCATAAAAGCATGCATCCGGAAAAAAGTACAGTCCGTTGCGGTTCCATGTCTCTGTCCCGATAAAACTGGGCTCTGTCCCCGCAAACACCTCCACGGGCCTGATGCCCCACAGCTCCTCCAGGTCATCTTTATAGCAGCGGTTATCTGTTCCGGCGCACAGAAATCCCTTCAGCCTGAACAGATCCTTGGGCATCAATCCCCGTCCTTCCTTTTCACACTGTTTCTTAGCCTTAAGATACCGCAGGGTCATGGAGGGGGGCATGGTAAACAGCTTTTTAAGGAAAGACCCGCCCTTCTTACCGCCCTCGGACAGACTGGCAATACTCATACTCACAAAATAAGCCACGCTGCCCATGCCAAAGAAGAAGTCAATGCCCTTTCCCAGCCCCATCTTGAATCCCTTCTTATTCCGCTCGGAAAAGGTCATGTTTACGGCCTCGTCCACCGGAGGAAGAAACTCTATATGGAGCTCGTCCGACAATCCCAGGGGAATCAGGCCCGTGATATAGGGCAAAGGCGCCAGGCCGTATAAAAATGTATCGCCGATTCCGATGTCAAAACTTCCCCTGCCCTTGCTGGTTGCCATCATCAGGCAGGTAAGGATATTATTTTTATAGGTCTTCAGCATGCCGCTGGTGTAGGGCGCCACCTTAATGGGATGCTTGCCGCCCTCCCAGGTGGTCTGTATCCATATAATGGGTTTATCAGGAAGCATGTCCTCCTTCTTAAGGAGAAGAACATCCGCATAATCCTCATAGGTAGTCAACGGCACCATGGCCCTAAACTCCTCTATATTCTCCGGCCTCTTGTCCTTTAGAATTTTCTTTCCAAGAGGGCTGGCGCACCAGAGTCCCATCTGCTCCTCCAAAAGCCTTCTCTGGATTTTCATATAAGACGCCATGTCCAGGTCCAGAAATCCGCAGTATTCCTGCCATATCCTGTCATACTCCTGATTGGTCAGCTTTTCCTCAAATGTCATTCTGATTCACCGCCTTTTCCACAGTCTGGGTAATAGAAATGGTACCTGTTCCTGATACTCCCTGTAGTCAGAAAACTCCTCTACAAATATAAGCCTGTCCTGATACCAGGCATACAAAAGGTTCAACAAAGAAAGGCAAAGACTGAGCATCACCCGGTTCGGATTCCCGGTGGACAGGCCCGTACAGAAAAAGCAGCCAAAAAACCACCAGATGCCTGGATGACGGCACCAGCCATACATACCTGAGCGGCAGACCTTGTGCCGATCCGCCTCCTGGCAGTATGTATTATCAAAGGGCAATGCAAAATACAGCGTATAAATCAATACAGCCAGAAAAAATGCGCCAGGAAGGAGCCATACAGATTGTTCCTTAATTCCTGAGGAGACGCAGGCATATACCATTCTTCCTCCCACCACAGCCAGCAGCAGGTTCCCTGCTGCAAAAAGCGGTACAAACCACTTTTTCTTCAAAAAAACCCGATTCCAGTCATACAGGAAAAACATTCCAAAGGCCCCTAATCCAAAGCCCCAATCCAACACCTATATCCCCCCTTCCCCATATATAAAAGGGAGTCCGCTCTCTTCATGATTCCAGACTCCCAACCGTATCTAAAATAAATCCTCCCATCTGTTCTCAACCTTTGGGAAATTATGTAAAGTATCATGTAAATAGCAACTATTTGCCGAATAGTATAAATTCTATCATAAATATGCCGAAAAAGGAAGGGATTTGTCCAGGTATTATTTATCTTTTCTTATAAATAATTAGGTTATTTTGTAATCATGCTAAATTTATTGTTTTTTAGATACAATTATTCTCCCCTCGCCTGTTCAAAGATACTCTTCCAGGATGATGATTGATATGGACATTTACAAGGGTAAAAGGATACGTTGGATTGTGGCGCCAATGCTCCTATGGCTGCGGCAAAAAAAGAGACAGCCCAGGCTGTCCCTTAAAATTCTTACCACATATAATTCCTATCCTTTAAAATTCCTATCCCTTAAAATCCATTTCCGTTGTAAATTCCTTGCCGCAATATGGACAGGTGACACGAACCACAGGTCCTTCTAATCCGTTTAGGGTTTCGTACATCTCCTGTAAGAATTTCAAATCAGAAGCAAACAACTTTTCTATTGTTTCAACTGTTACCAGCGGAAGACTGCCCAGTTTTATAATAACATGGGATAATATAATAATTGCCGCATAATCCGGGTTCTGCATTACCCTTGGGTCCCTCATTGCTCTTATTTCGTCCATTGCTGTTGCCAGGCGCATGATCCCATTCTTATGAAGATTTCCTTCCTCATCCATGTACCCTTTCGGCAAAGTGAATTCGTATTGTGTCTGCAGCATAACCTCTCCTCTCCTTACATGTTAATATTTAAAATATACTAATACTTCCAATATAAACCATGGGGAATAAAAGGAAAAAAAGCCTGGTAAATACCAGGCTCTCCACAAGCTGCTGACGGGAATCGGACCCGTGACCTCCGCACTACCAAAGGGCAATAATTTTGAATACGATACGGAAAACAACGTTTTTACGTTACTTTTTGTGTCGTATTCTTACTTGTTTTTACTTAAAAAAACGTATTTAGACACTAATATACAGTGCATTAGTAGGCAAATAGTAGGCAAAATTTATGCTATGACATACTTGTAATTCAATACCCTTATCTTTGTCTCTTCCTATTTAAAGCCTTTATATAATTATACACTAAGACCTCATCCGGAGTTCCCATGAGATTACTTTTAAGTAAGCTTAATTTGAAATTTTCATATGCATCCTCCTCCATATCTGTAATCATCATAAAAATTTTTACAAAATCTTTTGTACAATCATCCATGCTGTGCCCTCCTTTAATGGTTGAACGGGCCAGCTCTTTTATTCCCCTGCTCTGTCCCTATATCGGGACACTTTTTAAATTTTACTGCTGATTCAAATAAATCGACAATTCCTATATGTAACCCTTCGGCTATCAATTCGGCTTCATGGAAAGTCATGGATACCTCGCCTTTCTCTATTCTACTTAAGGCTGACTTTGACAATCCTGTAATTATTTCCATCTGCCGAAGGGATAAATTCCTTTCTTTTCTTATTTCTTTCAGCAGTATCTTCATAAATACGAATATACCACTTTAGACCCAAAATACCACTGGAAATATATACCAGTTGTGGAAAATAAACGCAATGATATAATAAACTGGAAGGAGCTGATACATATGAAAGTAATACCAGAAATGACGTTTGGAAGTCTCACGACAAAATGGTCCTGGAAAAGCAAAGACCAAAGAATCTGGAAATGCACCTGTAAGTGTGGGGGATACTGTTATGTAAAAGAAGATGCATTAATATGCGGCGTTGTGAAGGACTGCGGGAAATGCATTATCACTACATAATTTCATACCCCGTCATCAATATAGCGCGTAAGGCTGCCATCTCCAGGTTGGCAGCCGCTGTCTCTTCGTCCACATAATATAGGCCATGAAAATTCATTTGCTCTGGAATAAGATTAATGGCCTCAAACATGTCTGCTGCTGCTCTACGTGAACTATAAATAACGAAAGTGTCTTGAATCATAGAATACCTCCTAGAATTAATAGATAGCCATATTATACCCCACAACATCTGAATTGGTAAGGTCGATAAAATGGTAAGATTTCATCCCTTTACAAAAAGAACATATGTTCGTATAATGAAACTAAAGGAGTGAGTGTAAATGACAAAACGTGTCTATGTTATCGCATCTTTTAATACTGACGGAGATACTCAACCCCTATGGCTTAAGCTCTCACTCGATAAAGATGCGCCATGCTATAAAATCGAAAACTATATCTGCACGAAAAAACCGGACAAATACCGCGAATATGCCCAATACCGTTGTACTGTATCATGTAAAAATCAGCGCCATGAGATTGGTCTAAATTATTATGCGCTACTGGGATTTTGGACTATGACTGTCAGTAACTCATCATCAATGGCTATGTGATATATCTTAAATTAACTGGACATACTACACCTAAAAAAGAGAGAGGTGATTATATGCCAGCAGCGCATAAAGGGGCAATCAGTTTTGGCCTTGTACACATCCCTGTGGCGTTACACACGGCCACGCAGGATAATGACATCCATTTTAACCAGTTATGCAAGGAGGATGGGTCAAGAGTCAAGTATAAAAAAGTCTGTGCCAACTGTGGGAAAGAAGTAGGCACTCAGGATATTGTCAAAGGCTTTGAGTTTGCACCTGGTCAGTATGTAACTATGACCGACACAGATTTTGAGAAGGCGAAAACTGAGAAGGATAAAACCATACAGATTTTGCATTTTACAGATATAAAAAATATACGTCCTATTTATTTTGACAAAACTTATCATGCAGTTGTTGAAGCTGGCGGAGACAAAGCCTATGAATTACTCCGTAAGGCCATGTTTGATGAGGGTAAGGTGGCAATAGCTAAGACAGTCATGGGGCAATCCGAAAAGCTACTGTGTCTAATTCCCACGCCAAAGGGAATGCTTGTGGAAACCCTATTTTTCGCGGATGAGGTAAAGGAAATCCCAAAGGAACCGGCGCACCCAGAATTGCAGCAGCAAGAACTG
>UQSX01000147.1 GCA_900543715.1 uncultured Blautia sp. | reverse complement strand
TTAAATATTCATCAATTTTCTTTGCCTGTTTATACTCCTGAATTTTAATCCTAATATTATTTTGCTCTTCAATTGCAGCCTCTTGAGGAAGGAAGCCTGAATAGACCCTATACATAGGCTTGGCATCCGTATCGGGAAAATATACCTTTTTTGACTTATCTTCCACATCGTCGATTTCACTAACAATAGCATTGAATATGCTATTTATAATATAAATCGTTATAGCCTGACCAAATATGTTATATCCTATTTTGTCAGTATAAGCTGTAAAAACTTCCTGACTTGGGGACAAGACATCATTTATCACACGGATGAATGTATTCAAGCTATTGAAGAAGCAATATGGAAATTCAATGTTTCTCAATGTCCTGACATCTCCAACAAAGAATTTTAGAACAGTTATCTACTATTCTATTTTAAGTTCAATTTGACAATCCTTACTATCTTTGCTAATATAATTATAGAAATAGGCACTACCGATAAGCGGTTAGTCCAAATTCATATTAGTTACGAAAAGTAACCGCAATCCTTTGGTCGAGGGGCGGTTACTTTTTCGTATGATTGATATATGCTATTAAGATCGTAACGACAATACCAAGTATCATCAAAACGATGGAGAGCATTTCATAATCACTCATAAGTTCGCCCTCCTTTCCCAGATTTCCCTTCACAGAGATTTCTATGTAATCAGAGGGTTCAGTCCCTCTGTCGAAGGACTAACCGCCTACCGTTCTCTGGCAGTGCCTGATTGTATTTTACCAGAACAAGTATTCGATATCAAGCAAAATATCTGCTATTCCTTGATAACTGCAATGAATGTTGCTGTGTCGCTTCTCGTTTCTTTTCTTCTATGCGCTCATGAATTTTTGTCTGCTCCATGGCATAGATTTTCTGCTCCGTTTTCTTCATCTTCTGCAGGAATTTCATATATTCTTCCATAATCTAAGAAATGTCAGGGGGAATTTCCCGCTGCGATAGTTCTCCATGGCCTTCGCCCCGCCTGAATAATATATTCTCTGGATTCTTTTTCACCCCGTTTCACGACATTCCACAATGTTTCCGGAGAAGTGAAAAACCCCGGAAACATAAGGAGTTTCCAGGGTTTGTAAGCATTTCGATATTCTCTTTTGATTATCTCTTGGAGAACTGTGGTGCACGACGTGCAGCTTTGAGACCGTATTTCTTTCTCTCTTTCATTCTTGGGTCACGAGTTAAGTAACCTGCAGCTTTCAGAGCTGGTCTGTAATCGCTGTCAGCCTCCAGAAGAGCTCTGGAGATTCCGTGACGGATAGCACCAGCCTGTCCTGTGAAGCCGCCGCCATGAACGTTTACTAATACATCAAATTTGTCAGTTGTCTCTGTCAGAACTAACGGCTGACGAACAACTACCTTTAATGTCTCTAATCCAAAGTATTCGTCGATATCTCTTTTATTGATTGTGATCTTGCCTGTACCTGGTACCAGATATACACGAGCTACAGATGATTTTCTTCTTCCTGTTCCATAGAATTTTGTACTAGCCACTGTCATTTACCTCCTATTAAAATGTTAATACTTCTGGCTTCTGAGCTGCGTGATTGTGCTCTGGTCCAGCGTATACATGTAATTTTTTAATCATGGCCCTTCCTAAAGGTCCTTTTGGAAGCATACCCTTAACAGCCAGTTCAATTACTCTTTCAGGTTTCTTGTCCATCATTTCTCTTAATGTGAACTCTTTCATTCCTCCAACATAGTCGGAATGTCTGTAGTAGATCTTCTGATCCAGCTTCTTACCTGTAACTTTCACTTTATCAGCGTTTACAACGATCACATAGTCACCTGTGTCAATGTGAGGTGTATAGATCGGTTTGTTCTTTCCTCTTAAAACTTTAGCAACTTCAGATGCAAGACGTCCTAATGTCTGTCCATCAGCATCTACAACATACCATTTTCTTTCAACCTTATCTGGATTAGCCATATAACTGTTCATGGTTTTCCCTCCTGTTATCATCAATATACAATCAAATTTCGTTATAATAAAAAATCAAGCAAAACCACCGTTCCCATATGTATTTTATGGGTTCCGGCATTTTGTACAAACTCTTTTCGGTGCCATACCGGGGCTTTTGGCTAGGCAACCTCATAGTTCGTCACATTGAGTTATTATATTATAAGTAAAATCCTGTGTCAACAACTTTCTGCATATTCTCTGGATTTTTTTCCCGCTTTCCCTTTTCCTTCTCTTTCCACTGTCCGGCCCTTTCCCGGATCATCATAGGCGTCCTTTCCTCCAGGTCTTTTCTGCCAAGCTCCAGTTCGTTGCAGACCAGGATCAGATTATCCACTGTCAGGGGAATCCCCTCTGAATAGCAGCTGGCAAAAAAGAGGATCGGATCCTCTCTGTCAGACCGGTAAAGTTTCTTCACCAGGTCCTGGTCCTTCTGAAGAAATTCCATCAGAGGGACAGATAAAACCGGATTCTCAAAACGAAGGCGGAACTTATTGCGGATCATAGCTTCAATCTGCATGTTCTTATAATTTTTATAGGCCAGCCGCTCTAAAAGGTTTACCATGCTTCTGTCACAGATTTCCAGAGTAGCGTAGATTCCGTTCAGCTCCCGGGAGAATTCATAATGCTCCTCCCACTCTTCTTTATGCTTATACCGCACATCATGGTCCACTTCATGCCATCCTTCCGAAAAGGTAGTGCGGACCTGGACTTCAAAGGTTTTGTCAATCCGGTACTTTTCCCACAGCTCCGGCGGAAAGGCAGAAGAGATTTCCTCCGGCATTCGGCATACATAATTCATCCGGATAGGATTAAACTCGTTTACCTTTGGAATATCCTCATGAGAATCTTTTTCGATAATGGAATAAGTCTCTTTCAGTAGCTCCTTGCAGATGGGAACGTCATCCATATAATATAGGACGATCCGGATACCGATCAGATCCTGAAGCTTCTTATCCTTCTCGATGTATTCTTCTTTCTTCCACTCCAATTTATGCCAAATAGAACCTGCCGATTTCAGTCTGGAAAAAATATGAAAATAAATACCACTTTTACTCAGTTTTTCCTGAATATCCCTGCCTAATGCTTTCCTCAGGCCTCTCACTCTTTCACCCGACAGATATTGGGATAACTCTTCTATTTCTCTCATAAACACTCCTCTTTCGCAGTCAAAGACCTCTGCCTGCAGAAGCCGAAAGTATCATTTATACCTTGGTTATTATACCAATTTTCCTTTTATTCGTAAATGTTTTTATACATAATTATGTGACTTCGTCACAGACTAAACATGGAAAAACAGTTATACTTTAGTCAAGCTCAAAGCAAGAGCAGAACAAAACAAAATAACTATAGATAAAGGAGATTAAATTATGGCAATTTTACACATAAACGAAAATGAATTTCAAAAAGAAGTATTAGAGTCCCCGAAACCAGTCCTTTTAGACTTTTACGCCACCTGGTGCGGTCCCTGCAAAATGCTGGGCAAGGTACTGGAGGAGCTGGATCAGGAACAGGAGGATTTCCGTATCGTAAAAGTAGATATCGATGAAAATCCGGATCTGGCCGCGAAATGGCAGGTAAGCAGTGTTCCCTCTCTGTTCTTTATCAAAGACGGACAGGTAAAGAATTCTGCAGTAGGATTTTACCCCAAGCCAAAACTTATAGAAAAAATGAAAGGCCTGTGAGAAAGGCGGTATGACTTATGACAAAAGATTATGATTTCATTATTATCGGCGCAGGTCCCGCGGGAATGACCGCTGCCGTATATGCTTCCAGGGCAGGGCTTAAAACTGCCCTCCTGGAATCCGGAGCCCCCGGCGGGAAGCTCTTAAAAACTCACAAGATCAGCAACTGGCCGGGTATCCAGGAAGAGCCCGGTTCCCAGCTTGCTATGGATATGTTTGAACATTCCACCAGCTTCGGTGCAGAATATGAATACGGAAACGTCGTTCAAATCCGGGACGGTGAGAAAAAACAGGTGATCTGCGAAGACGGAACTATCTTCACTGCTCCTGCTGTTCTAGTAGCAACTGGGACCAGGGAGCGGCTTCTGAACATTCCCGGAGAGCAGAAACATATTGGAAAAGGAATTTCCTACTGTGCCGTATGCGACGGTGCCTTCTTCAGGGATAAAGAAACTGCTGTGATCGGCGGTGGAAATTCTGCCCTAGAAGAAGCGGTATATCTTACTCAGTTTGCCTCCAAGGTATATCTGATAATGCGCAGAGATATATTCCGGGCAGAAAAAGCCGTGATCGACTCTGTCCTCGCTAATCCTAAAATAGAACTTCTCCAAAACTATATCCCCCTTCGGGTGCTGGATAAGGATGGCCAGACAGGAGGACTGGAAATTTCTTACACAAAATCGGGAGAAACCAAAGTTCTCCCTGTATCCGGAATTTTCCCATACATTGGTGCTGACCCGGTAACTGATTTTCTGAAGGATCTCCCGGTGCTGGACCGCCAGGGATATATGATCGTAGACAGTCAAATGGAAACCTCTGTGCCTCTCCTCTATGGCGCCGGAGATGTGTGTCAGAAGGGTCTCCGTCAAGTGGTCACTGCTGCCAGCGACGGAGCCATAGCTGCCCAGGCTGCCTTCCGAAAGCTTCAGGCGTCAGGATTCTTCTAGATTTTCAAACAGACAGCTGCTTTTTCC
>UQSX01000146.1 GCA_900543715.1 uncultured Blautia sp. | reverse complement strand
CCCTGTCCAGATGCAATGTCTGGACAAGCTTCGGGGAGTAGTGTCGAATAGAAGCGCAGGATAAATTGTAAAGAGGGTGATTTCAATGCCAGATTACGCAGCTGTCTGCTCCTAGACGGCTGTGTGGATGTGGTATTGAAATATAATGCGCAAAAAGAATATGGGATTTTAAAGATTATTAAAGAAATATCATGCCAGCTCGCATTTCCAATACCATTGCATCATTTCAGCTTAGTACCAGAAATATGGTGTTAATCATAATGGCAAACCAGTTTTTTCTGAAGGTAATTTGTCAACCTGTGTGTGGACAAGCATTTACTGGAGAGGCGATTACCTATCTTACGTCCATATCAGATATTAATGCGGGGCCAAGGAGATGCAGGCAATTGGCACAGGTGAAATATAGTGCTGAATGGAAGAACAAAAACCGTCAAAGTGAAAGGAAGAAGAGATGAGAATGTTATACAGGGGAGATATTTACTATGCAGATATAAGCCCGGTGGTTGGCTGTGAACAGGGAGGCGTACGCCCAGTCCTCATTATCCAGAATGGTGTCAGAAATCGTTATAGCCCGGCTGTTATTGTGGCGGCAGTTACAAGCCGGATGGAGAAGCATCCATTGCCAATACATGTGTTTATTAACAGGAATTACGGCCTGCAAAAGAATTCCATCATCATGTTGGAACAAATTTGTACAATCGATAAATCAAGGCTGTTAGAGTACATAGGACATTTAGATTGCAGAGATATGAAGGAGGTTGACGCCTCATTAAAAATCAGTTTGGATATGGGACCTGAAACCGGTGGGATATTTTGGGACGGTAGGAAGAGACAAGGTTTAATGGTGATTTAAGTAATGTGGCGAAGTGGAAGTGGGCGATATGCTGGAGGTAACCATGGCGAGAGGAGATAGGAAAAAATCATTTGCCCATGGTGCGCAGGTTAGTAAAGAGGATAGAGGTAAAGACGAAAGAGAAGTACACCCTCATATTAAAATCCGGTCAGATAATGGAAGTTTCAATCGTAGAAGATACATAGGAGAAACTACCATGAGTGAGAAAGATGATGGTTTGGAGATTGGATTATAATGGGGAATACTGTAATGTCTTGGAAGAATGATGGCGGAATCCGCTGTAAATTGATGATTACGAATCGGTTAATCTGTGATATACTGTAAGTCATATAGGTATAAGGAAGGAGTGAATCCATGGATTATGAGAAAATTGTACAGAAAAGGAATCTGTATCAGGCGGTAAGGGATTCCATTCCGGAACTTACCCTGCAAAGCTATGAGAAAGCATTTGAGATAGAGTATACCCATAACTCTACAGCAATTGAAGGCAACACACTGACCCTCATTGAAACCAAGGTTTTGCTGGAAGATGGGATTTCTATTGGAGGCAAACACCTTCGGGAACTTTATGAGGCAGTAAATCATCAGAAAGCATACCGTTATGTGAAGGAATGCATAGCCCAAGAATTGCCGTTGAATGAAAAAGTCACCAAGGATATCCATGCAATACTGATGGAGAATATATTTGTGGGAGGAATTTACCGAAATGTGGATGTATATATATCAGGAGCACAGCACACGCCGCCATCCCCTGATGATATGTACCAGCAGGTCAAGAATTTTTATGCGGACCTTGCATGGAAGGGTAGTGAATTGAATCAGATTGAACTAGCCGCCTGGACCCATGCTGAGTTTGTGCGTATACATCCGTTTCCAGATGGCAATGGCAGAACATCCCGTCTGCTTATGAATTATCAGTTGATGGTAAATGGATTTCCTGCTATTTCAATAGCAAAGGAAAACAGGCTGGAGTATTTCAATGCATTGGAAGTGTATGCTGTAGAAGGAAATTTAGCCTTGTTTGCAGAGATGGTTGCCAATCTGACAGAGCATCAATTGGACTGTTATCTGGAGATGGCCGGTGGGGAGCAGGGGATGGGACAGTCCCAATCTATGTAGGAAACAACAGAAAAAAAGATGGCGATGCGCTGGATGCAGAGATGTGTCTGGCGCTTTTTACTGCCCCAATTGAGGTAGAGTTACGGCAAAAGATGGGAGAACATAAAGGAAAGGAACAAATGTTCTTGTGTAGATGTTGCACTTTACTTTAAACTCAGTTATAATAGACGAAATCGAATTATATAGAAAATACAGAACAAAAAGTCAGCCAATAATTCTGTTAGGTAAAAATGTGAGTACGAGGAGAAGGAAGAGGGGTATAAACAAAAAAAGTAATGAAAAAGTTGATGACTATTTTGAAAGAATTGTAAAAGAGGGATATAGCTGAACAGCAAGGTCATAGGGCGGAGACCGGTTTTCATCGAAAGCCACAAAATACTTGGAATAAACACATACCGGAACGGGAAAAACCGTTTATAATGTTATCAGAAGCGTTGTGCTGTCTGATTGCCAGACTGGGATGTATAGGGAGAACAAGATATGGAATTCACTGTGATGCATAAGGATGAGCCGGTAGCGATAGTAAGGCTATCAGAAGATAAGAAGAAGGTGGAAATTCAAAAATTGATACCGGATTGTATCAGGCAGCCATTTTGTGGTAATAAATTAGATCTGGAACGGGTTTACAATTTTTTGAAGGACCGATGCTACGAGGATGGACGCAGTGACCTTAAGGAGATACTTAATCAGGCCGGTCTTACTTATAATAATCCATGGAAATGGATGAAGATTACCCATGGAGTTACATACGAAGATATGTTTTGGATTCGGTTTCCAGGTGAGACGATAACATGGAAGGATGTGAAAGTGAGATGAGTGTAAAAGAATACGTGCTGAGTCCACAGGCCCTGGTGATGGTACAAGGGAGTTCAAAGGGAACACAGCCCAAGTATTATGAGAGAGGATATTGGTATAAAGTAAATAATCTGGGATATGAAGGTTACTCGGAATATCTCGTCTCAAAGGTGCTGGAGTGCTCTGATGTTGATAGTTATGTTAAATATGAACAATGCACGATTAATGGAAGGGCGGGATGCCGCTCAAAAAGTTTTATTAAAGAAAACGAATCATTCCTGAGCTTCCAGAGACTGTATGACCTGCTCACTGGGGAAAGTCTGCAGGAGAGAATACGCTTAATATCAGAGGTGGCAGACCGCATTGGCTTTGTAAGAAAGTTTGTATTAGAGAATACAGGGTGGGATTGCTCAATGTATTTATCACAAATACTGGCTCTGGATATGCTTACTTTAAATACGGACAGGCATTTTAATAATTTGGGATTAATTGTGGACGCATCGACGGGAGTTTATAAAGCGGCGCCTATTTTTGATAATGGAAATTCACTGTTAAGTGACTGGGATCGTTTCGATGAAGAAACAGTGGAAGAGAATCTTGAAAAAGTATATGGCCAGCCATTTTCAGCCAGTTTAGAGATGCAGGCCCGTGAGGCAGGAATCGGGTTGATGATTGATTATGAAAAATTGCAGACTGTCTTAGAGAAGGAACCTGTTTCCAGAGGTGTGGAAGTATTAAAGTATCAACTGAAACGTTATCATAATATAATACCGGATTATAAAATGCAGCAGGAGAATGGATTAGAGCAGGATGCTCCAGAACTAAAACTTTAGATGCGCTGATGGAGATATACACTAAAGTGCTGTACTGAGAGAGCATTTGTCAAGGGTAATTTTGCCTGAGTCAAAATTTCGTCGGCGGGAAGGTGCGCAGGATTTATTTTCCCGACAGCCTTTGTGATGAGGCTAAGGAATGGATTAAATCCAGATTCATTTTCGTAAAATGCGATGGAAAGCCCATTACCTCCAGGGGTATCGGCTGCCAGCTTAAGGTGCTGGCCAGGTATAACGATATTTCACTTCTGGCAGACCTCATGGGCCATGAGAGCATTGAGACTACCCGGATTTATCTCCTTCCGTCATCCAAGGAACAGCGTGAAACCATCGACCGTATTGTGACATGGTAAAATTTATAGTATAATTTCTATGGATTACATACTTTATTATAGAAGAAGGAGAGTTAGATGTCATCATTGACAAGAATGGCAATCATCAATGCCTTTGCCGAGCTTGCGGCGGAAAAGACCATTGACAAGATTACGGTAAAGGACATTACAGACAGGTGTCAGGTATCCAGGAACACATTTTATTACCATTTTAAGGATGTGTATGATGTCCTGGAGAAACTTCTGGACCTGGAAACAACGCGGGTCCACCAGTTGATTGAGGAGGACATGAGCCATGTAAATGAGGAGGAGGCCTGTCTCAAGGGACTCCAGTATATGCTGAACCACCGGGATATGTTTTATCATATATACCGGTCCGCGGGCAAGGAGGAGGTCAGGAAGTACCTGGAAAAGACTGTGACTGCCATATTTGACTATCAGGTCAATCTGTTATCCAGAGGGATACCCGCGTCAGAGGGGGATAAAGCATTAATCAGCCGTTTCTACCGGTATGCCTTTAAGGGATTTTTGGAGGAGTGGCTGGAAGGCAAGATGGATCGGCCGATGGAGGAAACGATTCACAGGATGGGGATTCTCTTTCGTGATAACCTGATTGAATCATTAAAGCGCAGTACGGAAAATCCGGAGTGATTTTTGGACAGATGAAGGTCCGGTGCACAAGTTTTGTGCACCGGACCTTCATCTGTCCATTGCTAATTATAGGGAAATA
>UQSX01000145.1 GCA_900543715.1 uncultured Blautia sp. | reverse complement strand
GGCATGCCCGTGTTCTGTGGTGAAAGTCCACATAGGCGTAGCTACCGACGAACTTTATAGCGACTCCCAAGGTTCATATCGTGAGATGTGGGCGAGAAGAAGGGATAGCGAAATCGTAGCCCTACGGACAGAAACCTGATAATAAGGCGTGCATGGCGGGTAAGTTGGCTTAAAGCAACGAAGCCCTAAAGGTAGCCGTAACCTATGTGCGTAAATTAGGAGGGTAGACGAGGAAAGAACACGGACTTATCCCGTGAGGTCTCACGGACGTAAGTATTGGTTGAAGTGGTTGAAGTATCCCGCTTGCGGTTGAAAACGATTTATCGTGAGAAGTCAGCAGAAGCCATAGTAGGCAATCTTGTTAAAAAAAATTGCTGAAGGGCTGAACAATGTAACCGTGCAGACGAATGTATGTACCTGTGGATATCTGACAGCGGATGTAGGCGAAACGTATAGGAGCTGTAAACGCGAAAATATAGGACTTATCACAGGGAGCGGAAAGGAGCGAAGCACACAAAGCATGTCGGAACTGTTAGAAAAGATACTGGACAACAGAAACATGAACGAAGCATACGAGAAGGTCTGCGCCAATAAAGGAGCAGGCGGAGTGGACGGCATGGAGATTAAAGAACTCGACGGATATATCCGTGAGAACTGGGACAGTATCAGGGAGCAAATCAGGAAGAGGGAGTACCATCCTCAGCCAGTAAGACGAGTAGAAATCCCCAAGCCAAACGGAAGCAGGAGAAAACTCGGGATACCAACCGTCATGGACAGGGTAATCCAGCAGGAGATAGCAGGAGTTGGAGAAACGGGGATTGCGGTTTGTGAGGTATGCGGACTATACCGAAGTTGAAACTATGCCGAATTCGGCATAGTGCGGATGATTTTATAGTTACAGCATCGGATAAGGAAACACTGGAAGATATCAAACGAATGATAGAAGACTTCCTAAAACCAAGAAGACTGACCCTGTCAAAGGAGAAAACAGTGATTACACATATAGATGAAGGTTTTGATTTCCTGAGATGGATTTTCCGAAAGTTCAAAGGAAAGCTAATCATCATGCCGTCCCACAAATCCATGTGTAAAATCACACAGAAAGTCAGTGATTAAGAACAGTCAAACTATAAAGCAAGAAATTTTAATCAGCAGGGTGAATGAGATTATCCGGGGATGGGCGAATTACCATCACGCTACCTGGGCTAAGAAATCCTTTAGCACAATAGACCATCGTATATGGAAAATGTTATGGAGATGGGCGAAAAGGAGACATCCAAACAAGGGAAAACAGTGGATAGTTAATAAATATCGGAAGACACATAAAGGAAGAAAATGGACGTATATGACAGAAAAGAACATCCTGTTCCTGATGATGGACATGCCAATAGTATGAAAGGGGCAAATGACACTTAATAAAACCCCCTTTCTTGAACAGGAGCACTTAGAAAATCGAGCGAAGAAACACCGATTTGACAGGAAGAAAAGCGATATGTGCCAATCGAGCTACGCAGATAGTTTATTATGCGTTATAGATGCGTGAGTGAAATGCGGTGAAAGCCGCACGTTCCGTTCTTTGGGGAGGGAATGAGTGTAAGGTGGTTCCCTTACCCGACACCGAAGAGATTGGGTAATGCCAATGGAGGGTAGGGGGATACATGATAATGGTCTTTCTGAGGACACATCAACCGTACTCAGGGACGGAAGTATTGATGGAGGGAACATACAGATTATATACATAACTCAAACTTCCCACACCATTTGGTGTGATGAACCTTGAAAACTCAATACTTTAACGCATAAAAAAGGCACAAATCCAGCTTGCATGGTATAATTGAATTGTCCAGAAACAATTACACAGCAAGGAGATTCATGCTATGTCAAGTATACCATATAATCGGCATAAGGAAAATGAGATTTTTGATTTTGTATCAAAATTTATCAACGAGTTTCAAATCGGGAAACTTCTCTTTCAGTGTAATGCAGGTAAGGAAAAGGGGATTCCTGTCATGACAATCTTTCGCTACTTGTTATGCCTGCTCTTTTCTGACCGCAGTCACTATATGCAGAGAAAAACGAAAACTTTTGAAGAAGGATTCTCAAAAAACACCCTTTATCGTTTTTTGAACAGCGTGAAAACAAACTGGCAGCGTTTTACTGTGCTTCTAGCTTCCAAAATCATTAACGATTTCATGAAAACACTTACTGATGAAAAACGGAAAGATGTCTTCATTATAGATGACAGCCTGTTTGAACGGTCACGCTCTAAAAAAACCGAATTTTTGGCAAACGTTTTTGACCATTGCTCCATGAAATATAAAAAAGGATACCGTATGTTTACTTTGGGCTGGTCGGATGGAAACTCCTTTGTCCCGGTCACCTATTGTCTGCTTTTAGCAGCGGAAAACAAGAACCTGATTTGCCCTGCAAAAAATTCGATGGCCGTTCCATTGCTGGAAAACGCCGCAGCCAATTGCGCCGGAAAGCGACTGATGTCATGCTGGAACTGATTGCATCCGCTCAGGCGGTTGGTCTTTCTGCCAAATATGTTCTGTTCGACAGCTGGTTTTCATCCCCTAAGACACTGATTTCCTTAAAAGAAAAGTGCCATATGGATACCATTGCCTTGATAAAAAAGAACAAAACAAAGTATCTGTATGAAGGGCAAAACCTTAATATCAAGCAGATCTACAGCAAAAACCGGAAACGGCGCGGACGTTCAAAATACCTGCTTTCCGTAAATGTCACTCTGAAAAAAGATGACGAGGCTCTTCCGGCCAGAATCGTGTGTGTCCGCAATAAGAGCAACCGGAAAGACTGGCTGGCCCTAATCAGCACGGATACGAATCTTTCGGAAGAAGAGCTCATCCGTGTTTATGGAAAACGTTGGGACATCGAGGTGTTTTTCAAATCCTGCAAATCTTATCTGAAACTGGTAAAAGAATGCCGAAGTATCTCATATGATGCCTTAAATGCCCATGTGGCAATCGTATTTACCAGATATATGCTGCTTTCGGTGGCAAAACGGCGAAATGAAGATGATAAAACTATCTGTGAATTATTTTATTGTCTAATGGATGAGCTCGAAGATATCACCTTCAGTCAGTCCATGCAGATTATATTGGAAGCTTTACTGGATACGGTAATGGAATTTTTTCATATCTAATTTCTACAGGTCAAATTGTTATAATGATTGCAGAAGAAATTGTTGAAAAGTGTCCTACCATGAGATAAAACAGCAGAAAGGAAGGGAGGATAACGCATGCTGATGACAGGAAATTGCTTATCAAATAGGATTTTGCAGCTTTTAGACGAAGTATGGAAAACCACAGGGCATGTTTCCGTTATCAATAAAGAAAATGGTTGAAAAACGGATGCCCTAAATCATGTAGTGCCATGGTAAGGAGTTGATGGTATCGGCGGTGATCCTAAAAGGGATATACCGGACAGAAACCACTATATTCCAATTCAATGCACAGGTGATTGGGATAACGGAAATTCACATAGAAGAGGAGCAGGTAGACGGGCTTCTGAAAGTACATTCTGTGCGGATGAGATTTACAATGATCAGAGATGGGCTGCATATTTCACAAGTGATTGTGGGATAGGCGGCTCATTTTTTAATGATGAAGAAGCGCTGCGTTGCAGATCACCGCCTTCGGTTCTGGACTTGATATTTAGAGCCGGAGGTAAGAAAATGAAAGACAGGAGATATTATATCAGGAAAAATGGAATATTATCGGAAGTCACATATGATGAATATCAGAAATACGTTTCACATAAGAAGCTTGAAGGAAATGTGTATTTTGTGTGCATTCAGAATTCGCTGATGGAAGTCACCGAAGATATGTACATGAAGCATTACCGGGTAATTCGGAGAAAGAAGTACCTGACTAGGGAGGTACCATATGAGATCCTGCATTATCAGTCCCTGGATACGGATGAGATGCTGGGAGAGGAACTGCTATATGATGATTCCGGGTTATCTATAGAGGATAAAGCCATCCATAATATATACACGGACAAACTGTATCCTGCATTGGTAAAATTAACAGATGAAGAACGGGATCTGCTGTACCGGCTGTATTATCAGGGGGTATCAGAGCGTGTCCTGGCAAAGCAGCTTGGAATATCGCAGGCAGCGGTTCATAAACGCAAAGAGAAGATTCTAAAACAGTTAAGGATATGGATGAAGCTGTAGAGTTTCCAAGTATTAATATAGGGCAGCCATTCAGGCGTAAACCAGAATGGCTGCCCTTTTTATAAATCATATTGTTATTTAGCCCTTGAGACGATGGAATCAGATGTCTATAGTTTCTGGCCATAATTTTCTTTTTCGTGAAATAATCCGGATATATAGACAGTTCTGCTTTTATCATCAATTAAGAAAAGTATTACATATTGAAAATGATTGACAGTTGCTTTGTGGTAACCCTTTGTCCGTAGAAACGGATCGTCACATTGAGGGTAGATATGGGGGTCTGATTCCAAATAACTGTAAATGATTTCAATTTCAGATAAAAGCTTGCGGGCAGCGGTAGGATTCTTTAAATTGGAAACAAGATAACTGATGATCCAGTCCAGTTGCTCAACCGCCTGTTCTGTAATGTGCAGTTTATAATCCATATTTATCCTTCAGCTCATCCAGGGATGCCCTGGCGTCCTTAGTCCTTCCTGAATGTATTTGCTCTTCGGAAACTTCCAGACCGCGGTAAAGGCTGGATTTCCAAACCGTGTTCTCATATGTTTCCATACTCATAATTACCATATCGCCATAACCATTCTTTGTGATGAAAATCGGTTCCTGGGATGTATGACATAAATCAGAAATGTCGGAAGTATTCTTTAAATCCTTAATCGGAATAATCTGTGGCATAAACTCACCTCTCAATTCGAATTAATTATGGCCTAATTATACCATAATAATATGAA
>UQSX01000144.1 GCA_900543715.1 uncultured Blautia sp. | reverse complement strand
CATAGTCTCCCACCGGCGCGGCAGATAATACCATACCGGTAACAGTAATCAAATCGCTCATCAGACTTCCTTCTTGTCATACCCGAAGTTTTTTATAAGAAAATCACTGTCTCTCCAATCTTTCTTCACCTTCACCCACAGCTTGAGATTCACTTTCTCCTCCAGCATATCCTCAATTTCTGTTCTGGCCTGGCTTCCGATTTTTTTCAGCATAGCTCCCTGTTTGCCAATAATGATCCCCTTATGAGAATCCCGCTCACAGATGATCGTAGCATCTATATCGATCAGTCCTCCCTCAGGACGTTCCTTCATCCGTTCTATTGTCACGGCAATACCATGGGGAATCTCTTCCTCCAGACAGCGCAGAGCTTTCTCCCGGATCATCTCTGCTACGATCTGCCTCTGAGGCTGGTCTGTCACCGTATCTTCATCGTAGAACTGAGGTCCATAGGGAAGATATTTGAAAATACAGTCCAGAAGCGTATCCAGGTTCACAGAGCGCAGAGCAGATACCGGCACGATTTCTGCAAAATCCAGGATCTTCCGGTAAGCATCGATAAATCCCGGAACCTCCTTCTTCTCCACCTTATCCACCTTATTCATTACCAGGATCACTGGTAACTTCGTCTTTTTAAGCTGCTGGGCAATATGCTGTTCTCCGGCCCCGATATAGTCAGAGGCTTCCACCAGCCACAGAATCACATCTGCATCCTGAAAAGTCCGCTGGGCCACATTTACCATATACTCTCCCAGTTTATTCTTGGCCTTGTGGATTCCAGGAGTATCCAGAAATACAATCTGGCCCTTTTCGCAGGTATAAACTGTCTGGATCCGGTTTCTGGTTGTCTGTGGTTTTCTGGAAGTTATGGCGATCTTCTGCCCGATAAGATGGTTCATCAATGTAGATTTTCCCACATTGGGTCTGCCGATGATCGCCGCAAATCCTGATTTAAAATCTTCCTTCATAGATTTTCCCTTTCTACAGCAGGTGTTTGATCTCTTTAAACACCTCTTTGTCCTGCTGGATCTTTTCCTCGCTTCCAATGACGCAGATCCGGTTTTGGTCCACAATAGCGTCCACGATTCCGGCCAGATTCCGGATATCCTCCGGCTGAGCGTCTAAGATCTCGTCTCGTTCTTTTTGCATATCTTCTCTTGTAATACCGGAAAACCAGGCGTTTAAGGACATAGAGCCTTTTGCAGAAGCCGTCAGAGGGGCATCCAGTTCACTTATGGTTCCGATAATATACTTGGTCATCTCCCGTTCATCTGCATCAAAAGTCCGGATAAAGTCTCCTGTCTTCCGAAATACCTCCAGGGTATTCTTAAGATGGGGATCCCGGTAGGATACCAGGAAGCCGTCTCCTGTTCTCCTAAATCCGCTCATGCAGCCATAAGCCCCGCCTTTAACACGAATATTAGTCCACAGATATTCATAGCTGAGCATTACTTTCAGAATCCTGAGGGCTCCAGTATATTCATAGCCTGCCTCAGCAAAATTACCTGCCACAGCCACATACTGGACCTGTCCTGAGGTTTGAAATCCTTCATTTTTATTCTCAAATTCCGGATTTAACGTAGTATTTTCTTTTCCCCCGCCATGGAGCACTTCTTTTAGTCCCTCCACCTCTTTTTCCAGGTAACTGTATCCTTCCTGGTCTGCAGTATAGCTGACGATCAGATTTTCAGGACAGAACACCAGCCCCATCAGCTCTTTCAGGTTTGTGATGATCTCTTCTTTTCTCTCCTGGAAATTTTTCTCCAGATCATCAATCAGATTATAAAAGTCAATCCCGGCAATTTTTTCCTGGAAATAAGAATTCTCGGAAAAATAGGAAAGGGCTCTGTTTACTGCAGTGGAATGTCCTGCTGAAACCATGCTCATCTGCATCCTGGACTTCATCTTGGTAAGGATTTCATAAAGCCGCTTTTCATCATCCAGCCTGGAAGAGCAGATGATCTCCCTGACCATCTGGAAAACAAAGGGCAGGTCCTGATACAGGGCCTTTGCTTTTATTCCCATCATGTGGGCAGTCAGCCGATTGTCTCTGGCATTGCCGAAGACCTGAATTCCAAAAAAGATTCCTCCTGTTCTGGCGTTGATCTCATTAAACAATTCTCCGTATGTGTAATGCTCTGTATCCACATAGCCCAGAACAGATTTCAGGATTCCCAGATAGGGAATCAGCCTGGAAGGAACTTTTTTCGTATCAAATAAAAGGTTCAGATAACCGATGCCATTTGTATACAGATCATGGTGAAGGATCAGGGTATCCCCTGCATGCTTCTCTGTATTATAAAATTTCCCGGTCTCCCTGCCGATATCCTCTCTTTTCAAAAGAGGTATCGTCTTAAGAGCCTCTTCTGTCTCGGGAGCATCCTGATACTCTTTTAAATGAGCAGTGGCTTTCACCAGCGTTTCCAGCTCTTCCCGGGAAAGGGACTCCTTATACCGGGCCAGTTTTTCCTCCAGTTGGGCATCTCTTTTCGCTGCCAGACCCCTTTTCGGATTTACCACTACCACAGAGGCATGGGTATTGTCCAGAAGATATTCCTGGATCAGTTTTTCAAAATAGCCCGTTTTGGCCTTTTCTTTTAAGTTTTTATAAATGTTCAGCCGCAGAAGCTGGTCAAAGGGTTTGCTGTCATCATAGAGCCAGCTGTCGAATACATCAATGCCGTACATCAGTCCTTTAGGGAAGGAAGAATAGTCTGCTTCCCGGAAACGGAACTCCATATAGTTGATGCCTGCAGCCACGGCTTTCTGATCAATTCCTTCCTTTACGATTTTTTCCAGAGTCTCCCGGATCAGACTCAAAAATCTGTCTTTGTTTTCCGGTCTGGCATTTTTCGCTACAATGGAGAAAAAGGGCTGATAAATCCCATCTTCATAGGAACCCAGGATATCTTTGCCGATACCTGCATCCAGCAGCACCTGCTTTAAAGGCGCCCCCGGAGCGCTTAAAAGCACATAGTCCAGAACCTCAAAGGCTGTACACTGCTCAACATCCAGGCTGTCTCCTGCTACAAGATTGTAAGAAAGATAGGAATTCTCTTCTACAGGCTCACTCTCAGATACCGGATACTCCATTTCAATCTCCCTTATCTGTTCAAAGGGCTTCTGTCTGGGAATCTCAGATTCCACCGGGATGGCATCATATTTTGAAAGATACTCCTGATCCATCCAGTTTAACCGCTCTTCCATATCCATATCTCCGTAAAGATAGATATAGCTGTTTGAAGGATGGTAATAGCGGCTGTGGAAAGAAAGAAACTGGGAATATTTCAGATCCGGAATATATCTGGGATCTCCTCCCGATTCCACTCCATATGGCGTGTCCGGAAACAGAGAGTTAAAAATTTCCCGGTCCAGTACATCCTCCGGTGAGGAAAAAGCTCCTTTCATCTCATTATAAACTACTCCGTTGATAGTAATCGGGCTGTCTGTGTCTTTCATCTCATAGTGCCAGCCCTCCTGGCGGAAAATTTCTTCTTTTTCGTATATATTTGGAAAAAATACCGCATCCAGATAGACATGCATCAAATTTTTAAAATCCTGATCATTACAGCTAGCCACAGGATACATGGTCTTGTCCGGGTAAGTCATGGCATTCAAAAAGGTATTCAAAGAGCCTTTCACCAATTCCACAAAGGGATCCTTCAAAGGAAAATGTTTGGAGCCGCATAATACACTGTGCTCCAAAATATGAGCCACTCCTGTGCTGTCCGCCGGAGGAGTCCGGAAGGCAATATTAAAGACTTTGTTGTTATCATCATTTTCCAGCACCATGACTCTGGCCCCGCTTTTTTTATGCTTCAGCAGATATCCCTGAGAATGAATATCGGGGATTTCCTGCTGCATTATCAGCTGGTATCCAGGTACTGCTTCCAATTTCATAATCATTCCTCCTGATGTATTTTATATCCGGCCCCCCTCTCAGGGCCCTCTTTTTATACAATAATAGCCCGGACAGACAAATCTGTCCAGGCTATTAATATAGCACATTTTCCCTTAAGATGATAGGGGCATTTCAAATGTTTAGAGTTTTGAATACCCGTATCCATTAACGATGGCGTCAATTTTTTCTTTCTTTTTGCACATAGGGCACTGCTCAGCAGGATAAGACTCATAGTTTGGTATGTCCTGCTTATAAAATACAGAATTGATGTCCAGGCCTGCTACTTTGGTCACTGCGCTGAATATTGCAGAAACCCCCTGAATAACGCCGCCATAGTATAATACGCTTTCCATACACTGACGAAGGGTGGCGCCTGTAGTGATAGACCCCATAAGGATTACCACATTCCGGTTCCGTACCATGTGCTGTATATTGTCACGGAAGATCATCTGGCCATTGGAATTAAACTCCGGAGTTACAATATAAATGGTCTTATGGGCATTCATGGATAATACCCCTGCCTTTGCCAGTTCTTCTGCCAGAAAGGCTCCGATCACTTCCAGACCGTCCATGCAGATAATAGAATCTACCGGCGTTGTGGTTTCATATCTGCTGGAAAGAAGTTTTGCAATCCTGGCAGCCTCTGCACATCTCGTCTTCATAGTTGTCATATCCAGATAGTGACTGATATGAGACTGGGAAGTAACAAAGTGCCCCGGAATAATCTTTAACTGAATCCTTTCATCTCCTTTTGCATAGACTTTAAACATCCTTGCTTCTAATTCCATAACCATGCCTCCTCTCGAGATTTTCTGTTAATCTCTTTATTCCCGAACAATTTTCTGATAATTATTATAACACTCTTTTCCCATAAAAGAAAGAAAAACCTTGTACTTCTCCCTGCTGAAAAAGAGGTTTTTCTTGACAACTTCCGCCATATATGATAATTTTATTAGCAAATCAGATATGATAATTTTATTAGCAAATCAGAAAGGATGTGAATATTTACATGGACGGAGATCCTGACACTTGTAGTTGCAAATATCGAAATTCTGCCAATCCATGTTTATTATTATGAATACATAACGGGGCAGTTACA
>UQSX01000143.1 GCA_900543715.1 uncultured Blautia sp. | reverse complement strand
TTCTAAAGGAACTGCCGGGAGATAAAGAGTTCTTAAAGGAGCTGTTTCTTTCTCTGTGTACCCGCAGAAAATAGAGGTGCATAGCCCATGCTGTTAGATGAAATAAAGAAAGAAAACGATATAAAGAAGATACCTCTGGAGCAGCTTCCTCAGCTTGCAGGGGAGATCCGTACCTTTCTTCTGGAGCATTTAAGCAGGACCGGAGGTCATCTGGCCTCTAATCTGGGAGCGGTAGAACTGACCATGGCTCTCCATTATGTGCTCTGCCTTCCTCAGGACAAGATCATCTGGGACGTGGGACATCAGTCTTACACCCATAAGATCCTTACAGGAAGAAAAGAAGGATTCGACCATCTCCGTATGTTTAGAGGAATGAGCGGTTTTCCCAAGCGGAGCGAGAGTCCCTGTGATGCTTTTGACACAGGGCATAGTTCCACTTCTATCTCAGCGGGGATGGGATATGTGTGCGCCAGAGAACTGAACAAGGAAAATTATCAGGTAGTTTCTGTTATCGGAGACGGAGCCCTGACAGGAGGTATGGCCTACGAGGCTTTGAACAATGTCTCACAGCTGAAATCCAATTTTATGATCGTGCTGAATGACAACGAAATGTCTATTTCCAAAAACGTAGGGGGAATCTCCAGTTATCTGGGAAATCTGCGGACTGCAGAAGGCTATAATGACCTGAAAATTGAAGTGAAAAAGGGTCTGAACCGGATTCCGGGGATCGGACCGGCTACGGTGAAGAAGATCCACAGGGCGAAAGACAGTATGAAACGCCTGATCATTCCCGGAATGTTTTTTGAAGATATGGGAATCACTTATCTGGGACCGGTAAACGGCCATGACTGTGCCAGAATGATCCAGGTATTTCAGGAGGCCAGAAAGATTCAGGGGCCGGTGCTGGTCCATGTAAAGACCGAGAAAGGAAGAGGCTATGAACCGGCCATGCGCCATCCGGCCAGATTCCACGGTACCGCAGCCTTTGATCTGGAACATGGGATTCCCCTGAATAATCATGGAAAGGCCAACTACACCGATATTTTTTCTACGGTCATGCGGAAATTCGGAGACCGGGAGGAAAAAGTAGTGGCTGTCACAGCGGCAATGCCTGACGGGACCGGACTGAAAAGATTCCGTAATATGTTCCCAGACAGATTTTTCGACGTGGGTATTGCTGAGGAACATGCGGTGACTTTTGCCGCAGGTCTGGCCCTTGGGGGACTGATCCCTGTGGTGGCTGTTTATTCCTCTTTTCTTCAGAGAGCTATCGATCAGATCATAGAGGATGTGTGTCTCCAGAAGCTCCATGTGATCTTTGCTGTAGACCGGGCGGGACTGGTGGGAAGCGACGGTGAAACCCATCAGGGCTGTTTTGACCTGACCTATCTGTCTATGATACCGAATATGACAGTGATGGCTCCCAAGAATAAATGGGAACTTTCCGATATGCTGAAATTTGCAGTGAAGTATCAGGGACCTATTGCCATCCGCTACCCAAGGGGAGAGGCCTACGACGGTCTGGAAGAATTTCGGGCTCCTATCGTCCGGGGACGAAGCGAGATTCTCTATGAAGGAGAAAAAACTGCCCTTCTTCCGGTGGGGAGTATGGTGAAGACCGGTGAGAAAGTATACCGGCGGCTAAAGGAAGACGGAGAAGCTCCGACTCTTGTCAATGCCAGATTTGTAAAGCCCTTAGATGAGAAGATGCTGGACTTTCTGGCAGCAGACCACGGACTGATCGTCACCATGGAAGAAAATGTGAAGACTGGTGGCTTTGGCATGGCAGTAGCCGACTATATGCGGAGAAACCATCCTCAGGTCCAGGTGCTGATTTTTGCAGTTCCGGATCAGTTTGTGGAACATGGAAATCCGGAAAAACTGAAAGAAAAACTGGGACTGGACCCGGTATCTATTTACGAGAAAATCAAGGAGGCCAGATAAATGAAAGAACGTCTGGATGTCCTGCTGATAAAGCGGGGCCTGGCAGTTTCCAGGGAGAAGGCCAAGGCAGTGATCATGGCTGGAAGCGTATATGTGGACAATCAGAAGGAAGACAAGGCCGGCACCATGTTTCCCGACACTGTTCAGATTGAAGTCAGGGGAAATACCTTAAAGTATGTAAGCCGGGGAGGGCTGAAGCTGGAAAAGGCCATGACCCACTTCGGACTGAGCCTGGAAGGCTGTATATGTATGGACGTAGGTTCTTCTACAGGCGGTTTTACAGACTGTATGCTCCAGAACGGAGCGGTAAAAGTCTACGCAATAGATGTGGGACATGGACAATTAGACTGGAAGCTGCGGAATGATCCCAGAGTGGTATGCATGGAAAAAACGAATATCCGCTATGTAACCCCTGAGGACATTGATGAAAAGGCAGATTTTTCCTCTATTGATGTGTCTTTTATCTCCCTGACTAAGGTGCTGCCGCCGGTTTATGAACTGCTGAAAGACCAGGGACAGGTAGTCTGTCTTATTAAGCCCCAGTTTGAGGCAGGAAGAGAAAAAGTGGGAAAAAAAGGCGTGGTCCGGGATTCGGCAGTTCACCGGGAGGTTATAGAAAAAGTTACAGACTTTGCTTCCAAGACAGGCTTCGCCCTGCTGAATCTGGAGTATTCGCCCATCAAGGGCCCGGAAGGGAATATTGAGTATCTTCTTCATCTCCAGAAAAAACAGGAGGGACTTCCTGAAGATGGAAATATAGACATTGATGGAACGGTGGGTCAGGCCCATAAAGAGCTGGATAAATAATTATGGACAATTTTTATATTATCGCGAACAGAGAAAAAGACGAAGGATTGAAGCTTGCTTCCCAGGTGGCGGGATATTTAAGGAGCAAGGGAAAGAATTGTTATATTCGTCCTGCTTCTTTGGGAACACGGGACAATCTTCATCATTATACAGACATCAGTCAGATTCCTAAAGAGGTGGAGTGCGTCCTTGTGCTGGGAGGAGACGGGACCCTTCTTCAGGCGGCCAGAGACGTGGTCAGCCGGCAGATTCCCCTTTTGGGTATTAACCTGGGAACCCTGGGATATCTGGCTGAGATCGACAGGGGCTCCATTGAGCCGGCTCTGAATCATCTCATAGCAGATGAATACACGGTAGAGAAGCGGATGATGCTGAACGGAAAAGTATATCACCGGGGCAAGATGGTGGCAGAGGACGTGGCTCTGAATGATATTGTTATCGGAAGAGATGGGCCTATGGGAGTGATCCGTTTCCGCAATTATATCAACAAAGAGTTTTTAAATGCCTATGCGGCAGACGGCATCATTATCTCTACAGCTACAGGCTCTACAGGCTACAGTCTTTCCGCTGGGGGCCCTATCGTTTCCCCTGAGACCAATATCATGATCATGACCCCGATCTCCCCCCATACCCTGAATACCAGGAGTATTATCTTTCCCGGTGAAGATGAGATTGGAGTAGAGATCGCCCAGGGACCTCACAGAGGAAATGGAAAGGCAGTGGCCTCCTTTGACGGAGACACCAATATTGCCATGAATGTGGGAGACCGTATCGTAATCCGCCGCTCCGTGAAGGACACCCGGATCATTAAGATCAGTAATATCAGTTTTTTGGAGGTGCTCCGCACCAAGATGAGAGATTAGGAGGCAGGTATGAAAATTGCCAGACATTCAAAAATCATAGAATTGGTGGATCGTTATGACATCGAAACCCAGGAGGAACTGGCTTCCCGGCTGAATGAGGCAGGCTTTCGGGTGACACAGGCTACTGTGTCCAGAGATATCCGGGAACTGAACCTGACAAAGGTGGCAAAACCGGGAGGCGGCTCTAAATATACGGTTATGACTTCCAAGGAGACCGCTGACGGAGAAAAATACATAAGAGTTCTGCGGGAGACTTTTGTATCCATGGACGCTGCCCAGAATATCCTGGTGATAAAGACGGGAGTGGGCATGGCCAACGCCGCCGCAGTGGCCCTGGACCATATGAATTGGCGGGAAGTAGTGGGCAGTATTGCCGGAGACGATACAATTGCCTGCTTCAGCAAAAGTCCGGAGGAAACCCTGCAGTTATTAAACAAGATAAACAAGATCATTCATCAATAGAAAATGGGGTGACTCTAAGATGCTGGTGCATTTACATGTGAAGAATCTGGCGCTGATCCAGGAGGCCCAGGCGGATTTCGGGCCGGGGCTGAATATACTTACAGGAGAGACCGGAGCAGGTAAATCCATACTTATGGGCTCGGTAAATCTGGCTCTGGGACAGAAGATGTCCAGAGGAATGATACGGGAAGGGGCTCCCTATGCTTTAGTGGAGCTGGTGTTCCAGGTAGATGCCTGCACAGAAGAAAAATTAAGAGAGCTGGACGTTTTTCCTGAAGATGGGCAGGTCATCATAACCAGAAGGCTTATGGAGAACCGGAGTATCAGCAAAGTCAACGGAGAGACCAGTACGGCAGGCAATATAAAGAAGATTGCTGCTCTTCTTCTGGATATTCACGGACAGCATGAACATCAGTCTCTTCTCTATCCGGAGAAGCAGATGGAGATCCTGGATGAATTCGGAGGAAGGGAGATCCTGGAGAAAAAAGAAGCTGTAAAAGTCCTGTACAGAGACTACAGCAGATTGAAAAAAGAACTGGAAAGCTATGAAATCGATGAGGAGCAGCGCAGACGGGAAATTGGATTTTTGGAATATGAGATCCAGGAGATTTCTCAGGCACAGCTAAAACCTGGAGAAGACCAGGAACTGGAAACTGCCTATAAAAAGCTGGTCAACGGGAAAAAAATTACAGAAGGCCTTGGCTATGTATACCAGATCACCGGATATGAGGGAGAAGGAATGGGGGCGCAGATAGGAAGAGCAATGCAGAAACTGTCCCAGGTCCGGGAATATGATGACGAACTGGAAAATATTTACAGCTCCATGGAAGACTTGGACAGCCTTCTCAATGATCTGAACCGGGAGCTGTCTTCTTATCTTTCAGAATTTGTTTTTTCGGAGAAAGAGTTTCAGGAGATCGAGAACCGCCTGGATCTGA
>UQSX01000142.1 GCA_900543715.1 uncultured Blautia sp. | reverse complement strand
GTACCATGACGGCAGCAGACCGGCTTTATGGTATTACCATGCAGGAAAAAGGGGTGTCTACCCTGGTTTCCGTAGACCTGATCGAACATGATCTGGATAAATAGGAGGAGATTATGGCAGAAGAGAAAAAAGGTTTTTTTAAACGGCTGGTAGCGGGACTTTCCAAAACCAGGGAAAATATTGTTTCTGGAATTGATTCTATTTTCAGCGGATATTCCAGTATAGATGATGATTTTTACGAGGAGATCGAAGAGATCCTGGTCATGGGAGATATCGGGATCAATACAACCACTGCTATTATTGAAAGACTGAAGGAGCAGGTGGCCCAGCAGCATATTAAAGATCCCTCTCAGTGTAAGCAGCTTTTAATGGACAGCATTAAGGAACAGATGGCTGTAGGAGAGACGGCCTATGAATTTGAGAATCGGAAATCTGTGGTTCTGGTCATAGGCGTCAACGGGGTAGGTAAGACTACCTCTGTTGGAAAGCTGGCAGGAAAGCTGAAAAGTCAGGGGAAAAAGGTGATACTGGCAGCAGCAGATACCTTTCGTGCCGCTGCAGGAGAACAGCTTACTCAGTGGGCCAACCGGGCAGGAGTAGAGCTTATCGGGGGCCAGGAGGGAGCAGATCCGGCTTCTGTAGTCTATGACGCCATCGCAGCGGCAAAGGCCAGGGATGCAGACGTGCTTCTCTGCGATACGGCGGGAAGACTCCACAATAAGAAAAATCTTATGGAAGAGCTGAGAAAGATCTACAGGATCATCGCCAAGGAATATCCGGAGGCTTATCTGGAAACTTTGGTAGTCCTGGACGGTACCACTGGACAGAATGCCCTGGCTCAGGCCAGACAGTTTAATGAAGTGGCCAATGTTACAGGAATCATTCTGACCAAGCTGGATGGAACTGCAAAAGGAGGCATTGCCGTGGCGATCCAGTCAGAGCTGGATATTCCGGTAAAATATATCGGAGTGGGAGAAACCATCGACGATCTTCAGAAATTTGATTCGGATGAATTTGTAAACGCCCTGTTCAACACCGGGGCTCAGAGCGAGGAATAGACAGAAAGAAGGATAAAGAGATGTTGACATTAGACAAGTTTGAAGAAGCTGCGGAAATTGTAAAGAAGGTTACTCAGGAGACAAAACTGGTATATAGTGATTTTTTCAGCGGCCAGACAGGAAATAAGGTATATTTTAAACCGGAAAACATGCAGGTCACCGGAGCCTATAAGATCCGTGGAGCTTATTATAAGATCAGCACCCTTTCCCAGGAGGAGAGAGAAAAAGGGCTGATCACAGCTTCTGCCGGAAATCATGCCCAGGGAGTGGCCTATGCGGCAAAGGCCTTTGGAGTAAAGGCTGTGATTGTCATGCCTACTACCACACCTCTGATCAAGGTAGAAAGAACCAAAAGCTACGGGGCTGAGGTAGTCCTTTACGGAGATGTGTATGACGAGGCCTGCGACCATGCTTATGAGCTGGCAGAAAAATACGGATATACTTTCATCCATCCTTTTGACGATCCGGCAGTTGCCACTGGACAGGGAACCATTGCCATGGAGATCATCAAGGAGCTGCCTTTAGTAGACTATATCCTGGTTCCTATCGGAGGGGGCGGCCTGGCCACAGGAGTATCCACCCTTGTTAAACTGTTAAATCCCAATATTAAAGTGATCGGAGTGGAGCCTGCAGGAGCCAACTGCATGCAGGCTTCTCTGGAAGAAGGAGAGGTTGTGACTCTCCCTGCTGTGAATACCATAGCCGACGGCACTGCAGTAAAACGTCCCGGAGATCATATCTTCCCATTTATCCAGAAAAATGTAGATGAGATCATTACAGTAGAAGACGACGAACTGGTAGTGGCTTTCCTGGATATGGTAGAAAACCATAAGATGATCGTAGAGAATTCCGGCCTTCTTACCGTTGCTGCATTAAAACATCTGAAATTCCAGAATAAAAAGGTGGTATCCATCTTAAGCGGCGGAAACATGGATGTGATCACGATGGCTTCAGTAGTACAGCATGGACTGATCGCCAGAGACCGGATCTTTACCGTTTCCACCCTTCTTCCTGACAGACCAGGAGAGCTGGTACGGGTGGCAGGCATTATTGCCGCAAAACAGGGAAATGTGATCAAGCTGGAGCATAATCAGTTTGTCAGCACCAATCGAAACGCTGCCGTGGAGCTGAGGATTACCATGGAGGCCTTTGGCACAGACCATAAGAAAGAAATACTGGATGCCCTGGAGGAAGAGGGCTTCCAGCCGAAGCTGGTAACAGCAAGTCTGTAATAGAAAAAGGATGGGAATACCGCCCGGGATTTATCCGGCGGTCCCATCCTTTTGCTTTAAGAAAAAGTTATTTTACAGTGATCAGCTCATATTCTTTATTTCCAATGCCGATAGCGACTCCGTGTTCCACTGCGGATTCCCAGTTGGTATCCGGGAAAATGCTGTGGAAGTGGTCATGATGATGAGCAGCCCGCTCTTCCTTGCTGCAGTCTCCCAGCTTGCTGTTGGAGATCACCGGCTGAGCGTTTACGGCCTGAGCGCAGGCTACATCCAGAGCAACCGGGTCAAAGGAAGCGAACATTCCCACATTTGGCACAATGGCGGCGTCGTTTTCTCCATGGCAGTCACAGTATGGAGAGACGTCAATGACCAGATTGATATGGAAATTGGGACGTCCCTGAATAACGGCTTTCGTGTATTCTGCAATCTTGCAGTTAAGAATATCATTGGATTCATCGGAAGCAGCCAGCACTGCATCCTTTGGACAGACGCCGATACATCTTCCGCAGCCTACGCATTTCTCATGATCGATATAAGCCTTTTTATCCTTAAACTGAGGAGCGTCATGGGCGCAGATTTTGGCGCACATTTTACAGCCTACACACAGGTCCTGATCCACATGAGGTTTTCCGGCGGAGTGCATTTCCATTTTTCCGGCTCTGGAACCACATCCCATTCCCAGGTTTTTCAGAGCGCCTCCGAAGCCGGCAGCCTCATGCCCTTTGAAATGATTCAGGGAGATGATAATATCTGCATCCATAATGGCCCGGCCGATCTTGGCCTCTTTTACATAGGTGCCGCCTTCTACAGGGACCAGGGCTTCATCTGTGCCTTTTAATCCGTCTGCGATCAGGATCTGACATCCGGTGGTAGTAGGATTAAATCCATTGAGATTGGCGCTGTCCAGATGGTCCAGGGCATTTTTCCTTCCTCCTACATACAGAGTGTTGCAGTCAGTAAGAAATGGCTTTCCTCCCAGTTCCTTTACTACGTCTGCCACTGCCTTTGCGTAATTGGGACGGAGAAAGGCCAGATTTCCAGGCTCTCCGAAATGAATTTTAATTGCCACATACTTATTTTCAAAATCAATATTTCCGATTCCTGCTGTTTTGATCAGACGCTGAAGCTTCTGGAGCAGATTGTCTCCGTTTTTGGCCCGAAGATCGGTGAAATATACTTTTGAAGTGCTCATGATCATGTTTCCTCCTTAATTTGGGCTTTTCTACTATTTTAGACATGAAGAGGAAATTATTCAATACAAATTTCAGATGAAATGAGAAAAATCCTGTGCTATAATGCAGAAATGAGAAAATAACATGGCAGGAGCCTTTTGCTCCTTGTATACCGGGTTAAAATGCCGGAGAGGAAGAGATTTATGAAAGAACTGTATATACAGGGAAAAGGAAAGATAGACTGCGAAGGGATCCTTGGAGCTTTGCTGGGACTGGGAGCGGATCCGGAGAAGATCCAGAAAAAACTGGAAAGTCTGTTTTCTTTTCCCATAAGGATAGAGAAGACAAAAATTTCCAGAAAGGAATACAGGGCCCGCATTTTTACAGAAGACAGAGAAAAGATCGGCCTGGATAAGGTGAAAGAATATTTTGCCGGACAAAAAAAGCAAAGGGAAACAGAAAACAAGATCTGTGAAATGGCAGAGCTGCTATGGGAAGCCGGAGATCTGCCCCAGGGAAGTCCTTTTTTGAAGCTGGCCGGAGAAGAGACCTCTCTGGTATCTCTGGCTGCTTTGGCAGAGGCCATGGAGCATCTGGGATTTTCCAGATGCCGGATCAGTGAACTGGAGGAAGGCTTTGGAACTGGAGAAAAAGGGCTGATTCCCTCAAAAGAAATCATGACGATTTTGAAAAAGAGCGGTCTGCCGGTTCATTTTTCCTCTGATATGGATGAAAATCTTACTCCCGGAAGCGGGGCTTTTTTGGCTGTATTTGGAGAACCGGTCAGAGAGATGGGGAGAAAAAAGATCAAAGGCTGGGCCTGCGGCATTTCCGGAGAGGGTAAAAATACAGGAAATGTCCGGGGCGTGATACTGGAAGAGGAACAAGAGTCTCTGACAGGGGAAAAGGAACAGGACCGGGTTCAGGTTTTAGAGACGAACGTAGACGACTGTTCCGGAGAACAGCTTGGCTATGCCATCGACTGCCTGATGAAAGCGGGCGCTCTGGATGCAAGCTGTTTTCCTGCCCTGATGAAAAAAGGGCGGCCAGCCTATATGCTCCAGGTAATCTGCAGAAAAGAAAAACAGGAAGAGCTGGAGGATATCATCTTCAGGGAGACCACCAGTATCGGTCTGCGGAAATATGAGGAAAGCCGCAGGATCCTTCCCAGGTCTTTCGGAGAAGTGGAGCTTTCGGACGGACACAAAGTAAAAATAAAGATCTGCTGTCATCATGGACAGAAATTTTGCTATCCGGAATATGAGACGGTAAGGAAAGTATGTGAAGAAACAGGACGGCCTTACCGAAATGTCTATGACGAGGCGGCAGCTCTGGCAGGAGGTTACAGCAATGACATATGAAGAAAAAAAAGAAGCGTTTTATGAAAAAATGAAAGAATATGCCAGTCAGGATCTGTGCATCGCTTTTTCAGGAGGCGTAGACAGCAGCCTTCTCCTTGTGGCGGCGAAAAGGTGTATGGAAGAGGAGCATAAAATTTACGCAGTAACCTTTGACACCATGCTCCACCCCTCCTGCGACCTGGACACGGCCAGGAGAGTGGCAGGAGAGGCGGGAGTGCTCCATGAAGTGCTCTGCCT
>UQSX01000141.1 GCA_900543715.1 uncultured Blautia sp. | reverse complement strand
TCCATAGGACCGCATCGTCATACTCCCCGGTTGCCGCGTAAAAGATACCCATAGGGTTTAAACCCAGGATGTTATTGACGGACTCTGTGATCATGTTTTCTTCCGTGACCGTTTCCATCGCTCCAGTGTTTTCGTCCGTCAGTTCGATTGTCATCACACCTTTTAAGGTCATGTCTATTTCCCTCCCATCATTCTGAGTCACTGGATACCGGCAGCGTCACCGGCCGGCAGAACGCCCCGATCTTCGGCTTCACGCTCAGGGTATCCGAATAGCTTTTCTGCACCAGTTAGCTTGGATGGAATAACCGCTGCGCTCTCGACCATTGCAAAACGGCAAACACAAATAAGCCCTGCCGTGAAAAGCCGTTTTTTTTAATTGGCCTTTCACCAGGGCTATAAATTCATTTTATATCGGCATAATATTGCCTATAAGATATGCAAGATAAGGTTATGTAAAAACCTTAATCGGCAAGATAGAATATATGTGAGGTGAATAATTATGCCGAAAGACAGATTACTATATCTGGGCAACTGTATACGGACTGCCAGAATTTCTTGTGGTCTGACACAACAGGAACTGGCCGATCAGTCCAATGTGGCCATCAAAACAGTCCAGATGATTGAAAAAGGACAAATGAACCCTTCCTACGAAATCCTGTATCCACTCATCAAACGTCTGGGAATTTCCGCCAATACTCTGTTCGATCCGGAAATTTCTGATACAGACGAGAATATTCAGCGTTTCATCGGAAAGTTTCAGTCCTGTAGTCCAGAAAATCGCCAGATTCTTTTAAGCACACTGGACTATCTGGCCGAGCAGCTCCTGGCACTACAACTCAATACAAATGATAAATAAAATCAGCACAATACCGATTTAGGTTTTATGCTGATTTTATTTTACGAAAGGTCACTTGTCAGTGTTATTCTATTTTACCTTTTTCATATAATCCATCACTACATCTCCAATATAAGCTACATCTTCTGCAGCATAAGCAGCCGGAAAATTATCCGAAAAAAGAATCTGTGCAGAGGATGGAAATTCCTCATCACCTGCCCACAAAACGAAGCATAACCTTAAATCTTCCAGGAATAGAAATTCATAAGCCATATCTCCATATTCTTTTGGAATTCCTTTTAATCCTTCCATAATCGTTTGAAAGATATCCAGCCGATTTCCGAACATTCTGGCCAGTCTCATAATACATCTTCCATAAAACTGGCGGTAATATACTTCGCCCCAGGGAAGGTCACGATAGGAAAGAAGGCTTCCTGTCGCACTCATATGATCTCCTTCCGTAAAATAACGGAGTAGCAGTATTTTTGCATGAATATCATTACACAGAACTGCCTGATTATCCTCTTCATCCAGGCAATGAACCTCCAGATCCGGATGACTGACTGTATAGTTTCTCTCCATAAACTTCACCCGAAAAAGTCTGGTATTTTCGTCAAAAGGTATTTCCAACCGACTGCTGATATCTCCCGGACTTATATTTTGATATTCCGAAAGATAATAATGATAGGGCTGCATTTCCAGGTTATGCTTTCCATAGTTTTCCTGCAGCATTTTAAGCCTCCTTATCCTTTGAAAGAGAAAGCAGAAACTCTGCCAGCTTTTCAATCGCCCCCGGTTTTTCTGACAGTTCTTTTCCTGACAGTCCTTCTTTCATGATATCAGAATCCGCATCAAGACACACGGCAACCTGATCCGGCTTCCATACAGCTTCATACATCATATCCTGATTCTCTTTGGTCACTTTATTGAAAACATAATAAAATGGTTTCTCAATGCTTTCTGCCAGCTCTCCGATTTTTTTAGAAAGCTGCAGAGACTCATAGGAAGGATCTACAATCATCAGCACCAGATCCACGCCATTATCAATTCCCCTGCCGAAATGTTCCACCCCTGCTTCCATATCAAGAAGAGCAAACTGGTCTTCAGTCAGTCTCAGATTCTGAACAAACTGTGTCATGACCGTTCCCATAGCGCAGGAACATCCTTCATTGGCCTGGTGGATCTTTCCGCTGACCATCAATTTCACTCCATCTTTTACACTGTAATATTTTTCTGGAATATCCTTGAAAGTCCAGGTTTCCTGAAAAAACTGATGGGTAAATTTTGACAGCATCATATCATTTAATACATTTTCTTTTCCACCAAAATATCCAGTAAAATCTCCCGGAAGTTCCATACCCAGCTGCCGGTGAAGTCCATAGTTCGATTCATCAGAATCAATGACCAGAACCTCTTTCCCCCGTCTGGCCAGAGCTTTAGCCAGCAGACTGGTTATTGTGCTTTTTCCGCATCCGCCTTTTCCACATATTGTTACTTTCATCTGTATATCTCCTATTTATCTTTTTATTTCTTCAAGTCATTCAGATACAATTCCAGTACAACTCCTTCTGGGATTGTAAAACCGCATTGATCGCATACGCTGTCACCTATGGTCTGATTATCCCGTTCAAACACTTCAATTCCATCTTTGCTCCGCATTTCGGACAGTCGATTTCTTTAATCACTGCCATTTTCCGGATATCCTGGCAATCTGCAAAGGCGATCATTTTTTCACCTGCCTTCTACGCAATAAAACTTTACTGCTTTTACATTGACATAGCATCAAAGGTTTCTTTGATCTGCCGTATTTCATCGGTAGCTGCCTTGCTGAATCCATAAGGTGATGTTCCTTCCCGGTCTGCCTCTATGACCTCTGCATCATAATGGATGCAGCCTAGAAAATCCTCTTTTGGAATTTTCGATCTGACAAATTTTTCGTCTTCCTCATTCCGGATTTTGTTAGCTATGACTTTTACAGCCTTCACGCCCAGTCCTTCTGCCAGCCTCTTTACATTCCGGTATGTCTGTACACTTCTGGCTCCCGGCTCAATCACTACGATAAACTGATCCATTCCTTCCGTAGTCCCCCGTCCCAGATGTTCCAGACCGGCTTCCATATCCAGAATGACAATGTCATCTCTGTGCAGAACCAGATTATTGATGATCCGTCTCAGCATCACATTCTCCGGGCAGACACATCCACCTCCGGCAGTTTCCACAGTTCCCAGGAGCAGAAGCCGGACACCGTTGTATTCTTTTCCATAGGTTTCCGGGATGTCGTCTACTTTCGGATTTACTTTATAAAAAGTATTGCTTTTGTCTGCCCCTGTTCTTTCTTCGATCAGTCTTCGCATCTTGCTGATGGGAACAATACTTTCCAGTGCTTCTTCCGGAAATCCCAGGGCGAGCCCCAGATTTGCGTCCGGATCTACATCCACAGCGAATACCTTTTTCCCTTCTGCGGCATACAGCCGTGCCAGCACTGCGGACACCGTTGTCTTTCCCACACCGCCTTTTCCAGTTACTGCAATCTTCATGAATCTGCTCCTTTGCTCATATACCCAGTTTTTCTATGATTCCTTTCAAGGCTGCCCTGACCGGAGAGTCTTTGGGGAGCTGCACGGTGGGACGTCCTTCACAGTCAAAGCGGTAAACATCCTCATCCTGAGGAACGACTCCCAGCAGATCCAGCTTCTGCTTTTCAATCTCTTCCAGGGTTCCTTCATCCAACTTTCCTCCCGGCGCCCGGTTTACAATCAAACCGACCTTTTTCGGATGGAAATTCAGTTCCTTCATCAATGCCGCAATCCTTCCGGCTGCCTGTACGCCTCTCCGGGAGCAGTCGCTGACCAGAATCGCAATTTCCATATTTGGGAGAATTCCTCTGCTGATATGCTCCATGCCTGCCTCATTATCCACTACGATATAAGGATAGTGGCTCTGCAGCTTTTGAACCTGCGTCTGCACGATTCCGTTTACAAAACAGTAGCAGCCCTGCCCCTGGGATCTTCCCATTACCATCAAATCATAGTCATCCTCCTCAGTCAAAGCATCCGCAAGCCTGCTTTCAAGATATGCGGCTTTTGTCATCCCTGCGGGAATCTGATACCTTGGATCTACGCCCGCCCTTTCGATCTCCTCACGAAGTTCTCCTAATGTCACTCCGGTTTCCACACCTAATACTTCATTGAGATTTGCATTAGCATCCGCATCTACAGCAAGTACCGGTTTTTTCCCAGTCTCACAGAGATATTGAATCAATAAGCCACATAGCGTTGTTTTACCAACGCCTCCTTTTCCCGATATTGCGATAATATGTCCCATAAAAACCTCCTATAAATATTGATCACTTTATTTCATCCAAATCCATTCCTTCACGGAGAATGTATCCGCAGCTGTCGCATACGCTATCTTCTGAAATTATTCCGTCTTTTACAAAAACTTCGATGCCCCCAGGCTCATGGCAATTGGGGCAGTCTAATTCCAATATCTGTTTTTGATTTCTCAGATCCATACAATCGGCAAACTCAATTTTTCCCATAGTGATTCCTCCCTCGTATTATTCCATATCAATTTGTCTCCGCAAAAAAGTACCGACCATACGTGAAAAATTGCTGATACTGCGGATATAGGCGAAATCTTTCCCATAGATCCGTTTTTCCACGGAGAGTTCCTCTTCGCTTCCTACAAAAATACCAATTACGGATATCCCCTGATTTCTGGCTTTGCGCACCTCATAGGCAGTATCTTTCACGGCCTCTTCTCCTTCATAGACCGCCGGCTGAAGGGTTCCCGCCCGTTGTATGCTCATGTCACAGGGTTTTCCGTCGCTTAATACAATCAAAATCTTATTTTCTTCCGGACGCTCCATGAGAGAGGAGCAGACTGTTTTTAGTGCAAGGCCGTCTCTGTTATTTGCGTAGGCCCGGAACTGAAAGATTCTTTCATCTGCTTCTTTGGGATCATTGTAATTCCGAAATCTCTGGAGTACTGTGTAGCCCCAGAAAGCACAGTATCCGGACACCCGGTGAGGGATTCCGGCTTCGCTTAACGCCTCACTGATGATATAGCCCTGGGCCGCTACCTGTGCCTGTCTGCCAGCCTGGGAACCGCTGGAATCCAAAAGCACATCTATAACAAACTCAGAGTCTTCAGACTTTTTCCTTCGGTTAAATAACTTGTCGTCATCGGTTCTTCCGATCTTCCACAGTCTGTTGGGCACAAGCCGGCCTGTTTCTGATCTGCTGACTTGATCATCATTTCGTATTACAAATGCCCGCTTCAGTGAATCCGCTAGAATGGCGATATTTCTTTTGATGATCCAGTGATTATTTCCATAATAGGCCTTGTTTT
>UQSX01000140.1 GCA_900543715.1 uncultured Blautia sp. | reverse complement strand
GGTCCCATGACAGCCACCTTTCTTCTTCCCCTGTGCATGGGCGCCTGCGAAGCCCTGGGCGGCAATATCCTGACCGATGCCTTTGGCATCGTGGCCATGGTAGCCATGACACCTCTCATCATCATCCAGCTCATCGGCCTGTTTTATGAGCTGAAGACCCGCAGGGAAAAAGCTGTTTCCAGGGATTCGGAGAAAGATGAGGATACTTCTGCCATAGTTTCCATGACTGTGAAGGATACCAAGCTGCTCTGGGTCAAAGAAAAGCGGGGCAGTTCCGTTTTTACGGACCTTTCTTACAGTATTTCTGATACAGGAGAAAATCCTGCAGAGAGGAAGATATACGGCTGTAGGGAAAAGACAGGCTTTTACAGACAGGAGAAATATGCACTGCCTGCTGGTCTGCGCGCACCGCCTGAGGCTGAGACAGACCAGGCAGCAGCGAAAGCAGCATAAACGAAAAGACAAGCAAATAAGGAGTGCAGTAATGAATAATTCAGGAAAAACTAAAATTGTAGTGATAGGAGCCGGTAATGTGGGAGAGGCTATCGCCTATACCCTGATGGTAAGAAAGCAGGCTACAGAAGTAGTGATGGTAGATTTAAATGAAGCCAGAGCAAAAGGTGCGGCTCTGGACGTATTCCATGGTGCAGGATTCCACTGTCCGGTACGTTTAAAACAGGGCGGATATGAGGAATGTGCAGATGCAGACATTATCATTGTGACTGCCGGTATCGCAAGAAAACCAGGCCAGACGCGCCTGGAACTGGCAAAGACCAATGTTTCCATTATCAAGAGTGTAACAGAAAGTATTATGGAGTATGCTAAAAACCCGCTGATCATCGTTGTGTCCAATCCGGCGGATATCCTGACCATGGAAGTGCAGAAGGTTTCGGGACTTCCTGCCAAGAGAGTTATCGGAAGCGGTACATCTCTGGATACAGCCAGATTCAGATGCAATATCAGTGAGCCCCTGGATGCAGATGTGGAAGATGTTCAGGCCTATATCTTGGGCGAACATGGAGACAGCCAGGTACCTGTATGGAGTTCAGCTACTATTGCAGGTCTTCCTTTAGAGGAATATTTAAAACAGACAGGAAAGGAACTTGACAGAGCCGAGATTTCAGAACATACTAAGACTGGCGGCGCAGAAGTCATTGGATTAAAGGGCGCTACCTTCTATGGAGTTGCCATGGCCGTTTCTACTATCGTGGAAAACATCCTCAGAGACAGCGGAGCTATCCTTCCGGTGGCTCATGTGCTGGATGACAGTTTTGGAAACTGGTCTGGAATTGCGTTCTCCCTGCCCTGCCGCATTGGAGGAGATGGGATCCAGGGTGTTTTAAAAGTTCCTATGAATGAGGAAGAGAAAGCTGCAATGGATAACTCAGCCAAGATCTTAAGAGACTTCTGGGCTCAGGTAAATGAATAAAAAGGAGAAGAAAAAAATGGACAAGAGAGAATTTGCTTTAAAACAGCATGAAGAATGGGCTGGAAAAATTGAAGTGATCAGCAGAGCTAAGATTGAGACACCGGAAGATCTTTCTGTTGCCTACACACCAGGAGTTGCAGAACCCTGCGTAGAGATTTCAAAAGATGTGGATCTGTCTTATAAATATACACGCCGTGGAAATATGGTTGCAGTTGTAACAGATGGAACTGCTGTATTAGGACTTGGGGATATAGGACCAGAAGCAGGTATGCCGGTAATGGAAGGAAAATGCGCCCTGTTTAAAACTTTTGCAGATGTTGACGCATTTCCTCTGTGTGTGCGTTCCAAAGATGTAGATGATATTGTAAAGACTGTAAGCCTGCTGGCAGGAAGCTTCGGCGGTGTAAATCTGGAGGATATTTCTGCTCCCAGATGTTTTGAAATTGAAAGAAAGTTAAAAGAATGCTGCGATATTCCTATTTGCCACGATGATCAGCATGGAACAGCTGTTGTTACGGCCGCTGCTCTGATCAATGCTTTAAAGCTGGTAGGAAAGAATCTGGATGACATAAAAGTGGTAACTTCAGGAGCAGGTGCGGCAGGTATTGCCATCATCAAACTGTTAGTAAGCCTGGGTCTGAAGAATGTGGTTATGTGCGACCGTCATGGAGCAATTTACAAAGGACGTGATAACCTGAACAAAGAAAAAGAAGAAATGGCAGAAATCTGCAACCAGAATATGGAAAAAGGAACTCTGGCAGAAGTTCTGAAAGGTGCAGATGTATTTATCGGAGTTTCTGCACCTGGAACCGTTACAGAAGAGATGGTTAAAAATATGGCTGAGAAGCCTATCCTCTTCCCAATGGCCAATCCAGTTCCTGAAATCATGCCGGATCTGGCTAAGAAAGCAGGTGCTGCCGTAGTGGGAACCGGAAGAAGTGACTTCCCTAACCAGATTAACAATGTACTTGCTTTCCCTGGTATTTTCAGAGGCGCTTTGGATGTACGTGCAAAAGACATCAACGATGAGATGAAGGTGGCTGCGGCTTATGCGATCGCCGGCCTGGTAGAAGAAGATAAGCTGTCACCAGACTATATTATCCCAAATGCATTTGACAAACGTGTAGCGCAGGCTGTAGCAGAGGCTGTAGCAGAAGCAGCACGTAAGACAGGCGTGGCAAGAATCTGATTTATAACTGCCTGGTAAATAACAATAAATAAAAAGGCATTTCGTATCAATGAAAATAGATACGAAATGCCTTTTTTTACGCCGCAAGTCAGATAGAGAATTGTGAAATAGAAAATTGTTGTTTTGAAAATAAAGATTTTCATTTTTCGTAAAAAATGAGTGAAAAACTGTTGACAAAACCAAAATAAGTGGTATTCTATAGATAAAGAATTATTGAAACAACATAATAAGTTGTTAAAACGAAAGGAGAGCTATCATGATTTACACGGTAACATTGAATCCAGCCCTGGATAAGACGGTTGAGATTCCATCTCTGACTGTGGATGCGGTCAACCGCATAACAACTATGAGGACGGATCCAGGCGGAAAAGGGATCAACGTCTCTAAGGTGATCCAGAAGCTGGGTAAAAAAAGCGTGGCCGCGGGAATTCTCGGAGGAGATACCGGGAGAGTGATCCTGTCAGCGCTGGAAGGGATGAAACTGAATACCTGGTTCCATTTTGTAGAGGGAGAGACCCGTACGAACATGAAGATCGTGGATCCGGTAAACCACACCAACACGGACATTAATGAGCCGGTAACAGTGTCTGAGGAAATACTTGCTGCGCTTCTTAAGGAACTTCTCAAAAAAATATCCTCAGGGGACATTGCGGTTATTTCCGGAAGCATGCCCAAAGGATCCCCGAAGGAGACCTATTATCTGTGGACGAAGGCTTTCCGCGAAAAAGGAGCAAAGGTAATCCTGGATGCAGACGGAGAACTGCTGAAAACTGGTTTGAAAGCTTCGCCCTATATGATCAAGCCAAACGACCATGAACTGTCCGCACTGTCCGGCAGGACCTTGAAGACACCGGAGGAACTGGAAAAGGTGGCAAAGGAACTGATGAAAGAATACGGCATTGAAAAGACCGTGGTATCCATGGGAAGCGCAGGAGCTCTTTATGTAACAAAAGAAGAGACTATTTATGCAGAAGGGCTGAAAGTACCTGTGGGAAGTACCGTGGGAGCCGGAGACAGCGTTGTGGCAGCATTGGCAGTAGCAGAGGAATCGGGTATGAGCCTGGAGGATACGGTACGTCTTTCTACGGCAACAGGAGCAGCCAATGTCATGTGCAGCGGAACACAGGCTGCTGAATTTGATGTAATACGGGACCTGATCCCTAAGGTAGTATTTCACCGGATTTAAAAAAACTTTTGTTTCAAAAGTGATTGTATTGCAAATCTATAAAAAATTCATTATGATGAAGGAGGAAAATTATTATGAAAGCAAAAGGAGTACGGCTTCACGGAGCAAATGATTTACGTTTGGAAGAGTTTGAACTTCCGGAAATCACAGAGGATGAGATCCTGGTCAAGGTGGTTTCAGACAGTATCTGCATGTCTACCTATAAATGTGCGATCCTGGGAACTGCTCATAAACGTGTCCATGAGGATGTGGCAGACCACCCGGCGATCATGGGCCACGAGTTTGCAGGAGATATTGTAAAAGTAGGAAAGAACCATCAGGATACCTTTAAACCAGGGATGAAGTTTACTCTTCAGCCAGCCTTAAACTATAAAGGAACTATGTGGAGTCCTGGATACTCTTATGAGTTCTTCGGCGGAGATACTACCTACTGCGTTATCCCGGCTGAAGTCATGGAGTTAGGATGCCTTTTAGAGTACAAGGGACGGGCTTATTATGAAGCGTCCCTGGCAGAGCCAATGTCCTGCAGCATCGGTGCCTTTAATGCGGCTTACCATACGCAGATGGGAGTCTATACTCATCAGATGGGAATCAAAGAAGGGGGAAAAATGGCAATTATGGCAGGGGCCGGTCCTATGGGCCTGGGAGCTTTGACCTATGCCCTTCACAGAGATATCCGTCCTTCCATGATCGTGGTGACAGATCTGAATCAGGAACGTCTGGACAGAGCCGCTGCGCTGTTCCCGCCTCAGGAAGCAGCAAAAGACGGAATCGAGCTGCACTTTGTGAATACCGGAATGTTCGAGGATCCGGTAGCGGAGCTTATGAGGCTTTCCGGAGGAAAAGGCTATGACGATGTGCTCTGCTATGCCCCGGTGGCAGCAGTTGTTACTCAGTCCAGCGCGATCCTTGGCAGAGACGGATGCCTGAATTTCTTTGCAGGACCTACAGACAATCAGTTCAGCGCCCCTATAAATTTCTATGACGTACACTATAATTCCACCCATGTGATGGGAACTACCGGAGGGAATACCGATGATATGATCGAATCTCTGGAACTGACTGCTCAGGGACGTATCGATCCGGCGGTTATGGTTACGCATATCGGAGGTCTGGATGCGGCTGCGGAAACCACACTGAACCTGCCTAAGATCCCGGGAGGAAAGAAACTGATCTATACCCACCTTTCCATGCCTTTGACGGCTCTGACAGATCTTCGCGCAAAAGGAGAGGAAGAAGGAGACAGCCGTCTGGTTGAACTTGCAGAAATTGTGGACGCTCACAACGGGCTGTGGTGTCCGGAGGCAGAAGAATATCTGCTGGCAAACTTTATTGAAGATTAAATTGTGTCAGGAACACCTGTCTGTGTTATCCTGACACAGACAGGAGGA
>UQSX01000139.1 GCA_900543715.1 uncultured Blautia sp. | reverse complement strand
GGCTCTTACAGTGGGGTAATCCCTTTTACAATGATCGTGGCCTACTTTTTCCCAAATGAGATATTTTCTGTCAGCAGCAGTTTAGATAACTTTATGGCTACAGTGCCTCTGGCAGTTTCTGTATTTATAAGCTGTGTCATGCCTGCAGTCTGTGAGGAAGCTCTTCACAGAGGGTTTATCCTGAAAAGCTTCCAGTCCAGGATATCCAGAAAGTGGGTCCTGGTGGGGCTTATGGGACTGCTCTTTGGGCTTTTCCATGGGAACCTGTGGCGGTTTCTGCCTACGGCTCTTCTGGGAGCCGCCCTTACCTATCTGATGGTGGAGACGGAAAACATGATTTATCCGGCTCTGTTTCACTTTGTGAATAATTTTTTCCCTACCCTGCTGTCAGGCCTGACAGGGCTTGCAGGGGGAAGCACAGATACCCAGGCGGTAACTCAGTCTCTAATGGAAAATGGCCTGCCCCTGTATTTCCTGGGAATTTATATAGCCATGGGCTGTGTAGCACCATTCTGCTTTTACACGGCATCCTATCTGCTCCGTCAGGGTGTGCCGGGAAAGGAACAGAGGTATTTTACATCCAATAAAATATTGGTGCTGCTGGTGGTTTTGACAGTAATCCCTATACTTATAGGTGCAGCTTTGTTTTTTTGGGGAATTTTTGATATGGTAATAAACGGAGGCGACAATATTTTCATCTATCAGAACGGATATCTTATCCAAATGATTTTAAACAATTTCAGTCGGTAAAAAAATGAAATTTATGTATTGACGGAACGAAGGAATGATGGTAATATACTATCGTATGCCGCACAAAGAGGTCGAAGTGTCCATAGCGGACCACCATATTTGGCGAGTAATGATAATAGGAGGTGCCATATGTACGCAATTATTGCAACAGGTGGTAAACAGTACAAAGTAGCCGAAGGCGATGTTATCAGAGTAGAGAAGCTTGGAGCAGAAGCTGGTGAAACGGTTACATTTGACCAGGTACTTGCTGTAAGCAATGACGGTTTAAAAGTTGGTGAAGATGTTGCCAACGCAACAGTAACTGCATCTGTAGTTGAAAACGGTAAGGCAAAGAAAGTTATCGTTTACAAGTATAAGAGAAAAACCGGATACCACAAGAAAAACGGTCACAGACAGCAGTTTACTAAAGTAAAAATCGAAAAGATCAATGCTTAATCCCTATGATTAAAGTAACGATTTATCAGAGTTCGGAAGGGAAGATTTCAGGATTTGCCGTACAGGGACATGCAGGTTATGCTGAAAGCGGCAGTGACATTGTATGTGCGGCTGTGTCGGTTCTGACCCAGAATACAGTGAATTCCATCGAAGAGTTTACAGAGGACGGTTTTTCCGTTGATGTGGACGAGAAAGAGGGAGGTCTGTATCTTAAGATGGAACCGGGGTATTCCGGGAAATCAAAACTGCTTCTGGATTCTCTTATCCTCGGTTTGCAGGGGATAGAAGAAGAATATATGGATTATTTGGATGTCATATTCGAGGAGGTGTAAGACATGTTAAAGATGAACCTTCAGTTATTTGCTCATAAAAAGGGAGTTGGTTCTACAAAGAACGGCCGTGATTCCGAGTCCAAGAGACTGGGTGCCAAAAGAGCTGACGGACAGTTTGTAAAAGCTGGAAACATTCTTTACAGACAGCGTGGAACAAAGATCCATCCAGGCGTAAATGTAGGAAGAGGCGGAGACGACACTTTGTTTGCATTAGTAGACGGTGTGGTACGTTTCGAGAGAAAAGGCAGAGACAAAAAACAGGTTTCTGTAGTTCCAGTAACTACTGCAGAGTAATTACGATAACAGGGCGGCTTCAAATCATTATGGTTTGGAGCCACTTTTTTTCATATGAAAGATTAGACGGAGGATATTATGTTTGCAGACAGAGCGAAAATCTATATCCGCTCAGGTAAAGGCGGCGACGGACATGTAAGCTTCAGAAGAGAGCTTTTTGTTCCCAGCGGCGGTCCTGACGGCGGAGACGGCGGAAGAGGCGGCGATGTGATTTTTGAGGTGGATAAAGGATTAAACGCCCTGAGCGATTACCGTCATAAGAGAAAATATGCCGCAGGGGACGGAGAGCCGGGAGGCAAAAGAAGATGCCATGGAGCGGATGGCAAGGATATTGTCCTGAAGGTTCCAGAGGGAACGGTGATCAAAGATGCCGCCAGCGGAAAAGTCATCGCTGATATGTCGGGAGAGAATACCCGGCAGGTAGTCTTAAAAGGAGGAAGAGGGGGAAACGGAAATCAGCACTATGCTACGGCAACTATGCAGGCACCCAAGTATGCTCAGCCGGGACAGGCAGCCCAGGAGCTGGAGGTGCAGCTGGAGCTGAAGGTGATTGCGGATGTAGGACTGCTTGGATTCCCCAACGTAGGAAAATCTACTCTTCTTTCCAGGGTGAGCAATGCCAGACCACAGATCGCCAATTATCATTTCACCACCTTAAATCCTCATCTGGGAGTGGTAGATTTTGAGGGGTGTCAAGGGTTTGTTATCGCAGATATTCCGGGACTTATCGAAGGCGCTTCCCAGGGAGTAGGACTGGGACATCAGTTCCTGCGTCATATTGAGAGAACAAGAGTACTGATCCATCTGGTAGACGCAGCTTCCACAGAAGGACGTGACCCCATAGACGATATTTACAAGATCAACAAAGAACTGGAAGCTTACGATCCGGAGATGATGAAGAAACCTCAGGTCATAGCAGCGAATAAAATCGATGCCATCTATCCGGGAGATGAAGATCCGGTGGAAAAGCTGCGGCAGGAGTTTGAACCTCAGGGTATCCAGGTCTTTGGTATTTCCGCAGTGAGCGGAAAAGGACTGAAAGAACTGCTCTACTATGTAAAGCAGCTTCTGGACTCTATCGACAAGGAACCGGTTGTTTTTGAACAGGAGTTCTTCCCGGAAGATATGATGATACGGGAAAATCTTCCTTATACTGTGGAACAGTCGGAAGAAGACGAGCATGTGTTTATCGTAGAAGGCCCAAAGATAGAGAAAATGCTGGGGTATACCAACCTGGATTCAGAAAAGGGCTTTTTGTTCTTCCAGAAGTTCCTGAAAGATTCCGGAATTCTGGAGGAACTGGAAAAAGCAGGTATCCAGGAAGGGGATACCGTGCGCATGTACGGATTTGATTTCGATTATTACAAATAGGAGTAGACTATGACAAGCAAACAGAGAGCTTATTTAAAAAGTCTTGCAATGAAGATGGAGCCGATCATTCAGATCGGAAAGTCCAGCCTTACCCCGGAGCTGACAAAGGCTGTGGAGGAGGCTTTGGCTGCAAGGGAACTGATCAAGATCAGTGTGCTTCAGAATTGTATGGATGATCCCAGAGGACTGGCAGATATGCTGGCGGAGAGAACCCATTCCCAGGTGGTCCAGGTCATTGGAAAGAAAATTGTCCTTTACAGAGAGGGAAAAGAAGAAAAAAAGAAAATCCTTCTTCCCTGACTTTTACAGGAGTTTTAAGATCAGGCTTCCGGCCGCCTGCCCGGGAGCGAAAAGAAAGAGGAGCAGCCATGAGTGAAAAGAAGAAGCGTATAGGTATCATGGGAGGTACTTTTGATCCTATTCATATCGGACATCTGATACTGGGGGAGACTGCATATCATCAGTTTCATCTGGACAAGGTTTTATTCATGCCGGCCGGGAATCCTCCTCATAAGCGGGCCAGAGAGGACAGGGCTACGGATCGTCAGCGGGTGGATATGGTCTGTCTGGCGATTTCTTCCAATCCCCATTTTTCCCTGTCGCTGGAAGAAATGCACCAAGAGGGATACACTTATACTTACCGGACTCTCGAGCGGCTGAAAGAACAGAACCCAAACACAGACTATTACTTTATTTTGGGTGCGGATTCCCTCTACACTTTTGAGGAGTGGAGAGAACCGGGAAGGATACTGGGAGCCTGTACCATTTTGGTAGGTACCAGAAACCATACCAGTGATGAAAAACTGGACAGAGTCATCCGGAATTTAGAGGAAAAATACCAGGGGGACATTCAGAAACTGGAATCTCTAAATATCGATATTTCATCCAAAATGATACGCTCCTGGATTGAAAAGGGAAGAAGCCTGGCCTATTATGTGCCGGATCAGGTAATCGAATATATACAGAAGAATAATATATATAAGGACTGTGATGAAGATGAAGTATGATTTTGCAGAATACGAAAAAAGATTAAAAAAGTATCTGGATAAAGACAGATACAGGCATACTCTTGGCGTGATGTATACTGCTGCTTCCCTGGCCATGGCCCATGACTGTGATATGGAACAGGCCCAGATGGCAGGACTTCTCCATGATTGTGCAAAATGTATCCCAAATAAAAAGAAACTGAAGATCTGCAAAAAGCAAAATATACGGATTTCATCTGTAGAAAAATCGAATCCGTTCCTTCTCCATGCAAAGCTGGGAGCTTACATTGCAAAAGAAAAGTATCAGATCGAGGATGAAGAAATCCTTTCTGCTATCCGGTGGCATACTACGGGGAAAGAAAAGATGAGTGAGCTGGAGAAAATCGTATATATTGCAGACTATATCGAGCCGGGAAGGAATAAGGCACCCAGGCTTCCATGGATCCGGAAAGTGGCTTTTGGAGACTTGGACGAAGGTATGTACTATATTTTAAAAGACAGTCTTTCCTATCTGGGAAGCGGAAATAAGATTCTGGATCCTATGACACAGAAGGCTTTTGACTACTATGAAACTCTTCACCTGGAAAAAAAGCAGAGAAAGGGAAAAAATGGAAAGTAAAGAAATGGTTCGTCTTGCCTGTGAGGCTATGGAAGATAAAAAAGCACAGGACATTAAGATCATTGATATCGAAAAAGTTTCTACACTGGCAGATTATTTTATCATTGCCAGCGGCAGCAACCGAAATCAGGTACAGGCTATGGCAGACAATGTCAGCGAGACTTTGGGCAGAGCCGGAGTAGAGCCGAAACAGATGGAGGGATATCAGACAGCAAACTGGATCCTGATGGACTACAGAGACGTAGTCATCCATATTTTTGATGAGGAAAACCGCCTGTTCTATGACCTGGAACGTATCTGGAGAGACGGGGTTTTGGTAGAGCGGGAAACTTTTAATACAGATAACTGAACAGAGATAAGCAGAAAATGAAAAAGACTGCGGAAAATGAAAAAGTATAAAACTTTAAAATTTCCGCA
>UQSX01000138.1 GCA_900543715.1 uncultured Blautia sp. | reverse complement strand
AAAAGCGGCTATCCGGTGATTATCCTGGAATGTGAGAGGCCTTCTGCTATCCGGCGTCTGGTGTCCTTTTGTCAGGCTGTTTATGAGGGAACCATGGAAGTAGAGGGACTGACCTGCAGTCGGGCAGAATGTTTTGAGGAGGCTCTGGAGCAGGTGGCATGGAACCGGCCCCAGCTTATCGTAGACCCACAGGGAAAATGCCTTGAAAAGTATTGTCCGGATATTCTCATAGATGGAATTCTGGCCAAGAAGAATCTGGGGACCAGGAGAGATATGGCAGAGCTGACCATAGCCCTGGGACCTGGATTTACTGCGGGAGAAGATGTGGATTATGTGATAGAGACCAAGAGGGGCCATTATCTGGGAAGGATCATCGACCAGGGAGCGGCAATCCCTAATACAGGAGTACCCGGAGTGATCGGCGGTTATGGGAAAGAAAGAGTGATCCATTCTCCTTGTTCGGGAATCTTTCATCAGGAAAAAGAGATCGGAGACTGGGCAGAAAAGGGCAGCCGGATCGGATGGATAGAAAGAGAAGGAGAACCTGCCTTTGTTTGTACCGAGATTTCAGGGGTCCTGCGGGGAATTATACAGGAGGGCTATCCTGTGACGGAACATTTTAAGATCGCAGACGTAGATCCCAGAAAAGAATCCCAGGCTCACTGTGCATTGATATCAGATAAAGCCAGATGTATCGCAGGAAGTGTTCTGGAACTTGTCTGTGCCTATGAGAAGGGTGTACTGGAAAGATGAAACTGGATGAAATCATGGAAAACCTGGGAACAGGGTCAAAACCGGCGGTTTCCTTTGTGGGAGCAGGTGGAAAAACCTCCTGTATCCTGGAACTGGCGGACCAGTGGGCTGCCCAGGGGAAAAAAGTGCTGGTCACCACTACTGTTCATATGGAGCACCCAAAACTTCTGGGGAGAACCGGTTTTATTGACCAGTCTGCAGAAAAGATTCGGGAAGCTCTGGAGACTCCAGGTGTGGTAATCGCCGGAACCAGCAGTGAAACTCCGGAAAAAATCAAAGGACTTACAGAAGAAGATTACAGACAGGTAAGGGAACAGGCTCAGGCCATACTCACAGAGGCTGACGGTTCCAGAAAATTTCCAGTTAAAGTCCCGGGAAAAGGTGAACCGGTGCTTAGAGAGGATACTACGCATATCTTAATTCTGGCGGGAGCTTCTGCTCTTGGAAGGCCTCTGGAGGAGGTCTGCCACAGACTGGAATTTGCAGAGAAAATCCTTGGCTCACAGAGTTGGATTCTGACTTCGGAACTTCTGGGAAGGCTGCTGGAAAAGGGTTATGTGGAACCTTTAAAAAAACAATATCCGGGAAGAAAAATTGCAGTGATCTTGAATCAGCAGGATCTTTTGGATGAGCCGGAAAGAGTGAAAGAGAAAATAGAAACTCAGATGTCAGTGCCGGTGTTTCTTCATTCCAGAGAAGAAAGAGAGAAATGTATCCATATGATCCTTCTGGCAGCAGGATTTTCCAGAAGATTCGGGGAGAATAAACTGCTGTATCCGGTAAAAGGAAAACCCATGTACCTGTGGACTATGGAAAAGTTAGAAGAACTCCAGAAAGAAGGCTTCGCCCATTCGCTGGTGCTGGTCAGCCAATATGAAGAGATCCTGAAAGAAGCCAGGAGACAGGGACTCACTGCTGTGAAAAATCCTCACAGTGAAAGAGGGATTTCTTCTTCTCTTCAGATTGGCCTGAAGGCCGGCAAAAATATTAGCTGTCATGGCAGGGAAGTTTATTATATGTTTTTTGTGGCAGACCAGCCTTTCCTTCAGAAAAAGACTATTGGAGATTTTCTGGAGGCGTTCCTGAAAAGCGGGAAAAAGATTGGATGTCTGTCTTACCAGAAGACACCGGGAAATCCGGTGATCTTTCATGAGAGCTTTGTGCCGGAGCTGATGGAACTCCAGGGAGATACAGGAGGAAAAAGCGTTCTCAAAAGGCATATGGAAGAAGTGTTTTTTTATGAAATCCAAAACCCCGGCGAATTAGAAGACTGGGATATGAAAAAAGATACCGGTACAGAGGACTAAATGTCTTTGTACCGATACTGTATTTTATGATAGTTTGCTCTTTGTACACTGGTGGGAAGGTTTCTATTCCGGATATACAAGCCGATCCTCAGAAATATCTGTCAGGACCTCGTCAAGATATTTTTTCGCCAGGTAATTTGCCATTCCCAGGTTCATGTCCAGATAGTTGCCGCAGTCCTTTGGAGAGGCACCGGGAACTTCATCTTTAAAATCCCGGATAAAAACAAACATTTCTTTTACCAGGTCTACGATATCTTTTGACTCGTAGTCTCCTGCCAGCAGGAGATAAAAGCCGGTACGGCAGCCCATGGGGCCGAAATAAACAGTTTTAGAGCCGAAAACCGGATGATTCCTTAAGAAAGTAGCGCCCAGATGTTCAATGGTATGAACTTCTGCAGTATTCATAACAGGCTCGTCATTTGGTGAGGTCATACGCAGGTCGAAAGTGGTGATAGTTTCTGCTCCCACATGGTCTTTTCTGGATACATAAACACCTGGTTTCAGTTTGATATGGTCAATGGTGAAGCTTGCGATTTTTTCCATTTTTTCAGTCCTTTCTAGGTAATTAATAATAGGCATAAAGGGTGTTTCTGCCATACCTTTATTATAGACGCTGGAAAGTGGAATGTCAAAGTATAACCCCTTAGGGGGCTTGTGAGACAAAAGAAATCCATGGTATACTTCCTTCCAGAATAATTAGCATAAATCAAGAACTTAAATACAGGGAAGGAAACAAAAACATGAAATTACTGAATCAGATAGAAGAATACTGGACAAAAAGAGCGGAGGGATATTCCCAGGTAAATCAGGAAGAACTGGCCACCCGCCAAAGGCAGGTCTGGCTGGAAAATCTGAGAGAACATCTTCCTGGTAAGAAACCAGAAGAAACAAAAATCCTGGACATCGGTACAGGACCGGGGTTTTTTGCCATTATCCTGGCCCAGGCTGGTTATCAGGTAACGGCTGTGGACTATACAGAGGAAATGCTGAAAGAAGCCCGGCATAATGCGGGAAATCTGGCTGAAAAAATCCAGTGGATGCAGATGGATGCCCAGAACCTGGAGTTTCCGGACCAGACTTTTGATGCAGTAGTATCCCGAAATCTTACCTGGAATCTGGAGAATCCCACCAGAGCTTATGAGGAATGGCTGAGAGTATTGAAAAAAGGCGGAAAGCTTCTGAATTATGACGCTAACTGGTATCACCACCTTTTTGATGAGAAAAAACGGAGAGAATATGAGGAGGACCGAAAGAGAGTGGAAGCTCTTCATATGGAGGATCATTATACCTGCACAGATATCGATGCCATGGAGGACATTGCCAGAAAAGTGCCTTTAAGCCAGATAAACCGTCCGCTCTGGGACAAAGAACTTCTGGAGAATCTGGCATGTGCAAAAGTAGAAGTGGAAGAGAATGTGTGGGAGAAGGTCTGGAGCAGGGAAGAAAGAGCAAATTATTATTCTACGCCTATGTTTCTGGTGGAAGGAGAGAAATAAAACCACAGTTGCTGACGGTCAGAAAACGTGTTAAAATATTTTCTAAGGAAAACGTAGCAGTGGAGGACATAAGTTATGATCAATGATAAAAAGGTTTTATTCAGCGGCATGCAGGCTACAGGGAATCTGACTTTGGGAAATTACCTTGGGGCTCTGAAAAACTGGGTAAAATTAAGTGATGATTATGAATGTTTTTACAGCGTGGTGGATATGCATTCGATTACGGTCCGCCAGGATCCGGCAACTCTTAGAAAGAGAGCAAGGGCGCTGCTGACTCTGTATATTGCGGCAGGACTGGATCCTAAGAAAAACTGTATTTATTACCAGTCTCATGTATCTGGCCATGCAGAACTGGCCTGGATCCTGGACTGTTTTACCTATATGGGAGAGCTGAACCGTATGACCCAGTTTAAGGACAAGGCTGCGAAGCATGCGGATAATATCAATGCAGGACTTTTCACCTATCCGGTACTTATGGCGGCAGACATTCTTCTGTACCAGGCAGATGTGGTGCCGGTGGGGATTGACCAGATGCAGCATCTGGAGCTGACCAGAAATATTGCCATTCGTTTTAATAATATTTACGGCGATGTATTTACTGTGCCCGAAGCTTATATCGGCAAGGTAGGGGCCAAGATCATGAGTCTTCAGGATCCCTCCAAGAAGATGTCAAAGTCCGACGAGAATCCTAATGGAAGCATCTATCTTATGGATGATCCGGATACTATTATGAGAAAATGCAAGCGGGCGGTAACAGATTCAGAAGCCTGCATTGCCTACAGAGAGGAGCAGCCGGGGCTGAAAAATCTCATCGATATTTATTGTGCGTGCCTTGGAAAAACTCCTGACGAAGCAGTAAAAGAATTTGAAGGGAAAGGCTACGGCGAGCTGAAAATGGCTGTAGGAGAGGCAGTAGTCAGTGTCCTGAAGCCTCTTCAGGACGAGGTTGCCCGCCTGGAAAAGGACAAGGCTTATATTGATTCTATTATTAAAGAGAACGCAGAAAAAGCCCAGTATTTTGCAAATAAAACACTGAGAAAGGTTCAGCGCAAGGTTGGTTTCCCGGACAGGATCCGGTAACATCAGGAGGTGTTTCATATGACCATCGAAGAAGTAATCACAGTTTTGGCAATGCAGGAGGAAATTCTCCAGTTTGGACATTTCACCAATGAGGACGCATGGGCTTTGGGAAATATTATTGTGGCAGAGGCCAGAAAAAGAGGACTGGATACGGCAGTGGAGATTCGCCTGAACAACGGATACACTGTGTTTAAATATGCCGGAAACAGCACAAACCTGAATAATGAGGCCTGGATGACGAAGATGTACAATACAGTACGGAGAATGGAAAAGAGCACCATGCTTCTCTACAGCGAGATGAAGAAATCAGAGGAAACCTTGGAAGACATCGGCCTGAATACCAGGGAATATTCCTGTATGGGCGGAGGATTTCCCATACGTATAGAGGAGGTAGGAGTCATCGGCGTGATCCTGGTTTCAAATCAGAACCATTTCGTAAATCATGACATTATTGTGAGAGCTGTAAGCAGATATCTCCATGTAGATGAAGTACCAAGGATACGGGCCTTATAAGAAAAAGGAACTGTTGCATTAAACATATGTCAGAAATATTTATACATTTTATGCGAATTTGTCGAGCATAGCTTTGAGACCATGGGCTCAATGCGGCGCAGACTGAGCAAGAAAATGTA
>UQSX01000137.1 GCA_900543715.1 uncultured Blautia sp. | reverse complement strand
TAAATTCTTTCTATTATTGTGAAAGGTCCCATCATGTTTTCGAGTATTGTATAGTAATAGACGGCACACTTTACAGACTGCCTGTTATTATAAATAAAGAGACAGACTTCCGAAGAATTTCTATTGCTCCGAAAGCCTGCCTCTTTATTACTATTTCTGTTTTTCTTTGTCCAGCATATTTGTCATACTTTCCAGGGTTATCCCCAAAGTTGACATATTATGCAGGAAAGCCGAGGTTCCAGGCGCCAGGATTCCTGACAGTCCCAGCAGGATCAATCCGGCGTTAAACCCTATGACAAACCGGTAGTTTCTATGGATCCGCTTCATCATGCCATTTCCAATTTTCTTCAGCATCACTAATTGATGAAGGTTTTCACCGGAAATTGTGATGTCGGATATCTCCCTTGCCAGCTGAGCTCCGCCATTTACCGCAACTCCTGCATTTGCGGCAGAAAGAGCCGGAGAATCATTGATTCCATCTCCTACCATGATGACTTTTCTGCCTTTTAACTTTTCTCTTTCAATGAAAGAGGCCTTGTCCTCAGGAAGGACCTCTGCGTAAAATTGATCTACCCCTGTTTTTTCTGCAATAGCTCTGGCAGTCCTCTCACTGTCACCAGTCATCATCACCACTTTACGGATTCCTGCCTTTTTCAGGGCAGGAACAATATCCCTCGCCTCTTCTCTGAGCGGGTCCTCAATGCAGATCACTGCCGCCAGTTCTCCTGATACTGCCAGGTAAAGATGAGAATATTCCATAGGAAGGTTTTCAAAGATTTCCTCTTCCCCTCTGGGGATCCGGCACTTCTCATCCTCGAAGACAAAGTGATAGCTTCCAATCACCACTTTTTCTCCATATACCTGGGAAGAGATGCCATGAGCCACCACATACTCCACTTTGCTGTGCATTTCTTCATGGGCAAGTCCCTCTTTTTTGGCCTGAGCCACCACTGCGTTTGCTATGGAATGGGGGAAATGCTCCTCCAGACAGGCAGCCAGACGAAGCATATTATTCCTGTCCTGACCTCCAAAAGTAACCACTTCTGCCACCGTAGGCTGGGCTTTTGTAAACGTTCCTGTTTTATCAAAAACAACGGTTTCCGCCTCTGCTACAGCTTCCAGAAATTTGCCGCCCTTTACTGTGATCTGATGGTCCTGACACTCACGCATGGCCGCCAGCACCGCAACCGGCATGGACAGCTTCAGCGCACAGGAAAAATCCACCATGAGAATAGACAGAGCCTTCGTCACATTTCTGGTAAGGGCATAGGTCAGCAAAGTGCCCATAAAGCTGTAAGGCACCAGGCTGTCTGCCAGATGAGCGGCTTTTCCCTCCACAGAGGATTTCAGCTTTTCCGAGTCTTCTATCATGGAGACGATCTTCTCATACCGGGTGGATCCTGCGGACTGTTTTACCTGGATCAGAAGCTCTCCTTCTTCCACAACGGTTCCTGCATACACATAGGCCCCGGATTCTTTCTTCACCGGAATCCCTTCTCCGGTTAAAGAAGCCTGATTTACCATTGCCTCCCCTTCCGTGACAATTCCGTCCAGCGGGATCATATTTCCCATATGTACACAGATAATGTCCTGTTCTTTTATGGAATTGATCTCTGTCAGAATTTCTGCATCGCCTTCTTTAAGCCATACCTTTTCCACATTTAAGGACATACTTCTGGCCAGATCCGCAACTGATTTTTTGTGCGTCCACTCCTCCAGGATTTCTCCTACTCCCAGCAGCAGCATAATGGAGCTTGCCGTACTGAAGTCACCCCGTATCAGCGAAACACCGATAGCCGTCGCATCCAGCACAGGGACCTCCAGTTTTCTGCGGCATATACATTTCAGGCCCTCCCTGATAAAGTGGAAGGACTGGATCACTGCTTTGGCCTTGGCAGCCGGAGAGGGCAGAAAAACCTTACACAGAAAATGGACTGCCAGTTTGGTAACCAGCTTTTCCTTATATTGGTTCATCAGTTCCCTGCTTGTATTTTGAGGCACCTTTTCCAAAAGCTCTTTGTCATCAAAGGAAAACGCCACAAGCTTTTCGATCATCTCCTGGCGGCTGCCCCTGTAACAGACCACTCCGTCCCCGGTTCGCTCATAGACCTTGGCTGACGTTACATTTTTCAGAGAATTTATGTAGAACAGAAGCATATCCGCTTCCCGGGCTGTCATTTTCTTCTTCTGGGTAGAAAAACGGATACGGCCTTTGATCTCATGCCGAATTTTTATTCGCATTTCTCATCTTCCTGTTCTTTTGTCTCTTCTTCGTAAACTTCCTCTTCCTGGCGTTTTTCATTGACTTCCTTTGCCTCAGCCAGAACATCTTCAGCATTTTCCTGAACAGTTGTTACTGTGTCCATTACACAGTCCTTTGCCCTTAATACGGCAGCTGTAGCCTGCACATAAGCTTTTTTTGCATCTTTACTGGACAGGATCTTCACACCAGCAGTTCCAAAAAGAACACCTCCTGCAAATAAAGCTGCTTTTTTCATTAAATCCACACTAATCATTGTCGATACCTCCTGTTTTTTCTTATTTGTGTTTGTAACCTGTGTAAAATGTCATTCCAAGGCAGAAAAGCATTGCCCATGCCCAAAATCTGTGCTGTTTCATTGTACCTCTCCTTTTCATTTTACTTTAAGAGGAGAAAGTTAGATTAACCTAACTTATCTTCAAAAAAAATGAATACCTCTTAATTCTTTGAGTGTAGCACTTTTTTCCTGTTTTTGTCAATAAATGACTTCCTATTATTTGAATAATAATATCTCACAGAAAAAACCGGGGATTTTAGATTTCAGATATCTGTTCCTGAATTTAAAATCCCCGGTTTCCCTCTTCTTTCTTCTCTTCGTACAGTGATTTCTGCATATGTAAAATCCGATAATTTGTCCTTTTCCACATCTCTGCAGGGGGTATGTTAACCCTCTGCCTCTCTCTCTAAAACCTGGTCAATAGTGATACCGGATAAATATTCTTCCATCTGATCTTGTAGACTCTGGTAATACTTTCTGATCGCACAATAATTCGTGCCATGCCTGCTACAGAAATGATCCGCCTCCAGACATCTGTTGATTTTCGTAGTTCCCTCCATTACCTCTACTATATCCCATAAAGAAATTTCTTCCGGCTTCTTTGAAATGGCATACCCGCCTCTTTTGCCCTGATATCCGGCCACCAGTCCGGCGTCCTTCAGAGCCTTTAATACCTTCATCAAATAGTTTTCAGATATTCCCATTTTGCTTCCTATTTCAGCTACAGAGGTAATTCCGCTCTGCGTAGCCAAATATACAATCGTACGGATTGCATAATCTGTTGTCAGCTTTAACTGCATGTCGTCTCCTTTCCGTCTGCCCTTAACATTCCCCTTTCAGCTTCATGGTATGATTATCTGATTTGACTTTACAACATTCTGTCCGAGAAGAATACTTTTTCATTGTATCAGTTGATTCTTTTTTATTCAAGACTTTCAGTGGATTATCCCTGAATTTGACAGAAAACTTTATCTCTTACAAAGGCTTTGATCTTTTCAGGAGTGGATTCCAGCGCTACGGCAAACTCTCCGTAAGCAATATCCTCTGCTGATTTCAGATATCTCTGGTCGATCTGACACAGCTTTTTATTTTTCTTTACAGCCTGGTACTATTTAATATAAATACCCTTGATCAGAGAAAGAAGTACACTCATATCATAGGTATCCATCATTTCTCTGTAATGATCTGCCAGCCGGGTCTGCTGTCTGCAGAAAAAGGTATCTGCCTCAATCCCGGCCACATCATCCAGATACTTCCTGGCTGTCTCTGAATTGATGATCTCCCGCATGAACACATGATTTTCTACAGGAATATTAACCTGGTCGCCTTTGATAAAAATAGGAGACAATTTGTAATATTCTCTGCTGTCATGCATTGACTCCTCAAAGAATTTTCCGATATCTTCTACCTTGCATACTCCACGTTTTCCATACATAACATAAGACCCGATACTGAACATTTTTTCCCTCTTTTCTTGAAACTCCATACACTTTTCTTCATCTTTTTATATTGTATCAAAAAAAGTACATAAATTTCAAAGGCAATTTTCTACGAAAATATTCGGTATCGGATCTGGCAAAACGCAAAGTTAAGCGTTCAGCGGATATTTATCTGTAAGAGATTTCACGATAGTCATAGCTTTCTCTTTGTTATTTCTGTCTTTTACCATCAAAGAAATGGCCTCTGCAATAAGGTCCATATCTTTCTCATTCATTCCTCTTGAAGTAACTGCCGCAGTTCCCAGGCGAACGCCGCTTGTCACAAAAGGTGATTCAGGATCATTTGGAATCGCATTCTTATTGCAGGTAATATTGGCCTCGTCAAGAAGGTGCTCCATTTCTTTTCCGGTGATTCCTGTTCCCCGAAGGTCTACCAGCATCAGATGATTCTCTGTGGTCCCGGAAACAATATTGATTCCTCTCTTTAACAGACCTTCACATAGAGCTTTTGCATTTTTTACGATATTTTCCTGATATACTTTATATTCCGGCGTAAGAGCCTCTTTAAAGCATACCGCCTTGGCTGCGATCACATGCATGAGAGGACCTCCCTGGATTCCCGGGAATACAGCCTTATTAAAATTAAATTTCTTTGCGATCTCAGCACTGCTCATGATCATACCGCCTCTGGGGCCTCTCAGTGTCTTATGGGTAGTAGTTGTGGTCACATGGGCATATGGAATGGGACTTGGATGAATACCTGCTGCCACCAAACCTGCGATATGGGCGATATCTACCATAAGATAAGCTCCGGCCTCATCAGCGATCTCACGGAATTTCTTAAAATCAATGATCCGGCAGTAGGCACTGGCCCCTGCAACGATCAGCTTCGGTCTGGCCTCCAGAGCAATCCGTCTTACTTCATCATAGTCAATAACGCCCTGATCATTTACCCCGTATGGCACGATATTAAAATATGCTCCGGAAAAATTAGCCGGGCTTCCATGGGAAAGATGGCCTCCGTGAGCCAGATTCATACCCATAACTGTGTCTCCTGGTTTCAGCATAGCGAAAAATACCGCCATATTGGCCTGAGCTCCTGAGTGAGGCTGGACGTTTACATATTCACAATGGAACAGCTCCTTTGCCCTTTCCACGGCCAGGCGCTCCACATCATCCACACATTCGCAGCCTCCGTAATATCTTTTTCCCGGATACCCTTCTGCATACTTATTGGTAAGAGGACTTCCCATAGCAGCCATTACAGCTTTGCTTACCCAGTTTTCTGAGGCGATCAGCTCAATATGTGAATTCTGACGAGCCACCTCATTGGTAATGCACTGTGCGATCTCCGGATCTGTCTGATTAATTTCTTCCCATGAATACATTTTCCTTTATACCGCCTTTCTTTGTCATAAAGATATTTGTTTTTCTCCCAAAGACACTTTAGGGACAAAAAAGTGCCCAGAGCCGGAATCGAACCAGCGACAC
>UQSX01000136.1 GCA_900543715.1 uncultured Blautia sp. | reverse complement strand
GATGTAATAAAGGACATGGTAATCATATCTGGAAATAAACAGGGCCCCCAGAATGCTGGCAATACTGATAATGGCCTGCCTTCCAAAAAAACGCATGTCGTCTTCATAATTCACCTGAGAAGTATAGGCACTGGTGCTGTAAAGCATGACCAGACCGAAACAGGTCAGCAGGATCACAATCGCAACCAGATTATAGTCATAGTATCTGGGTTTTGATGCCGCCTGTTTTTTATTCTTTTTTGGCATATTTACCCTCCGATCAAATTCCAAGCGCGTATTCCAACAGCTCCCTAAAGCCTGTCTTTGTTCCGCTCTCCTGGTTCTGCACCTTACGGACCAGAACGGGATCGTCTGTGATGATATCATCTACTCCCATGTCCAGCATCCGCCTTATATTCCCCCTGTAATTTACCGTCCAGGCATGGACCTCTTTTCCCAAAGCATGGGCTTCTCTCACAAATCTTTCTGTTATATAATCGTATCTGACACTGAAAAAATCTGCTGCGGCAGCTTCGGAAATACTCCCATAACTCATGGTCATAATATATCCTGTCCGGATTTCAGGTGCAGTTTCTTTTATCTGCTCCAGGAACTGATAGCTCATAGACGTGACCACACAGTTTTCCTCAAAATGGTTTTCACGGATCACCTGGATCACTCTCTGAACAATCCCCTTATTTTTACCATTATACTTAATCTCTATGTTTAAGTCCAGTCTTCCACGGCAAAAATTTAATACTTCTTCTAAAGTAGGGATTTTTTCTCCCTGATACTCCTTTCCAAAAGAGCTTCCTGCATCCAGTTCCCGGATTTCCTCATAAGTTACCTCCCATATATTCTTATCCATCCTGGTAATCCTTTTCAGAGATTCATCATGGAGAAGGACCAGCACCCCGTCTTTTGTCTCCTGAACATCGATCTCTGCAGAGTCTGCTCCGCATTCCCAGGAATCAGAAAGAGCGCTGAGGGTGTTTTCAGGAGCTCTCAGCGCCCCGCCCCGGTGGGCCGTAATATTTGTATCTGCATTAAGGCTTTCCAGCACTGTATCATGGCTTACCGCCATAGCGGCCAGATAACCTCCCTCCAGCCCTACAAACAGCAAGGTCAGATAGGCCGCTGCCCTTCGCCGCCCCAGCCTGGAAAGCCAGCTGTAACTGCGCACCAGCTGGCAAAGAGGAACTTCTTCTGCTTTTTTTCTGTGGAAGCGGGAATAAACAGCATAGACAAACGCCAGGCTTCCTGTCATCTGGACTCCGCCCACAAAAACGCCCATGGCCATTTGAATATATTCCCGGTAGATCAGTACACTGCTGATCCTGCCGTTTCCTGTTCTGAACAGCATGACCGCCCCTGTCATCCCAACCGTCACCAGAAGATAAAAGGCCGCCCCTACTGCAGCTATGATCAGGTAAAGGAAAAGAAAGCCTTTCAGTATCTCCCTCCAGCGTTTTCTCAGAAGGCCTATTCCCCGGCGGACTCCTGCAGCGCTTTTTTCATTTTCCAGAAGGCAGTAGGGAAGGATAAACGCAGAGCAGGCTGATATGATCAGCAGGACTGCCAGAAACAGGTACAGAAGGCCGTGAGGCTCTACTTTCTGATAGATTTCCTTTGCCGCAAACTCCAGCAGTCCCACATAGGATACTTCCTGCACCAAAAAGTATGCGGAAAGAAAGGGAACCGCCAGTGCTGCCCAGAGTAGCCACAGAAACTTTCCCTGTTTTAAAAAATGGCAAACTCCTTTTATTCCTTCTATAAGAAAATCGCTCGCATAAAGCTTTCTTTTCGCCGCTGAATGCTGAAATCCCCAAAGGAGAGCAGAAGCTTCTATAAGGAAAAACAGCAGGAGGATCACAAAAACTCCCCAAAAAAGAACTATCGTCCACGGGCTTTGCAGAAATTTCCCGAAATTTTCCCCGGTAAGGTAACTGTATCCCTGATGTTTTAGGGAAATTTCCACTGCCTTTTCCACCATCTGCATAGCCAGAAAAAAAGTCAGGATCCGGTATCCCGCCTCAAAGATCAACAGTCCTCCTATATTGTACCGCAGTGATTTCCAAGTATGTTGCAATATTTTCTTCATAAGCCTAACCACCTTATTGGTATCTTTACTTAATTTTAACAAAAATATACCGGCTTATGCAATACATAGAGGACTCCTCTGGTTTTCACATTTTATGCAGGATCTCATAAAATATTACTGTAATCTTAGGGCAGAAACATTTCTGTTCATAAATCTGAGAGGTTTGAAAATGGATAATTGCAGAATAAATTATACTGCCTCCCGTTCCTGCCGTATTCAGCCAAGGGAATCTTCTTCCTGCCGTTGTCTGGGGCATTCCGGAAATTCAGATAAGATCGAAGATACCAGTATTTACGCCCACGCAGATCAGCTCCCTCTGACTATGGCTTATGTGCCCTGTCAGAAATTTTCAAATACTTTTGAGCTGTGCAGAGGCTTTCAGATGGGAACAATCTTTCCGGAACTATGCAAACCATTCTGTGGAAAGCGAGGTGGCTGCAGATGAATAAAAATTGCCGATATTCCAGGGAGCAGCTGCTGAATACTATTAATCAAGTCAGCTTTGCTGTGGATGATATAAAGCTCTATCTGGACACTCATCCTGAAGACGAAAAGGCCCTTGAGTTTTTCAGGGAGAAGGTTATGATCCGAAACGAAGCACTGAAGGAATATGCGGCTCATTACGGCCCTCTGACTATTGATACCGGGGACGATGCCTGCAGCCGTCAATGGGATTGGGTCATGCAGCCATGGCCATGGGAAGGAGTGTGCTGAATCATGTGGAACTATGAAAAACGTTTACAGTATCCTGTTCATATTAAAACGCCCAACGCCAAAATAGCCAAAGTCATCCTTACGCAGTATGGGGGGCCTTACTCCCGTAACCTAGAACGGTTTTCTACTTATTAAAAAGAGATTTGATTAAGAAGATGATACAATATTTCTCCTCGGCTGGCAACCGGGGAGTTTTTATAGAAGAAAAGCACCCCGAAGGATGCTTTATACTTGTCTGTTCTTTGGCTCCACCGCTTCAGAACGGATGTTGTGAGTCTGGTTCTGATTTTCTGGTTTCACCTTTTGTGTTACGCTGTTGAATTTCTCTTTTGATTTCTTTTGGTTCAATTTCTCCTGGTTGGATTTGTTCATACTATCACCTCTGGTAATAGTATGTGGCAATAAAGAAAAAAATATGTAAAAGAAAGGCACCTGATAACTCAGATGCCTTTAGTGTAATTAATGTGTTATTTTAAAAATATAAAGCCTTTTCTGCAAACAAGCTTACTAATTAAGCGTAATAAAAATAGACCTCCTTTAATGTGTATAATAATTATATGCTAGTTTTCAAAAAAAATCAAGGTTATATTTTTAACCAATCAACATCTGGCTTAACAATTCTTCTTGAATTAACGTACGCCCACTCGATTGTAAGTATAGTTTTACCTATATAATTATGTGCTGTTTTATCTACCACTAACGCTAAATCCGCTGTATTATTATCCCCCCTTAAAAATAAAGGCAACAGCAACTGTATTTTGGCTTGTTGTGATCCTTTATCTGTATAATACTGTGGAATAGCTAATTTATAATTTCTTTTCAATTTTTCTTTGATTGTAGCTACGGCACTTATAAGCAATGCTTTAATAACATATTTATCTTTGTATCCAATATTAACAAATCGTTGATAATTATCATCAATTATATGATCATAATCCATGATTAACTCTAATTTCCTATCATATATAAAATCAGATGGGTTAGTAAAATAATCTGCAATATCGGGTAGACTTTTAAAACATTTCATTCTAGTGTCTACTCCCTGATTAAAGCCTAAAAAGAACCATTTTTGCTCCGGTTTCGCATATCTACTAGTACTTTTTACAAAAAATGCATATATATCATTTCCATTGACAGTCTGAAGTCCTGTGTTAAAACACATATATTGTCCATCATCTGAAGTTTCTATTTTTCCTTCGCTTCTTACTTGATCATATGTATAAAGCAAATAATTCTTCAGGATGAATTTTTCTCCCTGATGATTTGTAGTTCCTGGATAGTCCCATTCTTCAGTTTGTGCTATACTAGCTAAATAATCTATCTTTTTTTGATATGATTCTTTATTTCCTAAATATGCTTCTCTAAGTAAGTATGCCTCCGGTGAATATTCTTTTTCGCTCATAATTCCCCTCCTATACATATTACTTATATAATACATTACGAACTTATGTTTGTCAATAAACTTAAAACCGTCTATATTTCTACAACGCATTTTTGAAATGCGTTAGATGGGAATTCTCCCATTTCTGGAAGTCAGCTGTAGTAAAGCCGGCGTTTCTACCGCCCCATAGTAAAATGCGATATCAAGAAGGTTTTTTATTTCACCCTGAGCCTCTGCCCTGCATAAATCAGATCCGGATTGCTGATACCATTCCAGGTCTGGAGCTGGGATACAGTTGTGCCGTATTTCTGTGCAATCATGGACAGGCATTCTCCATATTTTACAGTATAATACTGAGCACCGCTACTTCCGCTGCCGTAAAATCCACGGATATCTCCATCATTTACCCAGCACAGACCAGCGTCCAGAAGATATGGATTGTGAGCACCGGGAATTACTTTGGTAATTACTCCGTGGTTTCTGGCCATTTCACTGGCTGAAATTGCCTTACTGATCGGGTCTGTACTGGAAGCATAACAGGTGGAAAATACTACATGGTCTCCTTCTTTGTACTTGGTTGTTGGTTCCGGAGTTGGGCTCGGTGTAGGTGTAGAATTTCTGCCGATCTCCGCCGGAAAGTCCCTGTAGCACTCATTCATGTCTACATTACCGCTAATTCCGTTCACTTTTCCGACACTTGTATACTGCCACATGTCTTCTCCAAATCCAGGTTTGTATTTTTCCTGCATCTGGCCATTATTGGTTCCATATCCAGCGCCCCAGCGTGTGAACCGATCAAGTTGACCCTTAATCACACGGTTATGCCAGTCCTTATTGTAGTATACACCGCACCAATAGCCCGCTGCTTCAATCAGGTCTCCGAAAATCTTCGCATTGGCCACGGCAGCTCCTTCAATTCCTGCCTGCTCCAGGTCATAATACACAGGGAAAGACAACTTGCGTCCCTTAATCAATCTCAATACGTGCTGCGCTTCACTTCTGGCCTTGTCTGCGTTATCAGCATAGGAATACAGGTATACCCCATATGGGATTCCCAGGCGTTCACATTCTGATCCACTGTTTATCATCCTGGCTGGCTATATCCATACCATATCCGCAACGGATAATCGCCCCCTGAATTCCTCCAGCTTTTACTGCTTCCCAGTTGATCGTTCCATTATGCTCGCTTACATCAATAACTTTCATAATCATTTCCTTTCTGCCGGTTGCGCCGGCGCAATAAGAGGGCGATCACTCGCCCTCTGAATCCTCATTATCTTTATTTACTACTTTATCCGCCACTTCCA
>UQSX01000135.1 GCA_900543715.1 uncultured Blautia sp. | reverse complement strand
TCAACCGTGGTGATATGGTTTGTTTTCAGGAAAAGGGAAAATGTGTTTAACAGCCTCTTTACAGCCGGCAATTTGATTGTTTGTTCATTGATTGGGTTTATCATGTATGGGGCTGAACGGATGAAGGTGGTACCGGCAGCTTTGATACGGGAAGGCATCCATCAGACAAGAATACCATTCTCCAAAATCAATTTGGTATTATGTATTATTACAGTGGCAGGTATTTTAATGATCGGCTTGAGCGATATCTTTAAAATAAGACAGGCAGGCAAGTAATAGGAAAACAGTAAGCGTTGTGCTTTGAAAAAGTCCAACGCTTTTTTGTGTCAATGGGAGACAGAAATGAAAACAGTGTTTCATACATATAAAAAACTAATTCTATTCATAGGAATGATAATAGCCGTATTAGTCTGCAACCACATATTTGGCTGGTCGGCCATGTTAAGCGGAACAGGAAGTATGAATCTCCTAAGGCAGATGGCAGAAGAAAACTTGGTGAATGCAATTTTTCTGTACACTGTGATTACGGTTGTTGGATGTGTGGCGCTAACGCTTCCCGGAGTCACCTTTGCTGTTCTGGCCGGACTGCTTTTCGGACCGGTATTGGGAACAATTTGTTGTTCTATTGCTACCATGATAGGAGCCATGGCAGCGTTTCTGGCAGGCCACTTCTTCCTGAGGGATAGTATTAAACCGGTTGTTATGAAAAACCGATACCTTAAAAAGTGGCTTTTCGATGAAGCAGGAAAGAATGAACTGTTTGTGCTCATGATTACCAGGCTGGTACCGCTGTTCCCCTATAATCTCCAAAATTTTGCATATGGTGTTACAGATATCCCTTTCAGCACCTACTCTATATTCTCACTGATTTTTATGTTGCCGGGGACAGCCATGTACACCATAGGAACATCAGGATTGGCGGATAAGGAAAACAGGGTACTTTATATCAGTATTGCGGTCATACTGGCGGTAATAGTCATGGGCATGGGGGTGTTCTTCAAGAAAAAGTTTGTGGTGCAGCCAGAGGGAGTGGAGGATGTCAATGGACAGGAAAGTTAGGATAAAGGATGGGGACAAGTGTATACACTGCCATCTCTGTCAGAAACACTGTTCTTTCCTGACAAAGTACGGGGCAGATATCGGTGATACGGTTAAACTGAGGGAGCTCGCATATCATTGCTTCTTATGCGGAAAGTGTTCTGAGGTATGTCCGATAGGGATTGATGGCCGTGGTACTATATTGGATATGCGGCGGACGGAGGTAGAAGAGAACGGAGGGAAGTGCCGAGAAAAAGGATATGCAATGCTGTTGTTGGAAAAGAAAAATTATATATTCCGGAATGAACGGCATATGACAGGTAAGAGTGTACTGTTTCCAGGGTGCAATTTTCCATCCTTTTATCCGGAGACTACCAGGAAATTAATCAAAATACTGAAGAATGAGGTAGACATGGGAGTGCTGTTTGACTGTTGCGGCAAACCGGTCTCGGAACTTGGACTGAAAGAACAGGAAGGGAAAATAATCAGGCGGCTTAATGAAAGACTTCGCACCGCAGATATACAGGAAATTGTCATTCTCTGTCCCAACTGCTATTATTTCCTGAAGGATAAGCTGGAAATACAGGTCCTTAGTATTTATGAAAAGTTATCACAACTCGGAATAGGGCAGAAAGTAGATGGGAAGGGAAGTTTGTTCCTGCCATGTCCGGACAGGGAAGACCAGCAGTGGGTATCATGGCTGGAGCCGTTCTTTCAGAAGAAACCCGATATTATAAAAGGTACACAGTGCTGTGGCTTGGGAGGTTGCGCAGGAGGAAAGGAGCCGGAGCTTGCCAAAGGTATGGCATGCCATGTGACTGAGGAAGGGTATGAGACTGTGTATACGTATTGCGCATCATGTGCAGGGAACCTGACACGTAATGGTGGTCAGGGTGTCTCACACCTTTTAACAGAAATCCTGGATTACCATGAACAACCGGATGTCGCAAAGTCGATGATAAACAGAATGAAAACAAGATTCTGGTAAAGGTCTTGGGAAAGGGAAGGATAGATGACAAAAGAGGAAATAAAAGAACTGTTTATGCAGGGAATTGACTGTTCACAGGTAGTGGCAGGCCGGTTTGCAGATGAATTGGAGATGGAGGAAAGCCTTCTCAGGAAGATGTCTGCCTGTTTTGGCGGTGGAATGCAGTGTGGTGAAACATGCGGGGCGGTGACCGGTGCGCTGATGGTAATCGGTCTCAAGTATGGGCATAGTATGAATAACGATCTGAAACAAAAAGAAATCATGCGTGAAAAGACTTCTGAGTTCAAGCGTTTGTTTGCCGAAAAGTACGAATCCTGCATGTGCAGAGAGCTGCTGGGACACGACATTTCCAAGGAGGATGAGATGGAACAGGTGTTGGAGCAAGGGCTTTTGTTCGATTTCTGTCCATGTGTTGTAAGAGACATAATAGAAATACTGGAGAAGATGATATAGATGCGGCGTACAAAGGAGGAATAGAGATGGGCATATATTATAATCCGGAAGATTTGGAAAAGTTTGCTTCTATCGGTGAGGAATCACCAAAACTGGCAGAAAAGTTTTTTAATTACTATAATTCAGTGTTTGAAGAGGGAGCTCTTACCGCCAGGGAGAAATCATTGATAGCATTGGCAGTAGCTCATACTGTGCAGTGTCCATATTGTATTGATGCATATACCAATGACTGTTTAAACAAGGGGGTAAGTCCCGAACAGATGATGGAAGCAGTTCATGTAGCCGCGGCCATCCGGGGAGGCGCGTCATTGGTGCACGGTGTACAGATGAAGAACATGATAAAGAAATTGGAGCTATAAGAGATGAATGAGTCAATCGTACAATTGAACCAAATGGAATACATACCGGCGTTTGAAAGCCGGATAGAGGAACACTTCCAGTATACAGAAGATAATATGGACGTGCTCCAGATCAATGTGGGGAAGTTATGTAATCTGTCATGCAAGCATTGCCATGTGGAAGCAGGCCCAAACCGTAAGGAAATCATGGAGCGTGATGTGATGGAGGCTTGTCTGCGGGTCTGCAGGGAACAAAAAGTCAAGACGGTAGATATCACAGGCGGAGCGCCCGAAATGAATCCTCATTTTGAGTGGTTTGTGAAAGAAGTCTGCAAAATGTGCAGCCATGTTATTGTACGCAGTAATCTTGTAATACTGACAGAAGAAGGATATAGACATTTACCGAAGTTTTATGCAGATCATAAAATAGAGGTGGTCTGTTCCCTTCCTTATTACCAGGCTAAGGTGATGGACCGGGTAAGGGGGGACGGAAGTTTTGACAGGGCGGTTAAGGTTATCCAGGAATTAAACGCGTTGGGATATGGCCGGGAAGAAGACCTCGTTTTGAACATGGTCTATAATCCAGCAGGAGCATTTTTTCCTCCGGCGCAGGGGGCTATGGAGAAAGAATACAAAGTAAAGCTTCTGGGAGATTATGGAATTGTATTTAATCATCTATTTACAATAACTAATAATCCCACAGGGCGATTTTTTCACTTTCTCCAGAACAGCTGCAATTTGAACAGCTACATGCAAAAGCTGTGCAGTTCTTTTAACCGGTCAACAGTGGAAGGTCTTATGTGCCGTTACCAGGTGTCGGTGGGGTATGATGGCAAACTCTACGATTGCGATTTCAACCAGGCGTCCGAGTTGCCTGTTTCGACGGGTGAGACAATCTTTGATTTGATTGGAAAGCCTTATAGAGCTAGGAAAATATGTTTTGGTAATCATTGTTATGGCTGTACGGCTGGTCAGGGATCCAGTTGTGGAGGAGCAACGGAAGCATAAATAATTGATGATAAATATAGATTGTAATGATAAGGGGTGTCACGTTCGTATGGGCAGCCCTTATTATGGCTTTAGCCAGTTGAGTGCCATTCTATGATAGAATCGTCCTCGATCTGTCTGGTGAAATACCGAGTCTAGCTTTTGAAAGCGCTTGTTTAGTGACATTTGGTAACTGTTTCATCAGCATTACATCACCTAAATGTGCATAATTGATAGCCATAGATTTATGAGTGGAATTTAACACGAAGTAAACCAGATTTTGAAAAGATAATTTACGGGATCGGCTGGTGCGGCAGTTGGGGAGGGAGATACGGATTATTAGTAAAAACCGGTCGGAGATGGAATTGAATAGCGGTATGATGATGTCTCTAACCCTTTAATGTTATGAGCGAAAGATTCATGAGAGTCTGGATTCGTTATATATAGATTGAATTTTGTATATAATAATGATATAATTATGTACAAAGAGAGGAGGGATATTATGCCACAGATTATGCCGATTACAGATTTAAGGAAAACGAATGAAATTTCAGATATCTGCCATAAAAGCCAGGAACCGATTTTTGTAACCAAAAATGGCTATGGGGATCTTGTAGTGATGAGCATTGAAGCGTATGAGAGGCTGATAACTGATACACAGATTGATGCTGCGATTGCAGAAGCGGAGACTGAAATGGAAGGTGGGGCCGTCCTTATGGATGCCAGGGAGGCATTGAGCGGATTGAGGAGAAAGTATGCAAAATAAATATACAATCAAGATGTTTCAGCGTGCTCTGCGGGATTTAGACAGTATTTACCAGTAATATTTATGAACAGGTTCCGGAATATGCAGAAGAGCAGGCGGACCGTTTGGAGGCAGGTATTTTCAGTCTGGAAGAATATCCATACCGCTGCGCGGAGCGAAAAACTGGCAGATATGCAAACCGCGGTTACCGTGAACTGATTGTGGATAGTTATATTATTATATATAAGATTCATGCAAGAAAGAAGGAAGTGGATATTGTTACGGTGCAGCATGGGAAAAGAAATTTTTAGAGTAGCATATAAAGTTCTACATTAAAATCCAGAAAAGTGATATGGAGTGTCAAAACAGTGACACTCCTGTTTTTATAAAAAGGTTATTCATGGAGTGCAGTTCAGATGTTGATTGGAATCTGTTAAGCTGGAATATGTATGAAGCTGAATTACATTTGGGGTGTGTTCTGCCCTCTAATAATTGTGTTATCTACATCCAAACCTTCCCGGAGGCAGTTGGCGAATAATAGATTTCTGTTAAATCGTGTGAATAGATCTGAGGTTGGTGGATGGCGATAAAATCAGTTAAAAGAGGGAGACAGACGGCACCAAGATGTCGTAATCTTCCTTTAAAGTTTAATGTAATTAGGGATTTCCAGCCAGGATTTAGACTTGCTGACCATTGTGGGCAATAATATATTCACAGAAAGGAGGTGTAAGAATATGAAACAAGAATATCGTTTGGAGAATGTAAAATTCATACATACAAAAGGACAATATGGATATGAAGAGATAATTGAAAGATGGCACAGTTATTTGAGTGTAGTATCGATAATATTTCGCTACACTTAAAAAATATATTTAAGGATGGAGAACTAGTACCAGAAGCAGTTATCGAGGAATCCTCGGCAACTGCTTCTGGTGGGAAACAATATAAAACGAAAT
>UQSX01000134.1 GCA_900543715.1 uncultured Blautia sp. | reverse complement strand
CCCAAAAGAAGAAATCCACCCACTATCATACCAAGGCATGCAAGAAGCTGTATACTTGTCAAGATTCCTCTCCTCCCTCTCCCTTTGAACGGAACCGGTTAAGTGTCTCCATTGGCATCCCATTCTCCAGCAAACGCTTATAAAGCCCATCCGAAATGGAATTCATTACCCTGTGTTTCCCATTAACCACAAAATAATCTCCTTCCAACTGGTTCTCCATGATCTCGTACTGATACAGTGGACGATATCTCCGTGTACCGTCAGGCTTTATCTCGCATTCCATAATCTCCATGATTACCCTCTGCCGGTTTTCCAACTGCTTACAAAAGACTATGATAGGGTATGCTTCGGTCACATATCCCATCAATGTCTCGTCCGACATATCCACGGCACGCTTACACAAGGACACCATACGGCGGTATGTAGCCTCACACGAATTGGAATGGATGGTTGTAACCACCGCCACACCAGTTCTTGCAGCTTCCTGGGCGGCGTTTGCTTCCGCCCCTCTCATTTCTCCGACCACCAGAATATCAGGATTAAATCGAAGCGCAATATCCAAAAGGGCAATCTGGTCAATTCGCTGCCGGTCATTCTCACTGTCTCTTGTAAGAGTGTGGACAACGGAATTTAACACTTTTCCACTTTCCTCCCTTATTAGATCAAGTTCACGGCTACCATTTTCAATAGTAAAAATTCTTTTCCGGTCAGGGATTGTAGTAAGCAACCAGCCGGCCACCGTTGTTTTTCCGGAACTTGTAGCACCTGCAACACACACCGAAATTCCATACCGAATACATTCACTCAAAAAGTCTAACATCTCTCCCGTGGCAGTTCCACCAGAAATAAAATCCTCCTTTTTCATACTCTGGGGATTTACGATTCGGATTGAAGCGGCAAGACCTACCTCTTCATCTACAACTGGAGTTTTTAACACCGCTATACGGATATTTTTAGCCAGTGTTCCAGTCACCACAGGACTTGCATCATCAAGGATAGTTCCTGAAACATGGAGCATCCTGCGGATCACATTAATAGCATGAGAAGGGCTGTCAAAATGTTCTTCCAACTTTTCAGTCCCACCACCGCTGTACTGGATCTCAATATCCTTCCAGCTATTAATGTCTATTTCTTCCACTCCCTCTCCAAAAATGTACTTTGTTAGAAAAGAAAACTCCGCCATTTCCGTGTATAGGTTGTCAACAAGTTCCTGATTTGACATTCCCTGAACTGCAACCCGGTTTTCCTGAACATATTTAGTAATGTAACGCTTCATCTGCCTTTTTACATCATCATTATTTCCATCAGTCAAAAGGGAGCTGTAACGGCTGGCAATGTGTTCCTGTACCTCCTGTAGCACCGTTGCAAAATCTTTCCCCTCCACGGCTGCAAAAAAGAGGTCATCTGCACTCTTACTCACCACTTCTACCGGCTCTCTTGCAACCGGCTCCACTGGGGCTGCCTGTGTTGGCATAAGTTCCTGCATCCGCGAACCCCACTCTGAATTTTTTCCCTCATTAAATACTCCTCGCGTCTTTCTTTCCCCTAACATCCATATACCTCCTTAACAATCTTATCTATTTCATTTTTAAAACCACGGCTTTTTTTCCCCTCCAGACCAATCAACAAATTCCCAGCCATCCCCTGTTCCGTAACTTCGGATGCAGACGGAATCTGAAAACTTACTTTTCCAAGCACCTGTTCCATATGGTTAATGGCTTCCTGCCCCTTTATGTTGTTGATCGTTTTTAAATGCCTCTCTATTCTCCATTTTGGTTCCTGAAGTAACGGTAACTGACTTGCCAGGTAACTGATAGATTTAAGGTCGCAATTTACTATCTGCAGAACAGCATCTGCTTCCATTAGAGAAACTGCCGATAAAATATCGTTAGATATATAACTGCTACAGTCAATAATAATGTATGAGGACAATTCCCGCAGCCCTGTAAGAAATTCCAAAGCCTGTTCCGCTTCATAGGGGGCATAGCTGTATTCATTTTCCCCTCTTAACATGCCAAGCATTGCCAGATACTTTATTTTTTTGTGGACAATACAGTTTTCTTCTATAAGCCCTTTTGTAACATGTGGCGCTGCCAGTACATTGCCAAGGGACCATATGTTTTCTAACTCGTCCATTGGACAGATACAAGGCATCATGGGTAAAGTCATATCGGACAGCACAAGAATTACATTTTTCTTCTTTTCCGCTAAGTGTTTTGCAATCTTCACAGAAACCGTAGTCTTTCCGCATCCAGGGCTACCCCAGACAGCCAGTATCTGGGCCTGATGTTTTCCCACCTCATGCACTTCCTCGCTCTCAGGCTGATTTGCGCGCTTTTTGATTTTAAAGTTCAGCATTTATTCTGCACTCCCTTCTATCTGTTCCTCGGGCTGTCCAGTTTCCGCTTCCGCCGCCTCCGTTTCCGGCGGGTAAAGTTCCTGCAAAGCATGTTCCTGCTCTGTAATAAACTTTGCTGCATTTTCTTTTGTTCCCCTGTATACAAGAGATATGTGCAGGTTCCCGTCCTTCTCCATCATGGCGAGTATCCTGCTCTGTTCCGGTGTTGCCAAGAGTGTCACCGTACTGGGCAGTTCCTTTTCCTCCGGGTCTTCTTCTCCTGTATTGGCATCGTAGCCACTGCCTGCAGTTACAGCAATAACTTCGACATATTTGAGTTCGGGAGGAATCACTGTTTCGCCTTGCTTCTGGTAGTCCGGTGCAATCACAGATACAATATCACCAGATTTGAGTTTTCCGGATAACCCCGTTGCAAAAGATTTGACCGACACGGATATTGCCTGTTTCTCTCCTGATAAATTATATAAGTAGGCATTCTCCGCAGCCGGTTCGTCTGCGACCTTGCTATTAATGATATAATCGCCTGGAGCCATATCTGCAGATGCATATTTCCCAATGACATTTTCTTTATTTTTCATGACTTCAGACGGCAGATTTAAACTTCCCACCTCAACAGTCCTGACCATATCGCCAGTGATTTTATCCCCGATTTTTATATCCTTTACCACCCGCACGATTTCTACCTTTTTACTGACCTCTTTATTAAATAAAGGGGTAACTCCGAAGCAAATGAGCAGTGATACCACAATGCATATTACTCCAAGCACGGTACGGCTTTTTAATATTTTCATACTTATTATCCATTCCTTTCAATCAAATCAAAATTATCGTTTTAAATGCGGCAGGGAATACCTGCCGCCGTGATTACCTCACTAAGTATCTCTTTTTCCTCCGGCATCTGTAAAATGCCAGGACAGCACCCACAAAGGTAATTGGAGCCGCTACACAAATACAATAAAATGCTTTTCTTTTCATTCCATCCTCCTATCCAATCAAATACCCCGCTGCACACCCAGCCGATAAAAAGGGTACTAACGGCACTGCGATAACCTGGGTTTTCTTACATATTTTCAAAAACACAGAATAAGCAAGTACCAGTAATAATCCCAAAATAGTTGCAAAAATCCCTGCTGGAAGTCCCAGGACAAGTCCTGCGGCTGCCATCAGTTTGATATCACCGCCCCCCATTCCTCCGCAAAAAACTGCTGCAAGAAGAAATGGGAGTGCGCTGAAAATCCCCCATAACTGTTCTGGACGAAAAGAAATAGCGGCGGTTAATGCAATTAGCATACATAACAGATCCGGCACGATTCTCTTCTTTAAGTCCGTGACAGATGCCAGCAAAAGCAACAGCAAAAATACAATTGTTTGAACTGCCTTTCTATCCAGCATAGTTAAACATTTCAGTAATACGCCGTGTTAATGTTGGCAGCACTGTATCACCAAACAGTGCATACAGCCCTGCCAGAAGCAGCGCTCCAATCACAACAGCCATTAAAATTTTGATGGCCGTATCAACGAACCCCTCCGCCTTATTGTTGTTAATAGCCGCTTTTACCTTCATTACCTTAGCGATCAGATAGTTTCTCATCTTTGTTTTCATTTACATACCTCCTACTGGTTTTCTAATTTAATTGATTTTCAAAAATAAAAACGGACTGAAGATCAGCCCATTCCATGTGTTTTTCTTAATACCCGCGCCATCATACTCTCAGCGGACTGCCCTGTTATTTTTACTCTTGATCGGGGCATTAACAAATTCCTGCAAGCCATGACCGCACGGTACGTACTGCCTGCGGTTTTCTTCACATAGAAAAATATCATATTTCTTGCCGCCGGCAGCTTTATAAAAAGCTTCATAATCATATGCATATTTTCTCCATGGTTCATCAGTGGATGTCATCCCTAGTTCCCGGTCATCCCGCAGTTTGCATGCGCGTTCCATAAAATCGCCATCTTTATCCTCAAATGTCCTTAATGGATAAAAATGATATCCACCATACTCAAAACTTTTTTTATCCAACGGTTTCCCCTTTTCTGCTAAAGTTCAGTAACCCACTCAAGTCATTTCCCTTACGATTTAGGTTCGTCACGAATCCGGTTCATCTTCACGCCCTTCCTGCCTGTCAGCATATATTTAAAGGAACTTTCATTTCCACTTCTTTATTTCATCATCCGTTATGTAATCGCAGATTACAGCAATCATCCTTATTTGGATTGAAGTTATCTCTCCAATACTCATAATGTTCTGTTACATCTTCGCAAACTGTTATCTCCGGTATCCTGATCTTCTTGATGATTTCCATCTTTTTTTCCAGTGGTAAGTGGCAGTATCCTCCTTGTTTTAACCTGTACCCACTGAAATCAACATCGTGCAGCCAGCTCTTGATCCAGCTATTGACACGCAAAAATTCCACAACACAGCGATTGATCCCTAATGAATTTAGGCTGTCAAAGTCCATGAAATCCTCAATCAAGGGGCTTAACCGGATTGACACATCATATCCCGCAGATTGCAATTTTTTTATTGCCTCTACTCTTTTTGATGGGATACTTGCTTTTTCATAGGTCAAAGCCTTGTTATCATCTAAAGTCGTGACCGTGATTTGTATATGGGCCAGATCCTTGTCCAAAATTTCCAGATATTCGGGCTGTGCGATCAAATGGGATTTTGTTACAATCAGATATCCAACACCACACCGGTTCATTTCACAGATTGTCTCATAAGTCACATGATGTTCCGCTTCAAAAGGCTGAAAGCAGTCTGTCATTCCACCCATGCGCAGGATGGTTCCCGGAGGTATCTTCCGAATCTTCCTCTTAATCTTATCAATATCTGCGATGCTCGGCGCTGATGGGTTCCAAAATCCACGAAAAGACAGAAGTGACCGTGCATAACAATAATCACAATCGTGCTGACAGCCATCTGTAGGGATACGTATCCAGTCGTACACTGTATTTGCATTTGTCTCCTTCGTTACCTCTTACTTTTTTGTAAAAACTCTTATATTCGCTTCCTATTCCTCCTCTTCTTTTCAATTGGTTGGTCAACTTATTAATCTTTGGAAATGGTTCCCTTTATTGCGGAGTGTAGTACCGCCCTACAATCTCCTGGTAAAGCATCCAGACATGTTCTTTACACTACCCCGCTTCAT
>UQSX01000133.1 GCA_900543715.1 uncultured Blautia sp. | reverse complement strand
GCGAGGGTCGGTTTCCCTTCCGGCTTAATGACCAGGCCGGTCAGGAGCTCCTCAAACTTCTTTTTACCCAACAACTTTGTCATATCTGTGATTCCGATCAGCTCTGTCGGCTTGTAAATTTCGTCCTCTTCCCAGCCCTCTGTTGTCAGACGCATAGCAATTGCATCCTGGTCGGTATACCTCCGGCGGCTGGTGCCTTCCACCAGCTTCCAGCCTTCATATTTCGTTCCTTTAAGGGCTTCTGCCAGGGCAAATCCTGTGACGTCCTTCACCCAGTGATCAAGCTCGTCAGCCCTCCTGAGTACTTCTCCTATTTCCTCGTTAGTGAGGAGAGCCGGGTCAACGAAATCCAGCTTCGTCAGTTCCAGGTTATACTCTGCACGGGCCCTGCAGGTGACTCTGGCCTTGCAGAACCGGCAGTGGTCTCCTACCTTGAACTCCCCTTCCCCGGCATAAGCCTGCGCCGCCTTCGGCCGTACCTCTCGTTCCGCCCAGTCTAACAGCTCCTCCGCTGTCAGCTCCTCCACGGAGATGTTTTCCAGGCGAGGCTGGATAATGGTCATCTGTATCCTGCGGATGTCATACAGCATGGAATGTTCCAGGTAAGCACCAAGGCCATATAGCCTAAGCTGCGGGTTGTCCTTTGCAGATACCCCCACACCCTTGCCATATTTCAGGTCAATGATGTTGACCATATCATCCGCTACAATTACAACATCCCCCGTCCCAAACCCATCCGGGACATACTCAGAGACATCCAGACGCTGCTCGAACAGTACCCGGGCATCCGGACAGGCGGCTTTCACCTCATTGGCAATCTCCCAGACACGCTGGGTGTAGTCTTCTATGTAATCCTGCATCTCCCTGTTGTACATCGGGTCGGCCTTGATTTTATTAAACCTGGTTGAGAATGCCTTTTTGCTTATCTCTCCATTGTTGTAACGCAGGATGATTTCCGCCAGATTGTGGGCCAGGGTTCCCTCAGCGGCATACTCGCTGCCGCTATCAGGGAACTGCTCTTCCAATCTTACGGAGGGAGGGCAGGACATCCACCGCTTAGCACTGCTTGCACTCAGCCTTGCATGTGTATCCGGCATTACAGCTCACCCGCCTTCTGCATAAGCTCTGTATACCTGTCCTCAGGGACTTCCGTCAGTTTCTTCACACCAAACCCGGCTATCAGTTCCTGTACCTTTGCACGCTTCCCTGCCTTCTGCAGCTCTGACAGCTTCTCCCGGACCTGTACCAGGGTATATCCTGGTCCCTCATCCTTCTGTTCTGTCGTTGGTTCCATGGGTTCATCGGCATCCTCATCCGCAGGCGTTTCTCTGTCTTCTGATATTTCATCCTGCATGCATGTTTGCTGTTTGGTTTCGGATGTCCTATATATATCTTCCCCCTTTATAAATTCCTGCACGGCTCCCTGGATGCTACCTCCGTTTAACTTACCCGCAAACTCCTGCATCTCCTCTAAACTTTCAAATACGGCTGTGATTGTCATATCTCAATTCCTCCTATACTTTCTTTTAGGTATTCCATCTCTTCTTTTGACAGTGTGATTCCTTTTGTCATCTCTGACCGGTCCTTATTCCATCCCCGGATGTCGTACTTGGCTTTCCGGTCTCCCCACTCAATCAGGTTCAGCTCCTTGTGCCATTTCCCGACCGCAGGAAGCACAGCCAGAGTCTGGATGATGTTGTATTTCAAATCTGGCATTGATTTTTCCTCCTTTCTCTCTTATACTAAGGTTGTAAATATTTTTTAGTTACCTGGACTTTGGACGGCTCCACCCGTCTGGGGTCCTTTTTTCTCCTTCGGAGCTCAAATAGATATTCCATCAGCTCCGCCACTTCCGTTGCTGTGTACAATGCATCCGGATCATATTTAGCGCACTCGCTTATATAGCCGGTGACTCTTGGGAATGCCGTTTCAAAGTCTTGGCACCCAGATTCCTTTATGCAATCCAACGCTGTCAGCTTCTTGACCATCTTTTTTCTCAATCATTTCACCTTCCTTCAAATCCTCACGCCCATGGCCAACGTCATGACCACGATAGCTACCATCCACATCCCCAGCAGCCAGATAACCGCCGGTACAATCCACTTAGCTGCCCTCATGATTGGGCCGTCCCGGCGCCTCCTGCACCGTCGGAAGGTCACCATACGCCTGTGCCCCATGATATTGGTCATCACCGCGGTTGCCGGTCCTACAAAATCCACACGCCAGCCGGGAAATTGGGCCGCTGCTCTGGCGCGGATACGGTATGCCTCAAATGTTTTAGCTCTCATCTGTATACACCTCCTATCCTATTGACTTAATCTGCCCATACTTTCCACCACCACGTCTACGTTCAGTGGCAGCCATAGGTTTTCTCGGCTTCAAATTTTCCACATCTTTTTTTTCTACTTCCTCCATAGCCGAATCAACCCAACGCTTTATGGAATCTGGAAGAGTGTTAATATCAATGAGATGCTTTTTCCCGCGCCTTACACTTGGTATCACACCTGTCTTTACTAATATGGTGTAACCTTTAAGTGTAAGCTGTGTCTCCGGGTCCTGCTCTTGAAGCCATGCATAGCTTTCATTGATTCCGCGGAGTTTTGGTAAATCACACATTATTATCTCCACCTCCGTATTCATCTTCTTCAAAGTATTCTACAGAGACGCCAAAGTACTTAGCTAAAGCCACTAACTTTTTCATCTTAGGTATACTTCGCCCATTTTTCCAATCAGTAAATGTAGACTTTGTGATACCAGTTTCTTTTGATACCTTATAGTCTGTAACACCTTTAGAGTCTCTAAGAGCAACATACTTCTTATACACATTTTCACCTCCAATTTTTTGTTCTATTTTTCGAATTTCTATTGCAATTAGTTCGGAAATCAGTTATAATATGTTTGCGGACAAATTATATAGAAAAAATTCTGTTTTGATTTCCGAACATATTTACATTGTAGTACGGATTTCAAAATTTGTCAATGCCTTTTTGTAATGATTTCAGAATTTTTTCAGAAAGGATATAGGATGTATGAAAGATATTGCGAATTGAGAGATTCTAAGGGTTATAAAGATGCCGATATCGCTAAAGGGACTGGCATTACCAGGTCCACATTTACCGATTGGAAAAATGGGCGAAGTATACCTAAACCACCAAAATTACAAAAAATCGCTGATTATCTGGGTGTCTCACTTTCTTACCTCATGACCGGAATTGAGGAAACACTGCCAGAAAATCCAAAACTTAATGAACGTGATAAACGTGACATTGCAAAAGACCTGGATCGTATAATGGAAGAGATAGCAAATGATACGGATGGCCCTCTATATTACAATGACCAGCCTATTCCGAAAAACAAAATTGATTTGCTGAGAAATGCAATTGAAGTAGCATTGGAGGATGCCAAAATAAAGAATAAGGAAACGTATCGGCCATACAAGCATAAGCCTAGACCAGAAAAAGATTAGGCCCTTTGGGTGGTGAATGAATTTTGAATAATATAAGAATACCGAAACTGGTATCATTTCTGAAAAGAAAATACGGAACTGATGACCCGGAGGAAATTGCTGACTATCTCGGTGTAACCATTATTAGGATGCCGTTAGAAGATGTAGTTGCTGGATTCTACAAATTACTTAAACGTAGAAAATACATATTTCTCAATTCAGACATCGATGATGACGTATTTCTCCGTGTGGTTCTGGCACATGAATTAGGACATGCAATCATGCACCCAAAAGAAAACTGCGCTTTCATGAAAAGCAAAACGTTGCTTCTGACATCGCGAATAGAGAAACAGGCTAATATTTTTGCTGCATTCTTATTGATTGATGATGATATGTTGGAAGAATTTTATGGATACACAGAAGAACAATTTTGTAATTGCACAGGTTATCCATTAGAACTACTTGGTTTGAGATTGTTTTAATTATATACAACAAAAGCCCCAGGAGCTACCAACTCCCAGAGCTTTACAATGGATACTATTGCCGGACCAGCCGGATGAATAATATCAGATTCGCACCTATATTATATCATCCTACGCCTGAATCCGCAATGGCGTATTTTTTGTACTCTTTTTTAAGAAAGGATGATTGTTATGGCAAGTATAAGGAAACGAGGAAACAGCTATGAAATTACTGTGAGCAATGGATATGACAGCAACGGGAAAAAGATTACGGAGACAGAGACATGGAAACCCGAACCAGGAATGTCACAAAAAGCAATAGATAAGGCCATTACTGAATTTGTTGTAGATTTTGAGAGGGATGTTAAGTCTGGAAAAAACATAAAAGGTGCCAGGATGACATTGAATGAACTGTCCAAACTTTACCTTCAAGATATGCAACCTCCCACTCTTGCCAGGACCACCTATAAGGACTACAAAGACAGGCTTAAAAATCGTATTATCCCTGCTATGGGTCATATTAAAATTGGGAACCTTAGAAATAATGATGTTAAAAATTATAAGAAAATGCTTAAAACTGAGTACCGCAATCCCAAAACCAAGAAACCCTTATCCGATTCTACAATCAGGAAGGATTGCGTTATAATAAGTGCTATGTTAAGCTACGCTGTTTCAGAAGGGCTGCTTGACATGAACATGCTGATATATGCAGGAAAGGTTACAGGGCGCAAGGAGGCCAAGAAAGAGACTTTGCCTAAGTATTTTACTATGGAACAATTGATACGTCTTATTGATGCCCTGGAGCGTCCGCTCGAGATTGTGCATCAGGAGCATAAGACTACAGTTCGTGGTAAGCAGTATAATGTACAGAAATACGTACAGACATTCCAAGTATCTACTAAATGGAAACTTTATTTTTACATAGCTCTTTTTGCTGGTGATCGGCGTGGCGAGAACGTGTCCTTAACATGGAATGACCTGAACATGAATACATGTGAAATCAATATAGATAAGTCCACCGATTATGTTAATGGAACCATGGAATTGAAGGATACCAAGACTCATAACACGCGAGAAAATACACTTCCTCCTTATGTAATAGAAATAGCCAGGGCTTGGAAAGCTGAACAAATACAGCAGTGTTTTAAGAAGGGGGAAGCGTGGATGGGATATAAAGGAAATGAATACGATAAAAATTTCATTTTTACTCAGGCTAATGGCAGCCAGATGCATATATGTAGTCCATATACAACCTTTAAACGAATTATACGTATCTATAATCAATGCGCTGTGGAATGTGAGAAAGATAAGATACCAGATAACATCCCTCCGCACGGCCTGCGCCACTCTGCTGCCGCTATCCTGATTTCAAATAATATGGACGCAAGAACAGTGGCAAGCGTACTTGGGCATTCCAATCCGACTACTACACTTAATATTTATTCCTATTTTTTCAAAGAAAAAGGAAAGGAGGCAGCAAAAATTATGGAAAACAGTTTGTTGCCTACAAAAACCGTAGTAGGCAAATAGTAGGCAAGATGCAACATGTTGCAATGAACTGCTGAATAGACAACAAAAAATCCCTTGAATCATCAAGGGATTTACCGAG
>UQSX01000132.1 GCA_900543715.1 uncultured Blautia sp. | reverse complement strand
GGGGAAGGATAATGATAGTAAAATCCGTTAAAGGCTCCGGTAAATCCATATTTTTCATGGAATTCTCCCAGATACTTCTGGAACATTTCATCATTCTGATAGAAAAAATTAAAGCCGCAGGAAGCGGACATGCCGGCTGCTGCTCCTACCAGAATGGCTTCAGCAGAATTCAGTTTATCTAATAAAGTCCGGGCATTTTTCAAATGTGCATTTTCAGAAACAATATTTTTCATTGGCTGCATGGTTGACTTTCCTTTCTTGTCTTGTTATTATTAAAATTACATTGAGATTGTATCATGTTAATATATAAATTACAAGAAGGAAAAGAAATTTATGAGGTGAAATATGAAGTATTCCAGAAAATTAAGCGATACCATACATACACTGGCTTTTATCTGTCTGGGAGAAAAAGAGCATCTGACCAGTGCCCGGATCGCAGAAAGTGTAAAAACAAATCCTGCCTATATCCGGCAGCTGATGGCCGTGCTGAAAAATGCAAGCCTTATCTCCAATACCCAAGGCCAGGCAAACGCCTGTCTTACCAAACCTGCAGATGAAATTACTATGCTGGATATATACCGGGCAGTGGAGGGAGAAAAGCCTTTGCTTCATCTTGATATTGATACCAACCCGGAGTGTGGAGTAGGGATTCATGTCCAGCTTGCGATCGGAGACTTTTATAAGGAAATACAAGAAGCGGCTGAGCAGAAAATGAGGGGAATTACTCTTCAGGATATTATCGACCGTTATCATAAAAAGCTAAAAAACATCCATGGGGATACTGAATAAAGTGAACATTAGAAAGAAGGAATTTACAATGAGCCAGAAGAAAAAAACAGGACTTGTAGTGGAAGGCGGCGGTATGAAATGCGCCTATAATGCGGGGATACTGGACGCCTTTCTTGATGAGGGGATCTCCTTTGACTATTGTATCGGTGTCTCCGGCGGGTCGGGAAACCTGGCTTCCTATCTTGCCGGACAAAGAGGGAGAAATCTCCGTTTTTTCACAGAACATATCCATGACAAAGAATATTTCGGCATAAAGAGCCTTTTAAAAACAGGGAATCTTTTTGGTCTTCCCTATATTTATGGCGCTCTGACCAATTCAGGAGGCAAGGATCCCCTGGATTTTTCTGCTCTTATGAAAAACCCTGCAGAATATCAGGCAGTAGTGACAAATGCAGAGACGGGAAAGTCCGAGTACTATGGGAAAGAAATGATGTCCCAGGACGACTACCGGCTGATCATGGCCTCCAGCGCTATCCCTGCAGCCTGCCGTCCGGTGGAATTAAAGGGAACTTTCTATTATGACGGAGGGATCTCTGATGCGATTCCTGTAGACCATGCCCTGACGGAAGGCTGTGACCGGCTGGTTGTGATCCTGTCAAAAAACAGGGATTATGTGAGAAAACCACAGGGAATGCATTTCCTGTATTCCAGGCTTTGCCGGAAATACCCCCGTATTGTAGAAGCTATCGACCGGCGGCATATTACCTATAACGAAAATCTGAAGCATGTTTTTGAATTGGAAAAAGAGGGAACTGCCTTTGTCTTTGCTCCAAGCGAAACCATCCATGTGGGTACCTATTCCATGGATGAAAAGGCAGAATATGCCCTCTACGATCTGGGGATCAAGGACTTTCAAAGCCGCCGGAAGGAACTGAGACAATTTTTACAGTAAACTTCCTCAGGGAATATATTTCATCCCCCATTTTGAAATAGCATAGAAAACCGGCAACAAATCCTGACCTTTCCCGGTGAGAGAATATTCTACCCGCAGTGGCATTTCATTATATTGGATACGCTGGACCAGTTCATCTTTTTCCAGTTCTTTTAAGGCATTGGTCAGAGCAGCATTGGTGATGGGTTTGAGCATCTTTTTCAATTCTCCGAATCGCATAGGGGATTTGATGCAAAGTTCATAAATGATCTGAAGTTTCCATTTTCCCTGAAGCATTTGGATCACCGGCGTAACGGGACAGTTGCCGTTTTCTGTCAGAATCACACTGCTTACTTTCTCTGTAAATTCTTCATAAGTCATAAAAGAATCACACTCCATTCTTGAGACAGTATCCTTTTTTATACCATGTATAAATAATTTGCGTACTTGATTTAATATTTTTATCAGGTATATTAAATATATCATCGATTGATATTAACGTCAACGATTGAAATTATTATGAGAAAGGTTTGAAAGATATGAAAGAATTGAACATTATGGAAGCAACTGTTTTTACATCCCCTAATCCTCTGACTCTGATCTGTTCTCAAAATGAGGACGGCACTACAAATCTGGCCCCTATTTGCTTTGTCTCCTATTTATCCTTTAATCCGCCTATGGTTGGATTCGCTGCTGGCAAACAGTCACATACAGGGAAAAGAGTTCGTGAGACCGGGAAAGCGATCATAACCGTTCCAGGTGAAAGTCTTGCTCAGGCAGTAATGGCCTGCGGAGCCTCTACCGGCGCAAAAGTGAATAAGGTTGCGGCTAATGAAATCGAAATGAAGGAGATTGAAGGCAGCGACATTCAGATCCCGGCAGATACCCGGTTGGCTATGGTTGCTACTCTGCAGCAGTCTATGGAAGTTGGCGATCATATTCTGCATATCTGCCAGGTAGATAAGTTTTTGGGAGACGAGAGCAAAAAAGGTCTCTACGCATGGAATGGCTTTGGAAAGACTGCTCCTGCACAGGAGGCGTAAGGCGTATCATTTATGAAATTATAACAGCCATTCTGATAGAATGGTTCCTTGTCTATTGCTGAGTATAAAGAGACTGAAACATTCATGGAAAATCATGGGCTGTTTCAGTCTTTTTTTATAATTTTTAGAAGAAAAGCCGCTGGTTATTTTCTGAAAAGTTTTTGATACATAAAAAAATGGCCCAATCAGAAAAACTGATCGCCCAAAGGGAAGGATATCGTTCCATTCTATTGACGCGAACGGGTGCATGGAGTATTGTAGCACCAACGATTGAATATATTTTTAATCTTTCAATTATTCTATTCTAAATGTAAAGGAGATTATGATTATGAAGAAGACCTACAAAATCGAAGTAGACTGCGCGAATTGTGCAAATCTGATGGAGGATGCAGCCCGCAAAGCCCTGACGGTTTCGGCCTGAAGGGCTTCCCTTATACGAAACAAATAAACAATTAAACAATAATAGAATGGAGAATCTATCATGCAGGAATTAATTGTAAACGGACTGCTTATTGTGGTCACGATACTTGCCGCAATCCTTCTTCTGATTGGCAGAAATGCCAAAAGCGGCATGACCAAAAAACAGAAGACCATGCTCTGGAGAATTCTGGCAGCTTCTGTTCTACTTCTGGTACTTCAGCTTCTTGCAACTGACACTTTTGATCAGTTGGGTGCATCTGGCCGCTGGATACGATTAGCATGTTATCTGGCTGACTATTTCATAATCGGATATGACATACTGAGAAAAGCCTGGAAAGGCATTCGCAACGGACAGATTTTTGATGAAAACTTTCTGATGGCATTAGCCACTCTTGGCGCTCTTGCTCTGGCAGTTTATGAAAACGGTGACTATCTGGAAGCCATTGCCGTTATGCTTTTCTATCAGGTAGGAGAATGGTTCCAGAGTTATGCGGTAGGAAAAAGCCGCCGCAATATTAGTGATCTGATGGATATCCGTCCGGACTATGCCAATATTGAGCGAAACGGAAAACTGGAACAGGTGGATCCGGATGAAGTAGAGATTGGAAGCGTCATTGTTGTCCAGCCGGGGGAAAAAGTTCCCATCGATGGAATCGTTGTGGAAGGATCTTCTACTTTGAATACAGCCGCTCTTACAGGAGAGAGTCTGCCCCGTGAGGCAAAATCCGGAGATGAAATCATCAGTGGCTGCATCAATATGACCGGTTTGTTAAAGATACGGACCACAAAAGAGTTCGGAGAATCTACGGTTTCAAAAATTCTGGATCTGGTGGAAAATGCTTCTTCCCGGAAATCAAAATCCGAGGACTTTATTTCAAGATTTGCCAAAATTTATACACCGGCCGTCTGTTATGCAGCACTTGCACTGGCAATTCTTCCGCCATTGATAAGGATGTTTGGTCTGGGAGTAGGAGCAGATTGGGAAACATGGATCTATCGGGCGCTTACGTTCCTTGTAGCGAGCTGCCCCTGTGCGCTGGTAATCAGTATCCCCTTAAGTTTCTTTGCCGGAATCGGTGGTGCCAGCAAAGCAGGCGTTCTGGTCAAAGGTTCCAATTACCTGGAAACGTTATCTCAGACTCAGATTGTGGTCTTTGACAAAACCGGTACGCTGACACAGGGTGTATTTGAAGTCAATGGAATCCATCACAATAAAATCGAGGATGCAAAACTGGTTGAGTATGCTGCTCTGGCTGAAAGTGCTTCTTCTCATCCCATCAGCAAGAGCCTCCAAAAAGCCTACGGGAAAGAAATTGACCGTTCCCGTGTATCTGACATACAGGAAATCAGTGGAAATGGCGTAATTGCCAAAGTAGACGGTGTCACTGTTGCTGCGGGCAATGATAAACTGATGAACCGTCTGAATATAAAAGCTGTTCCCTGTCACAGTGTGGGTACTATTATCCATATAGCAATTGATGGGAAATATGCAGGACATATTGTCATCTCCGATATCGTGAAACCCCATTCTAAAGGCGCTATCCAGGCATTGAAAAAAGCAGGTGTCAGCAAAACTGTCATGCTGACCGGAGATTCAAGAAAAGTGGCGGACCAGGTTGCTTCTTCACTTGGAATCGATCAGGTCTACAGCGAGCTTCTCCCGGCAGATAAAGTAGAAAAAGTGGAAGAACTGCTGAATGAAAAAAGTAATAAAGCCAAACTAGCTTTTGTAGGTGATGGTATCAACGATGCTCCTGTACTGGGCCGTGCGGATATCGGTATCGCCATGGGAGCCATGGGATCTGATGCTGCAATCGAAGCGGCGGATATCGTTTTGATGGATGATGATCCCATGCAGATTGCAAAAGCTATTAAGATTTCCAGAAAGTGTCTGGGCATTGTTTATGAGAATATAGTAGTGGCGATCGGTGTCAAACTGATCTGTCTGGTATTGGTAGCTCTGGGGTTTGCTAATATGTGGCTGGCGGTCTTTGCAGATGTAGGTGTTATGATCCTTGCTGTATTTAATGCCATCCGGGCGTTGTTTGTCAAACGTCTTTGATGTATAGGAGTGAGAAAATCTATGGGAATAAAACAGACATGTGATTCAGAAGAAGCAGACCTTGAACGAATGACTCAGCTTTTTAAGACACTGGGAGATCCCTCCCGTGTCCGGATCCTGTTTCAGATATTTACGTCTGAAGCATGTATCAATGAAATTGCCAGAAAGCTGAACATGTCGGAACCGGCTGTTTCACATCACATGCGGATATTGAAAATGAATGGTCTGGTACGCTGGCACAGAAGCGGAAAAAATATTCTATATGAACTGGATGATGAACATGTACGATCCATTATCTCTCAGGGAATGGAACATACCAAAGAGCTGCAACATAAGAGTAAGACCTAAAAGAGGTGCCTTGGGGCACCTCTTTTACATTTCAACTTATTCAATCATTTTTTGCGCCGCCCTGTATTTTCCGATCCCCGTACTTC
>UQSX01000131.1 GCA_900543715.1 uncultured Blautia sp. | reverse complement strand
CCAAATACTCTGAGACCAAAAGAAATTTCCTGCCTCTGTATTCTAACCTGGGATATCAGTCCCTGTTTTGGCAGTTCTCCTCTGGTCTGCAATGTCTTGTTATATATCATCAGGCAGGATTTGTCAAGCAGTTCCATGATAATACACCTTATCTTCCTCCAGCAGCACTGCCTTTCCTTCCCGGACTTCCACTATGTTCACACAGCAGTTGGGCGGCACTTTCCCATGCCAGTAATTTTCCAGACCTTCTTCCTCATATACATTGTGGAGAAGCGCCCGTATGGCACAGCCATGGGAAGCGATAAGCACTGTCTTGTCCTGAAGTTCTTTTCGAGAGGTAATGTCCTTCCAGAAGTCCTTTGTTCTCTCCAGAATATGGGGCAGGGGTTCTCCTCCTTCCGGGGGAATATACTTTTCCGGGTGGTGGAAAAAGTTGTCCAGCATTTCCTGGGGAAGAAGGGCGGAGTCCTTCCCCTCCCATACGCCGAAGGAAATCTCCCGGATCCTTTCGTCATCATAAATGGGGATTTCCCGGTCTCCCAACACCAGTCTGGCGGTATCTCTGGCTCTTTTTAAGGGGCTGGTGAAACAGCAGGAAAAAGGCACCTCTTTCAGTGCCTTTCCCGTAATCTCAGCCAGGGCTGTCCCCTTTTCATTTAATTCTGTGTCAGAAGCGCCCTGAAGACGCCTCTGGACATTCCAGCAGGTTTCTCCATGTCGTACAATATAAATCTTCACCTGTACATACTCCTTTTATGCCCGGCTGCATCTCAGTCAGTTTTTATTTTCTCAGCTCGATTCCCAGTCCTTCCAGACCATTCAGAATTTTCTTCATAGCTGCATTTACATCGGCATCTTCCAGAGTCCTGTCCTTAGCTCTAAAGGTTACAGAGTAAGCCATAGATTTATAGCCCTCCTGGATCTGGCTTCCTTCATAGATATCGAAAAGTTCATAGCTCTCCAGGATCTTGCCTCCCCTCTGGGCAATGATATGCTCGATCTGGCCTGCCAGAATGTTTTTCGGCACCACCATACTGATATCACGGCTCACTGCAGGGAATTTTGCGATTCCTTCATACTTTCTGTCAAAGGTAGCAAACTTCATGATAGAGGGCATATCCAGCACAGCTACATAAGCTCTGTCGCCAATTCCATAGGAGGCTGCAACAGTAGGATGCACCTCTCCCATATAACCGATAACAGTTCCTTCATAGACAATATTTGCCTGGCGTCCCGGATGAAGGAAGGTCTTTCCTGCATTGGGGTCATAGTCTTCCTTGCTGCTCATACCGATCTTATCCAGGAATTCCTCTACCACGCCTTTCATGGTATAGAAATCTCCATCCCCGTACATACCCAGAGTAAAGATCATTCTCTCATCAGGCAGCTCTGTTAATGGAAGAGCCTTTGGAATATAGATGTTTCCCAGCTCATACAGGCGGACATTCTTATTTCTTCTCTTATAGTTAGTTCCCAGAGAAGTGAGCATACCGTTTAAGGAAAGGGTACGCATAATGCTGAAGTCCTCTCCCAGAGGATTTGCGATCACAATGGCCTTTCTGTGAGGATCATCTGCCGGCAGCAGCAGTTTGTCAAATACTTTAGGGCTCTCAAAGGAATAGCAGTATCCCTGAGAAAATCCGTTGAACTCTGCCATATCTCTGGCTGTCTGCTGGATACGCAGATCAAAAGGCAGTTTTCCCGTAGTAGCCTCTCCCTTTGGAAGAGTGGTAGGAATATTATCATAACCATAGAATCTTGCTACTTCCTCTGCCAGGTCTGCGGTACGGAAAATGTCATGGCGGAAAGTAGGCGCTACGATTTCGCTAGTCTTCTCATCATAAGCCAGTTCTACTCTGTTTAAGTATTCCAACATTTCCTCTTTGGACAGTTCTGTCCCCAGAAGGTTGTTGATCTTCTCCGGCTCGAAAGGAACCCGTACAGGCTCTTTCTTTGTGGTGTATACATCCACCATTCCTCCTACGACTTCGCCGCAGCCGAATTCTTCCACCAGCTGGCAGGCTCTGTCAATGGCTGCCTGGGCATTATTTGGATCCAGACCTTTCTCAAACTTCCCGGAAGCGTCTGTACGAAGTCCTACCTTTTTGCTGGAAAGACGGATATTTACCCCGTTGAAATTAGCTGCCTCAAAAAGTACAGTGGAAACGTGGTCTGTGATCATAGAGTTCTCTCCTCCCATGATACCGGCCAGACCAATAGGCTTTTCACCGTCGCAGATCATCAGCACAGAATCGTCCAGAGTTCTCTCCTGTCCGTCCAGGGTCACAAATTTTTCTCCGTCCTTTGCCCGGCGGACAACGATTTCCTGTCCTGCAACTGTATCCATGTCATAGGCATGCATAGGCTGTCCAAACTCTTCCATAACGTAGTTGGTAATATCTACCAGGTTGTTAATTGGGCGGATGCCGTTGGCTGCCAGACATCTCTGCATCCATTTTGGAGAAGGTCCGATTTTTACATTTTTTACCACTCTCGCACAGTATCTTGGGCACAATTCTGTATCTTCCACAGTAACCTTTACATAGTCATGAGCGTCTTCGCTGTTTCCCTTTACCTCAACTACAGGAGGAACGAATTTTTTATTAAAAGTTGCCGCAGCCTCTCTTGCAATACCGATAACACTGTAGCAGTCCACTCTGTTGGAAGTAATCTCATATTCAAAGATCACGTCGTCCAGTCCCAGAGCGTGGATAGCGCTTTCTCCCACTACTGCGTCTTCAGGGAAAATATAAATTCCATATTCCGGAGCTTCGGGATAAAACTCTCTGGTGGAACCCAGCTCTTCAATGGAGCACATCATTCCGTAGGACTCCACACCTCTTAACTTTCCAGCTTTGATCTGGATACCGCCGGGAGTCTTCTTTCCGTCGTGTCCCCCTGCAACTCTTCCGCCTTCCAAAACTACAGGAACCTTGTCTCCCTCTTTTACATTAGGAGCTCCTGTTACGATCTGAATGGTTTCTGTTCCAATATTTACCTGGCAGATAATGAGCTTGTCTGCATCTGGGTGCTTTTCGATCTTCTCAATCTGACCAATGACAATTTTGTCCAAGTCAGCGTCCAGCTTCTCATAACCTTCCACCTTTGTTCCTGACAAAGTCATGGCATCTGTATATTCCTGGGCTGTCACATCCAGGTCCGGCACATATTTTTTAATCCATGATAAAGATGTATTCATTCTCTTCTCTCCTCCTAGAACTGACGTAAGAATCTTGTGTCATTCTCATATAATAAACGCATGTCGTCAATTTCGTATTTCAGCAGAGCAATACGCTCCAGACCTACGCCGAAAGCAAAGCCGGTGTACTCATTAGGATCAATGCCGCACATTTCCAGTACATGAGGATGTACCATACCGCAGCCCAGGATCTCGATCCAGCCGGAACCTTTGCCTCCGCACTTAAAGCAGGATACGTCCACTTCTGCGCTGGGCTCTGTAAACGGGAAATGATGAGGACGGAATTTTGTCTTTGTCTCCGGTCCGAAAAGTTCCTTAGCAAACTCTTCCAGCGTTCCCTTTAAATCAGCAAAGGTAATATTTTTATCAATAACCAGTCCTTCAATCTGGTGGAAAGAAGGAGAATGGGTAGCATCTACTTCGTCTGAACGGAACACACGTCCCGGTGAGATCATACGGATAGGCAGCTTGCCCTGCTCCATAATTCTGGCCTGTACCGGTGAGGTCTGGGTACGGAGAAGGATATCCTTTGTGATATAGAAAGTATCCTGCTCATCCTTTGCAGGATGTCCCTCTGGAATATTCAGCTTCTCAAAGTTATATTCGTCATATTCGATTTCCGGGCCTTCCACTACCTCATAGCCCATACCGATAAAGATTCTCTCTACTTCTTCCAGAGCAATGGTGTTGGGATGTCTGTGTCCCGCCTCCATTTTCTTTGCAGGAAGGGTTACGTCAATAACCTCTTCTCTCAACTTCTGCTCCAGAGCTTCTGCCTCCAGTTTCTGCTTTGTCTCTTCCAGAAGGGCTTCGATTTTCCCTCTGGCCTCATTGACCCACTGTCCTACCTTTGGACGGTCTTCAGGAGCCACATCCTTCATGCCTTTTAAAACTGCTGTCAGCTCACCTTTTTTTCCTAAAAACGCCACACGGACTTCATTAAGTTTATCCAGAGCTCCGGATTCCCGAATCTGTCTCGCAGCTTCTTCCTGAATTTGCTTTAACTTTTCTTCCATGATAATCTCCTTTTCTTGATTTGATACTGATACCCTCCGCTGCAGCGGAATACTTACGGAATTTTTTATAACGCAGTCGTAGAACAAAGTGGGCAAGCCCACCTCAGCTCCCCCTCCCCTCAATCTTGAGGGACTTGAACACTTTGCACGCCGCCGCAATACCGCAAAGCGGTAACATACCTCATTGCGGCGTGTGCATCCTGCCCGGAGGGCTTTTTATTCTATAGGACAGTCTGGAGGACTTTCCTATAGAATAAAAAAAGCTCCGTCCCCCAAAAGGGACGAAGCAAAATATCCGTGGTACCACCCTTGTTCCCACCGTAAACGGCAGGCACTCTTTCCTGTTTAACGCACAGCTACGGCACGACCTACTGGATTTCAGAAGTGCGGCTCCGGTGTGAAACTCAATACTTATCTGAACTGAGGAAAGCTTTCAGCCGGTGACTCTCCCTCTCTGGCAGAAAATAAATATCTACTGGCACCTTCACAGCCTTTGTTTATGTCTGTACCCTATTGTAGCCATTTTGACAGTCTGTGTCAAGAATTTCTTTTCTCTTTCTCTTCTTGTTTCTCTTCCTCTGTCTCTTCTTCATCCTCATCTCTGGTCAAAAGCTGGTACTCCTTTCGGACGGCCTCTATTGCACTCTGATGTATCCAGTGGAATTGTTCTTCAAAATAATAGTTTACCTGAGCGCCGATCATTACAAACATCATACAGAAATACATCCACAGCAGGATCAGCACAATGGTGGTCATACTTCCGTACATATTAGCAGCGCCGCTGAAAAAGTCCACATAGATAGAAAAGAAAAAGGAAAAAGTTGACCAGCACACAGCGGAGAGCACTGCTCCCGGCAGCTGACTTCGGAAAGTTGCCTTTCGGTTGGGAATAAACTTATACAGCATCAAAAATACCAGAGACAAAAGCCCCAGAGAAATCAGCAGTCTCATGCTGATGATCGTTGTCACCAGTCTGTCAAGAAAAGGAAACCTGTCGCTCAGTTCCCGCTGAAGGCTGTTTCCAAAAACCTGCAGGATCAGGGTAAGGACAATAGCGATCACAAAGATCAAGGTATATATTACAGATCGGATCCTGGTAATGATAAAATTTCGGGTCTCCTGTACCTGATAGATCGTATTAAACCCATTGGTCAAGGCCTGGATCCCTTTTCCCGCAGACCACAGTGCGATCAGCGCGGAAATCGGCACCACTCCCAGGGACTTTGCGTAGACTTCTCCCACTATGCCCCGGATAAACCCTTCAAAATTTTCAGGAAAGATCTGCATCACCACATTGATCACTTCTTCCCTGGTAAGAAGGGTATACTTTATAGAAGTCATTAAGAGAAGCATAAAAGGAATAAAAGAGAGAATAATAAAATAAGCCGCTTGGGCAGCATAAGCTGACATATGCTTTTCTCCCAGATTGACTACAAAGCCCTGTATGAATTTCACTGCTTTTTTAATTCTCTCCATACCATTATCCCCTCTGTTG
>UQSX01000130.1 GCA_900543715.1 uncultured Blautia sp. | reverse complement strand
CTTTTCCTCTTCTACCAGCTGATCTACTACTTTTCTGGATTCAATGATCTGCTGCTTTGCTTCTTCGGCCAATTCTATTTTGGCATGTCCCCGACAGATGGCTGCGATCTGATCCAATGTCAGGTCCTTTCCAGTAATCATTATGTTACTCATATCACACCCTCTTTTCTTATGTTATAGTGTATATAAAATTATACAGTCAGAAGTGTCTAAAAAGCGTCAATAAATGTCAAATTGCATAACTTTTTATCTTTTTATTCTGTTTGATTTTACATTTTTTACACGTATCCACTTCGCTATCTCACTATTTATTCGCATTTTTAACAAATTATCATTTTAATTTTTTATCACATTAAAGCGTACAGTGATAGACAGCGTCCTCTACGGACTGCTATTGTCACGAATAAAAAAGATCTTTAAGCAGGAAAACTTCTGCATAAAGACCTTCTTTATTTATCCTGATGGAATCTCTTATTTCGTTTTAAACTCTTTTTCTAATTCCTGTAAAAGCTGTTCTGTAGAGGGATTTTTTATCTTCCGGGAAATTTTTCTGCTCTCTGCAAAGTATTTTTTCGCCTCTTTCTTCCTTCCTGTTTTCAGCAAAAGCTGAGCCAGGCAGGCCTCCGCCTTTTCCCTTCCCCAGTAGTATCCGTGACGTTCCAGACATCCGATCGCTTCCTGAAGATATTTTTCTCCCTCTTCGTATCTGCCCTGGAGCATACGGACCTGTCCCAGGCCTGAATAGAATTGTCCCAGGCCGTTGGCCTTTACCTTATCATTCCCTGTCTGAACGGCCTTTTCATAATACTGCACAGCCTCATCCAGCTTTCCCTGTTCCCGGTACAGGTCTCCCAGATATCCATAGCAGGCTGCAATACTTATGCGAAAGCGTCCATCTTCTGCTTCCGGCACCTGGAAGATTTCAATGGCCTGCCGGAATTTTTCTTCCGCCTTTTCATATTCTTTCCTATATAAGTAATACCAGCCCAGAAGCCTTGTAAAGACCCCCTGGTCCTCCGTTTCTCCTTCCTTTACCAGCTCAAAGCCTTTGTCCAGATATTTCTTCACCAGGTCCGGCTCTTCCACCTGGATTCCATAAAAACTCATCTGTTTATAACAGTTGAGCAGGGTTTTCTCATCTCCCAGTTTTTCTGCCAGGGAAATGCTCTGGTGGATTCCGGACAGTCCTGCCTCATACTCACCCTGGGAGATATTGTACCTTCCCTTCACATAAAACATTTTCATTTTCATTTCCTGGACTTTAGGAGAGTTATCAGAAAGGCGGATCACTTCCTCTGCCAGTTCCATCATCTGTGCAGTTCCTTCCGTTAGTACCAGATCCTCTTCTCCATTCTCAATATCCCAGTGCAGAATGGGGAAGTTTTCGTTGAGCAGTGTATAATATTCGTTGAGATAAGCGATCTTATACTCATAAGTCTTTGCCTGGTCATGACATCTTTCGTAATGGTAAATGATCATGGGAAGGCTGGGCAGATTTGATTTTATTTTCCCCTGTTTTTCATAATACTCTGCCAGCATGTGGTGATACACACGTCTCTGTCCAAGACTCTGTCGATCATAGGCATATTCTCTGAAAACTCTGTGAACAAATTCGTAATAAATATTCCACCCGATAAGGCTTTCCTTTATCAGGTGTCTCTCCTGAAGCTTTTCCAGAACCCGGATAAGGGTCAGCCTGTCCAGCATCGGCAGAAGAAGCTCCAGTTCTTCAATCGTAACTTTTTCCGGAAATACTGACATACAGTCAAGCACCTGATTTTCAATCTCCGGAAGTCCAGCCAGCCTGGCTTTTATCACATTATGAGCCTTTGGAGAAATCTCCAGAGTAAATCCCTTCTCTTTGATGTAATTGATCATTTCTATTAAAAAGAAAGCATTTCCCTCTGTCATCTCATAAATCTGCTCCCGTTTCTCCTTTTCCTGATCCAGCTGAGGAAGATGCCTGTGAAGAAGTTCATCCGTCTCCTGCTTTGTGAAAGGCTCTATGGTAATGATTTTAAGAAGGTCCTGGCGTATCAGCTTTTCCAGGGCCTCCATCACTTCCTGGTCACTGTTTTGATTATAGGTACAAATAACCAGTATCTTTTCTGTCCCAACTGTGAGCAGCAGCCGGTTAAGAAGCTGAAAGCTCAGGTCATCCATCCACTGGATATCGTCAAAGAAAAGCACCAATCTGTGACTCTGAGTGATCTTTCTGCACATTTCTATGGTAATACGTTCAATGCTTTGAAAGGACGGCCGCAGCAGATCTTTTTGGTTTCCTTCCTCTGCTGTCCCTCCAAGAAGCTGATGGAGCTGCTGCTTTGCCTCCTGGATAAGCGCAGCCTCAAACCCCCCGTTTTCCGCACACTGTTCAAGCTCCCAGAAAATATCATTCCAGGGTCTGAGATAAAATTCCTTTTCCTCTGAATAGCAGTTCGCCTGGAGAGTCACTCTCTGATACCCTTTTACCATCTGTGCTGCTTTATGCAGCAGAGCCGTCTTTCCAACGCCTTCTTCTCCTGCAATTGCCACACACTGAGGTCTTCCGGACTGTCCAAACCCATTGACATACTGGCTGATGAGGTATATTTCCTCTGTTCTGCCTACAAATGACACATTCCAGCTTTCTCCTGTCTGAGCCACGTTTCCCTTTACATTAAAAATCCGGTGAAACAGCTGGGTGATATCCCCCGAGGGCTCCACTCCCAGATCTTCTGACAGTATCTTTTCCAGATCATAATAGAGCTTGATCGCCATATTATAGTTTCCGCAGGCAGCATAAATTTCCATAATCTCATGATAAAGCTCTTCATTATAAGGGTCCCGGCGTATCAGCATGTTTCCATATTTTTGGATCTGCCCGATATCCTTCTGCACATTTGCTTCATTCAGCTTCTGTTCTACAGATTTCATGATATACCGGTTATACTGCTCCTGCATGGAAGATACCCATTCTTCAAATTCATAGCAGTTTTTAATATGAAAATGTGCCAGAAATCCATCTTCCTCATTCTCCGGAATATAATCTTCCCCCACATCATCCCAGTCTATCTGCATGTTATATTCCGGATTCAAAGAAATCCCTGTATGTCCCTCGGTCACCAGAATTTCTTTTCCCAGCAATTTTTTTATCTGATAAACAGCTTCCCTGAGATTCTTTCTGCCCACATTCTCATTGTCAGCTCCCCAAAGAACATAAATGATTTCTTCTCTTGTTGCGTTTTTCTTCACACAGAGATAGTAAAAGAATCCCTCAGCTTTTTTATATGGAAAATTTACACGTTTTCCATTTACTTCCACATATGGCCTTCCTAACAGATGTACACTAATCTTATCCAATTCTTCATCCCTTTCCGTTGATTCAGGAATTCATATTGTATCAGTATACGGGACAGAAAAAAAATTGTCAACAAACCTGCCCCTCCCTTTTCGTTTCTCAATTTTCCTGGTCTCCCGTCAAAAATCCTTTTACCAAAAACCTGTTTTTTTTGAAACTTATCATTCCTTCTTTTTCCATCTTGCTCAGCGTATGAGAAAGCACAGTGCGGTTCATACACAAAAAGCTGGCAAGCTCCTCCCGATTGTAAGGTATCTCTATCTGTCTGCTCCCTGCCTTATGACACTGGATCATCAAATATTTCAAAATCTTTTCTCTTGCACCTGCTGCCGAGAGCATGTCTACCTGATACAGTTTTCTGATATTTTCATTGGCAATAAATTCCAGGAGCCGCTCCTTCATATGCCTTCTGGCTTCCTCAGGGAGCTTCCCGGGATTTTTCAGGTTTTCATAGGGGAAATACCAGATCCTGGATTCTTCGCTTACATAGGCAGTGTATGGACTTACCTGTCTGGGTGTACATACAACATCTGCCCCTACCAGATAAGGAACCCGAAGCTTTTGAATAAGTTTTTCTCCTCCGTCAAACTCCAGTCTGCAGACCCTCACCTCTCCTTTTATAAGGATTCCTATCTGTTTTACCAAATCTCCCTCCTGGAAAAGTATCTGGCTTTTAGAGAAATCTTTTTCATAGCCTTCCGCCTTCCCAAAGACCTCATCGGCAGCTTCTCTCTCAAGTTCCTTAAATAATATATTTTGACGGACAATTTCCATATCCTCTTGATACATAGGCTTTTCCTTTTCTTTTTTTCTATTCTACCACTTCTGCCCTATATTTCCACAGTTTATCCGGATTTCTTTTAAAAACAGTTGAAATTTTAAACGTCTGAGTATATGATTAAATTAATATTACAGCAGAGGGGGAAACTTATGATCGTTCGCAGACCAATGATCTTATACTATGACAACGGCCAAGCGGAAAAAAGCAAATCTTTAGAAAAAGCGGCAGAACATCTGGGCATTACATTCGTTCCTGTCACCGGAGCACATTTTCTTCAGACAGTGGGATATCTTGCCAAAGTCAAAGGATTTCCGGCCAGAAAAATACCGCCTTTTCAAAATACTCCTGAAATTACAAAGGATGTTCTCGTAATGTGTAATTTCACTGAAGAAAAGTTGGATGTGCTCCTGAAATCCATGAAAAACGGTGTGATTCCCCAGGTAGCGCTAAAAGCTGTTCTTACTGCCCAAAACTGTTTCTGGACTTTTGCCCAGTTATTTCAGGAGCTGGAAGAAGAGCATCAGCACTTCTACAGCCAGGAGTCCATGGATCAGTAAGCAGAGTCGCCAGGTACCGGCGGCTCTGTTCTTTTTTTATCCTGTAAAGCATAAAATCCTAGTAAGCAGGCCCTGAAAGGTAATACAATGCTTTCAAAACGTATCCTCAACGCAATCCTCGTCTTAGGATTGGCAAGTCTCTTAATCCTGTGCGGCACCGTTTATGCTCCACGTCTGATTTCCGTATCGAATACCTCCGGCAGCCGAAAGCTGCCCATCTACTGTGTGGAAACAGATAAACCTCAGATTGCGATCAGTTTTGATTCTGCCTGGGGCAATGAATATACCCAGACACTCCTGGATATCCTGGCTTCTCACAATGTAAAAGCCACTTTTTTCATGACCGGCCAATGGGTAGAAAAATTTCCTGAAGAAGTGGTAAAAATCTATGAGGCAGGCCATGATCTGGGAAACCACAGCGAGAGCCATCCCTATATGAGCAAGCTGGGGGAGGCAGAACAGATCCAGGAACTTATGGCCGTTCATAACAGAGTCAAAGAACTGACCGGTTATGAAATGTTCCTTTTCCGGGCTCCCTATGGAGACTATAATGACGAAGTGATCTCCTGCGTCCAGGAATGTGGCTATTACCCTATACAATGGGATGTGGATTCTCTGGACTGGAAAGATTATGGCGCCCAGGATATCATTAAAAGGATTACGGAAAATAAAAAGCTGGGAAACGGAAGTATTATCCTGTGTCATAACGGCGCCAAGTATATCACAGACGCCCTGGATACAGTTCTCACTGCCCTCCAGGACAAAGGTTATGAATTTGTTCCTGTTTCCCAGCTGATCTATAAGGATCATTATTATCTCAATCACGAAGGCCGTCAGATACCGGAAAACGACACATAAAAAAGCTGAAACTCCTTAATCTTTCAAGGAATTCCAGCTTTTCTGCAATCACCTGTCTCTAGTGAAAAATGCGGATAACAGGACTTGAACCTGCACGTCGTAGACACCAGAACCTAAATCTGGCGCGTCTGCCAATTCCGCCATATCCGCACAGAACATTTTTATTTCACAGGAATGCTGTTCCTGCGAAATAAAAAAGCCCAAACTTGATTTGTTTGGGCTTCCAGTGAAGCATCGGGGATTCGAACCCCGGACAACTTGATTAAAAGTCAAGTGCTCT
>UQSX01000129.1 GCA_900543715.1 uncultured Blautia sp. | reverse complement strand
CCTGGCTCTTTGCTCGCAGGAATAAATTTCAGGAGGATTATATGAACAAATTAGAGCTTCAGAAAACTGCCAATGAAGTCCGTAAAGGGATTGTAACTGCAGTGCACAGCGCTAAAGCAGGACATCCGGGCGGATCTTTATCAGCAGCAGATGTGTTTACTTATTTATATTTTGAGGAAATGAATATTGATCCGAAGGATCCAAAGAAAGCAGACAGAGACCGTTTTGTGTTATCAAAAGGCCATACGGCTCCGGGACTCTATTCCACTTTGGCTAACAGAGGATATTTTCCGGTAGAAGACTTAACAACTTTACGTCATCTTGGTTCCTATTTACAGGGACATCCGGATATGAAACATATTCCGGGCGTAGATATGTCCAGCGGATCATTGGGACAGGGAATCTCCGCAGCAGTAGGAATGGCTTTAGGCGCTAAGCTGGACGGCGATTCTTACAGAGTATACACTCTTCTTGGAGATGGAGAAATCGAGGAAGGCCAGGTCTGGGAGGCAGCTATGTTCGCCGGTCACAGAAAACTGGACAACCTGGTTGTGATCGTAGATAACAACGGTCTGCAGATTGATGGAAAAATCGAGGACGTATGCTCTCCATACCCTATTGACAAGAAATTTGAAGCATTTAATTTCCATGTGATCAACGTGGAAGACGGCAATGACTTTGATCAGCTGAAAGCAGCTTTTGACGAAGCCAGGACCGTAAAGGGAATGCCTACCGCTATTGTTATGAAGACTGTAAAAGGCAAAGGCGTTTCTTATATGGAAAATTCAGTGGATTGGCATGGAAAAGCTCCTAATGATGAACAGTACGAAACAGCAATGGCAGATTTGGAAAAGGCAGGTGAAGCATTATGTCAGAAGTAAAGAAAATCGCTACAAGAGAGAGCTATGGAAACGCCCTGGTAGAACTGGGTAAGAAATATGAGAATCTGGTAGTTCTGGATGCAGACCTGGCAGGTGCTACAAAAACAGGTACCTTTAAGAAAGCTTTTCCGGAGCGCCATATCGACTGCGGTATCGCAGAGTCTAATATGATGGGAATTGCAGCCGGACTTTCCACAACAGGAAAAGTTCCCTTTGCAAGTACCTTTGCTATGTTTGCAGCAGGACGTGCTTATGAGCAGGTTCGTAACTCTATCGGCTATCCTCATTTAAACGTGAAGATCGGAGCTACTCACGCAGGAATTTCTGTAGGTGAGGACGGAGCTACGCATCAGTGCAATGAAGACATTGCTTTAATGCGTACAATTCCAGGAATGGTAATCCTGAATCCTTCTGACGATGTAGAGGCAAAGGCAGCAGTAGAAGCCGCATATAACCATCAGGGACCAGTATATCTTCGCTTCGGAAGACTTGCAGTACCGGTGATCAATGACAGACCGGATTACAAGTTTGAGATTGGAAAAGGAATTGTCCTGAGAGAAGGCAAAGACGTTACAATCTTTGCTACAGGATTATGTGTAAATGAAGCTTTGGCTGCAGCAGAAAAACTGGCTGCTGACGGCGTAGATGCAAAGGTTATCAATATCCATACCATCAAACCTCTTGATGAGGAACTGGTAGTGAAAGCTGCACAGGAGACGGGAAAAGTTGTTACAGTAGAAGAACATTCTGTTATCGGCGGCCTGGGCGGTGCAGTTGCAGAAGTTCTCGCTGAGAAAGCGCCTACAAAGATGCTTCGTATTGGTATCAATGATGTGTTCGGCGAATCCGGCCCGGCTGTACAGCTTCTGGCAAAATATGGAATCGATGCAGAAGGCATTTATGAGAAAGTAAAAGCTTTTGTATAAAATTAAATGAAAACATGGGGCTGCCTTGGCAGCCCCGTTTTTATATCTGAAGACTGAGACGGCGAAAACCATAGAAGTAGCGGCGATGGGCCATAAGAACGCCGAAAACAATGGAATCTGCCATCTGCACTACAGTAGACAATCTGGCAGTCTGGAGATTAAAGTGTTCAAAGTTTCCGGCAGAGTTCACGATGCCTGTGATGGAGATATCTCCTACAGGAGGCAGCTTTTTATGAACGCCCAGTCCCGGCTCTAAAGAGCCATTAGAGATGGTCAGATAGCCCATATGCTTTCTGGTCCCCAAAGAGGCGTCAATCGCGATAATAAGACTGTCCGGATGACGCAGATTTATTTCTTCTATAGTTTCCCTGAGATTTAATGCGTGAACAGGCTGGGACAGAGTTCCGTAAATATATGCAGAGGGGAGACTGTGCTTGGACAGGGTATGCCCCACCAGGGGACCCAGACTGTCACCTGTGATCCTGTCGCTGCCTATACAGACAAAGACCAGTTCCCGAAAATTATTGTCATAAGTGGTGAGGAAATCAAAGAGAAGGGTGCCGAGCTTCGCTCCGGCGCCTTTATTTTCAATATAATAGGTTGCATCTTTTCTTGTAGACATATCTGCCGATCCTTTCTGAAATCAATTTCCTGCTTTTATTCTTTCCGTTTTTTATGACCTTATCCCCGTATAATTTGTCGTTAAAAAAATAAGATCCCCCACTGAATCCGATAAATTTCGCAGAAAGTATGTGCTATCCTTTTCTTCAAAAAGGGGTGAATGTTACATGATTGAAATTGTTTACGAAAAGGAAAAACAAAAGTCTGAGGGGAATGAAAGTTTTTTCCGTATTCCCAATAACATACGCCAGATAGGGGAAGTGGGAGGATCTCAGAAAATCTATATAGAAGATTATGCATATACTTATCTTTGTAGAATATCTTCCGAAAATATGAGCAAAGGGATTGGAGCAATACTGCTGGGACAGGCGAATTGGAAAGAGGGAGTTTCCTATCTGTTTGTGAAAAGCGCAGTTGCCCTGCCTGATATGGAAGTCAGTGAAGAACATTTGGAATTTACACAGGAGATATGGAATCATGTATATGAAAAAAACAAAGAATATTTTCCAGACCAGGAAGTGGTAGGCTGGTTTCTTTCTATTCCTGGGTGTTCTATGGAACTTCACCAGGTGATCTGTCAGACTCATTTAGATCATTTCGGCGGGAATGATAAGATTTTATTTGTCATGGAGCCCATGGAAAAAGAAGAGGCTTTTTATCGCTATGAGGAAGGGAGAATGTCACGGCAGACAGGCTTCTATGTATACTACGAGAAAAATGAGCCTATGCATAACTTTCTTATAGCCCAGAATCAGAAAATGGAGAGAAAAACAGAAGAGGTGGATGATTCCGCTGTTCACAGTTTCCGGAAAAAAGTAGAGAAAAATACCAGGCAGGAAAAGCCGAAAACCGGATTCCCGGTAATGAAAGCTGCCGGTATCTGCGCTGCAGTTGCCGTATTGGCAGTAGGGGTCTTATATTTGAATGATTACCAGAAGCTTCAAAGCACCAGGGAAGTCCTTGCCAAGATTGATCAGGAACAACAGGATACAACGCTGCAAGAGACTGCGCCGGTAAACGGAAGTGCTGCAGCACAAGAGAATACAGAGGACACAGAAGAGGAAAAGGATAAAGGGGACACTGGCAATGAGAGCCAGCAGACTTCCGATGGGACAGAGGAAGCTGAGCAGGAGCAGGTTCAGAATGAGACGGGAGTGGATCAGGAAGAATCTGAGGAGGAAGAAGAAAGCTCTCAGACCTCCACGGAAATTCATCCCACTTATACGATCCAGCAGGGCGACACGATAACAAGAATCAGTATTAAAACCTATGGGAGTACAGAAAAGGTCAGAGAGATCTGCGAACTGAACAATCTGTCTGTGAATGATCTTATTTATCCGGGACAAAAAATTTTACTCCCGTAAACTTTTGTGTTATACTAACCCTGAATTGACACATTGGATATAGATATACTAGGGAAAAAATATATGAATTTGAAAGAATATATGAATTTAAAAAAAGAAGATTCAGAGGAAGGTAAATTTCTGGATTTCTGGTATTATTTAAAGACAATACGTCCAAACAAGACATTGGTGATTTTTGGAGCGCTGGTGATCGCAGCGGCAGCAGGAATTTTTATTGTTTTAAATCATGTGGACCAGAATTATGATGTGCTTTCTACTTTAGAGAATGAGGATACGCAGTCTTCAGAATATGTACAGTTCGGAGAGGATCTGCTGAAATATGGAAATGAAAGTGTGTCTCTGCTTTCACAGTCCGGAGATACATTGTGGAATCAAACTTATGATATGAGTGATCCGGTAGCCAGTATACAGGGAGATGCGGCGGCTATATATGACAAGAGGGGAACCTCTATGTATGTGCTTAAAGCAGACGGGCCTGTGGGTCCGGTAGCTACAGACTTTCCTATCGTAAAGGCTGAGGTGACTTTGAGCGGTGCTGTGGCAGCCATTCTGGAAGACGGGGAAAAGACCTGGGTAAATTATTATGCTTCTGACGGCAGTCTTATCGTGGAAAATCAGACCAGAATGGAGAATAATGGATATCCGTTAGACCTTGCCGTATCGCCTAATGGAGAGATTATCGCAGTTAGTTATCTTCTTGTGGAATCCGGAGAAATATCCAGTCAGGTGGTCTTCTATAATTTTGGGCAGACCGGTCAGGGCCAGGTGGACAATGTTGTAGCAGAATTTACATATGAAGATACCGTGGTGCCGGATCTCGTATACTTTAGACAGTACCTGTGTGGCTTTCCGGGATGATGGATTTTCTGTTTTCCAAGGGGAGGATACCCCTGAGGAAAGACAGAACACAGAGATCAGTACACAGATGATCAGTCTTTTCTACAATGAAGAATACTTTGGAATTGTCACAGAGGGTGAAGAGGAATCTTACTGTATGACGCTGTATGATCCTGCAGGCAGAGAACGGTGCTCTCAGGAATTCGATATGGAATATCAAAGCATTTCCATCAGTGGGGAAAGAATCGTACTTTGTGACAGTGCCCAGATAGAAATGTATGATCTCGGCGGAAAATTAAAGTTCCAGGGGGATATCCTGGAGGGAGCCGTGAGAAATCTGTTCCAGATGTCAAGAAACCGCTACCTATTAGTCTCCGATGAAGGCATTCATATGATTCGTTTGGCCTGGTAGCAGCAAACAGATACGAAAGACAGGTAATAATTATGAATTGGTTTTCTATTATAATACTGGCGATTCCTGTAGCATATATTTTCGGCGGAGTGCAAAAGGGAATGATCCGTACAGCATTTTCTTTTCTTTCGGTTATCCTGACATTGGTTTTAAGCTTTGCCTTGAATCCTCAGATTACGGAATTTGTTCAGGAAAAGACTCCTATCTATGAGATGATCCAGGAGAATTGCCAGGCGAGTATTGCCAGAGATACAGAAACAAAACTCAGTGAAGAGACAAATTCCGGGGAACAGAATCAATTTATTCAGGAGCTTCCTCTGCCTGACAGTGTAAAGGAGATCCTTATAGAGAATAATAATACCCAGGGCTATGAGCACTTCCTGGCGGAAACTTTCTCAGAGTATATCTCTCACAGCATAGCCACGATAGCTGTCAGTATATTGGGAATGATCCTGACGTTCCTTTTGATCAGCATAGTCCTTCATATTGTGGAAGGATTACTGGATGGAATATTTTCCCTTCCGGTCCTTAACCTTTTTAACAGAGTGGGAGGAGCTGCTCTGGGAATGATCCAGGGGATTTTTGTAGTATGGATCGTTTTCCTGGTACTGTCCTTATTCTGGGATACTGCCTGGGCACAAAGGGCCGTGGCCATGGTACAGGAAAATTCTATGACTAATTATTTATATGAAAATAATCTGCTGGCACAACTTCTGGCTGGATTATTCTGAAAATTGCTGAAAGAGGCAGGAGAGGGGAAAATCCTTTTCCTGTCTTTTTTGTTCTATAGGGCCGTCCTTCGGACGGCCCTATAGAACAAAAAAGCCCTCCGGTTTCTGTATAAAACTGCGGCAGGACACATGAAAGAAAAAAACTGAAAAAAATTCACGAAAAGTGTTGACAAAGGAAAAACACTGTGGTATTCTAACATAGCTGTCGGCGAGAGCGGT
>UQSX01000128.1 GCA_900543715.1 uncultured Blautia sp. | reverse complement strand
CGGAGCAATGTGTTAGATGAGCGTAATATTGCCATAAAGGAAAAAGCCGGAAATATCACCAATATGATCACCTTAATGCTGCTGGGCATTGCTATGTTGATATTTATTACTTTAAATTATATGGTTTCTGCCATAATTGTAGGAGTAATTATCCTGATACAGCCATTGGTCCTAATCATTGCAAGCAGTATTATTGAAAAGAAAATCTGAAAATAATAACAAAGCCCTCTGCGGACCCAGGTATCATAACCTGCACACAGAGGGCTGTTTTTACAGTTGACAGCTGACTTACCGGATAAAGTTGGTAGGTGTGAAGGGTTCTTTTTCAGGAAGACCATATTTTTCTTTTCCAAGAGCAATGCTCTTAATTAGAAAAGCCATATTTCTTCCCAATGTCCGCATAATCTGACATCCTTCAATATCCTTCTTTACCTCTTCCGGAGTGTTGCCATGCACCTGGTTCCAGTACTGGCTGGAGGCAATGGGCATATTGGAAATTGTAAAATATTTATTCAGCTCATCGAAGGTTGCGGTACATCCCCCTCTTCTGGCAGATACTACTGAGGCGCCGACTTTCATGCTCTTGTCAAAGCTTGTGCTGTAGAAAAGGCGGTCCAGAAAGGAAATCAGAGTACCATTGGCAGAGGCATAATAAACGGGAGAGCCGATGACGATCCCGTCGCTTTCCTCAAATTTTGAAGCAGTCTCATTTACCAGGTCGTCAAAGACACATTTTCCCGCGGTATGACATTTTCTGCAGCCGATACAGCCCCGGATGTCTTTGTGTCCCACATGGACCAGTTCTGTCTCAATACCTTCTGTTTCCAGTGTGGAAGCAACCTCCATTAAGGCTGTATAGGTACATCTTTTTGCATTTGGGCTTCCATTAATCAGTAATACTTTCATCTTCATTCCTCCAGACAATTTTAGTTTTATGGCTTGCAAATCTATTATACAATGCCTGTTAAGAAAATTACAAATCATATAATAGAACCTTCACAGTAAAATTTCAGAGGTGAAAGTTAAAGCAATGAACAGAAGATGGTGAAATCCGTTTTCTGGCAATTCTTCATTGCAAGTCTCTTCCGAACCCTTTATAATTGTTTCATAAAGGAGAAAATGCATATGAATAATGAATTGTCCAAGGAATTATCGTATGCAAAAGAAAAAATACAGTACGATACCCAGTGCAAACGTGTACTGAGCCAGAAGCAGATTCTTGCCTGGATACTAAAACGTACTGTAAAAGAATTTACGGATTTGTCTATAAGGCAGATTATCCCGCATATTGAGGGAACACCGGAGATTTCTTCTGTATCGGTATACCCCGGTAATAGTAAAGAATCTCTCGAAGATTCTGAACCAGCCTACAATAGGGCTGAAAAAATTTCCGGCATGCCTAACGAAGACAAAATTCCCGAAGAAGGAACTGTTTACTTTGATATCCGTTTTCGGGTATCTGTTCCTCAGGGAAACAAGGTACAAATGATTATTAATGTGGAAGCTCAGAAGTCTTTTTATCCCGGCTATAAAATCGTAACAAGAGGAATTTTTTACAGTGCAAGAATGATTTCTGCACAGTCTGGCGTTGATTTTACTGCTTCTGATTATGACAGTATCCGAAAGGTCTATTCTATCTGGCTTTGCATGAATGCTCCTAAAAAGATTGGGAATGCTATTTCCGAATATTCCTTCCGAAAAAGGGACCTTTTGCCCGGTCTGCCGGATCATCCCCAGGCCTATGACAAAATTTCTGTGATTATCATAGCTCTAAATGAAAAAATATCTTCTGAAGACTTATTTATCGGTATGATAAATACTTTGCTTTCAGCAGAAATTCCTTATCATATTAAGAAAAAAAGACTGGAGGAGAACTATCATATTCAAATGCACAGTGATCTGGCGAAGGAGGTGGGATTGATGTGCAACTTATCAGATTATGTAGAAGAACAGGGTATTCAGAAAGGTATCCAAGAGGGCATTCAAAATGTGGTCGTTAATTTACTTAAGCTTGGGACTGTCAGCGATGAAGATATTATGAAAGCTGGCAATCTTTCTCCGGAGGAACTTAGCAGGATTAAAGAAGAGGTAAAGAACAGTAAAGTTTAATAGATACTCCCAGCAGGGGCAGGTACGACTGGATTGCATCATACCTGCCCCTGTAACTTTTCTGAAAGAAAAATATGGTGGATACATTTCTCTCACCTTCCCTATATGCTATAATGACTTTATCCCGCCGCTTTTGCGGCAGAATTGGAGACTGTACATATGACACGTGTTTTAATTGTAGAAGATGACGCTACCATCAACAGCCTGATCTATGAATATCTTACTGAAAAAGACTTCGACTGCCGCCAGGCCTTTTCCGGAACCGAAGGCCGGCTGCTTTTCGACATGGAAAAATTCGACCTGATTCTTTTGGATCTTATGATACCGGGGCTAAGCGGGGAAGAACTTATTGCCTATATCCGTTCTTCTTCTCAGGTCCCAGTTATCGTGTTATCTGCAAAGACGGCTCTGGAAGACAAGGTGAATCTCCTCTCTACAGGAGCAGACGATTATCTGACTAAGCCCTTTGAACTGGAAGAGCTCCTGGCCAGGATACAGGTACAGCTGAGGCATAAGGCCGCAGCCCCCTCTCCTGCTCCTTCTTCCCTCCGATATAAAGACTGGGAGCTGGATGAGCAGGCCAGAAATTTCCTGGTTAAAGGCGAAAGGATTGACCTCACTGCCCATGAACTGGGCATTATAACCCTTCTGATGAAATATCCCAAAAAAGTTTTTACAAAACAGGAAATCTTTGAATCTGTGTGGAACCAGGATTATTTTGTTGAGGATAAAACCATTAACGTCCACATCAGCAATATCCGTTCCAAGCTGAAAGATACAGCTACAGACGCCTATATTCAAACAGTATGGGGAATTGGGTTCAAATTAAAAGACTGATTTTAGAATATCCTATTTCTGTTCCCTAATCTTAAACTTTTCTTAAACTTTTCTTTGCGCTTTTTGAAATTCTCTGTGAGATACTGGACTCAGAAAAAAACAAGAGGCTTTTCAAAAGCTGACAGGAGGATAAATGATGAAAGATTTGATTGTCACACAGAATCTCACAAAGATGTATGGCGATAAAGCCGCTGTCTCTTCTATGGATATGCATGTGAAACAGGGAGATATTTACGGCTTTATCGGAAGGAACGGTTCCGGCAAGTCCACCACATTAAAAATGCTCTGTGGACTGGCTTTTCCTACCCAGGGAAGTATCCGAGTATTTGGCCAGTCTCTGAGCCAGGAAAGCGTTCGGAAACGTATAGGCGTTCTCATTGAGTCTCCGGGACTGGAGCCTGGCAGAAGCGCCTATGAAAATATGTATTTAAAGGCCAGCCTTATGGGCATTGTCGATCCGGATAAAGAAATCCGGGAACTTCTCACTCTCACTGGATTAAACCCGGATAATAAAAAGCTGGTAAAACGCTATTCTATGGGAATGAAGCAGCGGCTGGGAATCGCCATGGCACTTCTGGGAGGCCCGGATCTGCTGATCCTGGATGAACCTATTAACGGTCTTGATCCGGAAGGAATGAACCAGCTCCGCTCTATCCTGGTGGAGCTGAACCAGAAAAAAGGAGTAACCATGATCGTCAGCTCCCATATTTTAGGAGAACTTTCTAAAATGGCTACCCGGTACGGGATCATTAAAGACGGATGCCTGGTAAAGGAGATTTCCAGAGAAGAGCTGGCTGCAGAATGTAAGGATTATCTCTATCTGAAAACTGCAGATGCTAAAATGGCTGCAGTTCTTCTGGAAGAAAAACTTGGAATCCAAAATTATGAGGTACGGCCAGAGGGAGAAATCCGCATTTATCAGAATGCAGATCCGGGGCAGATTACCACGGTTATGTCTTCCGCAGGCATCCCGGTATATGCGATCTACGGCCATCAGCAGGATCTGGAAGGCTATTTTCTGGATCTGATGGGAAAGGAAGAAAAAACAAATTTCTTTAAGGGTTCATCAAAGAAAGGGGGCAGACACCATGCTTAATCTTACACGTATGGAATTTCGCAGACTGTTCAGAGATAAAAGTGTTTATATTACCTTAGCATCATTTTTAGGATTTATTCTGATCGCTTTGATTACTATGAAATTGATGTCAGATTCCAACCTTATGGATTTCGCCACGGAAAACGGATTTGAATTTACTGCTGAAGATCAGGCAGATGCGGCTTCTTTTCTTACAATAACCATAGCAGATTTTGTCAGTAACCTTCTTTTCTCCGGCGGTCTCATGGCCTGCTTCAGTGGAATCTTCTGTGCCATAAGCACCTGCGATGATTTTTCCACTGGTTTTGGAAAAAATATCTTTTCCTACTATCCTGACCGAAGATATTACATCATCAGCAAAATCGCTACTCATTGTGCTATTAACGCTATGTTTATACTGGGCCTCACCTTTGCCAGTATTCTTCTGTTTAAGCTCATGGACTTTCCAAATTCTCTGGGAGACCCTTTGAAAATGGCCCTTATGCTCCTTGTGGGCTGGATCGCTCTCATTCCTTTAGTGGCCCAGAACATGCTCTTCTGTATGCTTTTCCGTAACGCTGCAGTAGCCAGTATCCTTTCCATCCTCTGTGGACTGGGAATGGCAGCAGGAACTCTGGAGTCTATTGCCGGACTCTTTGGCGTCCATGTAGCTCAGTTTTTTCCACCTTACCTGGTAATGATGTCTGCAACCATCAGCGGCAGCAACAGTACGAATGCTTTTCTGTCCTTTGCAGTAGGCCAGAACGGTCTTGGTACAAATCTGCTCCTGTCCCTATTCACCAGTCTTCTCTGGACAGTGTTTTACATCTGGATATCCGGGAAGGTGCTGAGCAAAAAGGATATTTGCTGAAAATCCCCAATCAGAGAGGTATGCCTATGATAAAAACAGCAGTGATCGTCATACTTGCCATATTATTGATAATTTCTCTGTCTGCTCTTCTGCTCTACAGAAGGCAGGTGAGAGAATTATCCAGACAACTAAAAGATTTGGAGCCGGGAAGCAATCAGAGGCTTACCTGCTCTGTCAGGGACAGAAATTTTCTGTCCCTTTGCCGCATGGTAAATACTTATATTGATTCCCAGCAGAAACTTGTACTCCAGGCCAAAGAGGCTGAGGAAGAGCTGAAATACACCATTGCCAGTGTTTCCCATGACATACGGACGCCCCTTACGGGAGCTTCCGGGTATATACAGATGGCGGAAAGTACGGAGGATTCTGAGAAAAGGAAGGAGTACTGCCGTATCGTCCGGAACAGGCTGAAGGATCTGGAACAGCTTTTGGATCAGCTTTTCCTTTACACCAGGCTGACCAGCGAAGGAGCAGAGCTTCATACGGAACCGGTCCAGATTTTTCCTCTGCTCTGTGAGGTGCTCACAGGATTTTATGGGAAGTTTCAGGAGCAGGACCGGGAACCTTCTTTAGATTTTCAGGATGAGACTCTCCAGATACTGGGAGACCGCAGCTATTTAAAAAGGATTTTCGGCAACCTTGTGTCCAACTCCCTTGCCCATGGTCTGGAAACTCTTTACATTGTTCAGCGGGAAAATACTCTGATCTTTTCAAACAAAGTAAAAAATCCGGAATCCATAGATCCGGAACAGCTTTTTGCCCGGTTTTACAGAGGAGATTCCTCCAGAAATTCCCCCAAAGGTCCACATGCCGGATTGGGTCTTTCCATAGCCAGAGAGCTGACTAAGCGCATGGGAGGAAAAATAGAAGCCAGGCTTTATGGAGATAAGTTGGAAATTATATTGACTTTTCAGGGTTCTGCCCGGTAAACTGGTTATAGTAAGGTAGAAGGAGAACAGAATATGGAGAAAGTTTTCGTAGTTTATAAATCAAAATACGGAGCTGCCAAGGAATACGCACAGCTCCTGGGAAAATCCCTGAACAGTACCCCAGTATCCATTGATCAGGCAAAACCTCAGATGCTAAATATTGCGGATACCATCATTCTCTGCGGAGGGATTTATGCCTCTTCCATTGCCGGCCTTTCTTTTCTGAAGAAAAACGCTTCTCTCCTTCAGGGAAAAA
>UQSX01000127.1 GCA_900543715.1 uncultured Blautia sp. | reverse complement strand
ATCATATTTTTATGAATGTCAATCCCACAACACCGCTTATACAATACTTCCATAAGGCAAACCTCCTTCGCATAAGCCGATGCAGCTCCTTGCTTAATTGTTGGCTGTCCGTCGCATTAATCAAAATCGAGAATATTTAATGTGACAGCTTTCTTGATTATTTAATTATTTAGCGCATCATATACAGTCTCTGTCAGCTCGTGGATCTGGGAATAGATTTCTGCCTCACTTGTGATTTCATCAATCATAATACACAGGATAAAGTCTGTTTCTTCCCCATAAACGATCCCTATGTCATGCTGCACTTCTGAAGTTTCCCCTGTCTTGTGAGCCACTTCTACGCCCTCAGGAAGTCCTCCCGGGATTTTCAGAGTATTCTCCTGATCCAGTAAAAGATGGAGCATTTCTCCCGAATCCTCCTGGGAACTGCAGGTTCCTTTGTATATCTTTTCCAGAAGGGCTCCGCAGTCCTCCGCACAGGTAACATTATCTCCCAGTCCATCGTTGGCTGTACTGGAAACCGCAGGATGAAGGGTGGTATGTACGCCGGTGCCTGTATAGCCTTCCTCTTGAAGATAGGCGTTTATAAGATTGCAGCCCTCTGCAAAATCCCTGTCTGAAGACTGGAGCTTTACCAGTTCATTATAGGATTCATTATCGGAAATCTCTATCATATTCTCCAAAAGCTGAGCTACAGTATCCCTGGCGCTGGTCTCACTTCCCATATAATCCGTCTCATTTTCCAGTACCTGTTCCATGTTTTCAAAGGTGGCCGCCATGGCAAAAAGCTTCACCAGGCTGGCCGGATACATACCTTGATTATTAATGCTGAAATCATTTTCATATTCCAGTTCTTCCACATAGACACTCCAGCTGCCTCCTTCTTTTCTCTCTTTCCCTCCTTTCTCTTTCTTTCCCTCTCCTCCCCTGTTCTCTTCTCTCTATTTCCCGGGCATAATGTCTTCTCTTTCTTCTCTCAGAATCTTCCATTTGTATCTCCCTGTTCTTTTTTAAAAAACCTGCTGCTTTAAGTTTTTTCCTTAAAACAACAGGTTTTATATTTATGCCAGCATCATTCGGTCGTTTGCAAATTCTCCGCCGCTGACTTCCTCAAATTTAGCCAGCAGATCGGATACATGCAGTTTCTTCTTCTCTTCTCCCGCTACGTCATAGATCACTTTTCCTTCATGCATCATGATCAGACGGTTTCCGTGGGCAATGGCGTCCTTCATATTATGGGTTACCATCATAGCTGTAAGGCTGTGTTCCTGAATGATCTTATCAGAAATCTCCAGTACTTTCGCTGCGGTCTTGGGATCAAGAGCCGCTGTGTGCTCATCCAAAAGAAGAAGCTTTGGTTTTTTAAGTGAAGCCATCAGCAGGGTAATGGCCTGCCTCTGTCCTCCGGAAAGCAGTCCCACCTTTGTGGTAAGACGCTCCTCCAGTCCCAGATCCAGTTCTCTTAATTGTTCTTTATAGAACTCTCTCTCTTTTCTGGAAATACTCCAGCGGAATCCTCTGCGCTCTCCTCTTCTGGCGGCAATGGCCATGTTTTCCTCAATGGACATGGTAGAGGCAGTTCCTGTCATAGGGTCCTGGAAAACTCTTCCCAGATAAACGGCTCTCTTATGTTCCGACAGCCGGGTAATGTCCACTCCGTCTACGATTATTTTTCCCTGGTCGATGGGCCAGACCCCGGCAATGGCGTTCAGGGTCGTAGATTTTCCCGCCCCGTTTCCACCGATAATAGTCACGAAATCCCCGGGATTCAGATTCAGATTTACTCCGTCCAGAGCTACTTTTTCATTAATGGTTCCTATGTTAAAGGTCTTGTGAAGATCTTTGATTTCCAGCATATATCCCATTATTTTGCCATCCTCCTTCTTACCAGATATTTTCCTTTCAGATAAGGCGCCGCCAGGAAACAGGTCACGACTACTGCTGAAAACAGTTTCATGTAGTCAGAGTCGATTCCCAGCCACATTACCAGAGCATAGGCAATGTAATATAAGATAGCTCCCACGAAAACGGATGCCAGTGTATAGGCAAAGGCAATTTTTTTTCCTGCACAGAGCTTTCCGAAGATCACCTCACTGATGATCACGGCGGCCAGGCCGATAACAATAGCGCCACGTCCTGCATTTACATCTGCTGCTCCCTGATACTGGGCATATACGCCTCCGCACAGACCTACCAGGCCGTTGGAGATCATCAGGGCAATAACTTTGCAGAAATTTGTATTGATGCCCTGGGCGCTTGCCATCTGAGGATTACATCCTGTGGCACGGATAGAAGCTCCAAGCTCTGTTCCGAAAAGCCAATATACAATAGCCACAAGGACAAGGCATCCCACGATCAGGCCGATGAAAAACAGATAACTATTATCAGATGTCACATAACGGGCAGAAGCTACCAGGCCTTTCTGTCCGATTCCCATACTCTGATTGGCCTTTCCCATGATTCCCAGATTTACAGAATAAAGAGAAATCTGGGTCAGAATACTGGCCAGGATCCCCGGAATTCCCAGGGCTGTGTGAAGAAAGCCTGTTACAAAGCCTGCGGCCATTCCTGCCAGGAAGGCAAAAATCAGAGACAGGGCAGGGTGCATGCCTCCCTGTATCAGCATTACCGCCACGGCTCCTCCTGTAGCCAGTGAACCATCTACCGTCAGATCTGCAAAATCCAGGATCCGGAAGGTGATGTATACCCCCAAAGCCATAATTCCCCAAATAAGTCCCTGGGCCGCATTACCTGGGAGAGACCGCACCAGAGCCATCGGGTCCAGTGCCATCAGCATTGTCATAGTCATGTCATTTATTCCTTTCCAGTGTATTTTTATGTTTTATCAATCTATCACATTTTTCAATACAGCAACAGAGGCCGCCGCATTAAACAAAATGTAAAAGTTTAATGCGGCGGCTCCCTGTCTGTTCTCAGACAGTCCGCTGCCTGCTTTAGCCGGCTGCGGCATATGAAAAACAATTTATTATTCTGTCTCGATAGCTTCGTAATCTTCCGGAATGGTAATTCCTAATTCTTCACAGATTGTAGGATTATACATTTTGGTTACTTCCGGAGCAGTCTGAATTTCCATAGTAGAAATATCCTCGCCTTCTGCCAGAACCTGATAAGCCATTTCGCCAGCTGTGTATCCGATATCATAGTAGCTGATTGACAGAGTAGCAATTCCACATCCGGAACAGATTCCCTGCTCTCCTGCGATTACAGGAATCTTTGCAGGCATACATACGTTATTTACAATCTGTGTATTGGATGCCATAGTATTGTCTGTAGGAATATAGATCGCATCGCAGGTTTCAATGGCGCTGGTCACTACTGTCTGGATTTCATTGGAGTCGGCTGCAGTATATTCTTCGTATTCAATTCCGTCTTCTTTCAGAGCTTCCTCAAAAAGCTGTGCCTGGTACTGGGAATTAGGTTCTGCAGAACAGTAAAGAATTCCTACTTTCTTGGTATCCGGCAGCAGTTCTAACAGCATATCCTCCTGCTGATCAATAGGGGCCAGGTCGCTGGTTCCGGAAACATTTACTCCGGTAGCTCCCGTCCAGTCATCAATGCCAAGAGCTGTAGCATAGTCTGTAATAGAAGTTCCCAGGATAGGGATATCTGCCGTTGCCTGGGCTGCTGTCTGTAAAGGCAGCGTAGCGTTTGCCAGGATCAGATCTACATCTGCAGATACAAAGTTATTAATAATGGTAGAACACATAGCCTGCTCGCCCTGAGCATTCTGCTGATCAAATTCTACATTTCCTTCCCCGAAAAGTTCTGTACAGGCATCCATAAATCCCTGGGTAGCCTGATCCAGCGCATCGTGTTCCATCTGCTGGCAGATACCTATGGTATAAGTTTCTCCGCTTCCTGATGACTCAGAAGACGCACTTTCCTCTGTACCGCTGCTCTCTGAGCCGGAATCAGAACTTCCCCCGCAGGCAGTCATTGCCATACCCATGGTCGCTGCCATCATGATCGCCAATATTTTCTTCAACTTCATTTTCATTTCCTCCCTGTTGCTTTATCACGAAAAACCGTTACGCTTTACTGCGCAAAAGTTCTAATGGTGCTATTATACACCTCGAGGCCATGTTCGTCAACCTGATTTTTCCTTCTTAAGACAGCGTCACTGAAATTCCAAGGGAAAAAGAAAACTGTCCCTCAGCGTATGTTCATAATACCAATACGCAGCCAGGACAGCTTTCCTAAATTTTCTCAGACAACTATTCTTCTATGCCGTAAACCTCTTTATTATATTTCCGGATTTCATCATCAATGATCGGATCCGCATTAGGATAAAGGCAGCCAGGTCCTCCGTAAGTAATACATGGGATATAGTGACCTCCCGGTCCATACTGAGTACAAGCTCTGCGTACTTCTCTGCGGATTTCTTCTTCTGTGGAATCTTCCCTGTCCACTATAGATGCATCAATACCGCCCATAATGGTCATGCGGCCATCCAGCTGTTTCTGCAGCTTCACAATATCATTCTCCGGCAAAGTTCCCTGCCAGATATCGATTCCCAGCTCTACCATGTCTTCCACAATGGGTTCCATGAAGGAATCTGCATGGTGCATGATGATCACTCCATGGTCTTTCATATATTTATAAGTCTTCTCATATTGAGGCTTAATAAATTCTCTCCAGGTATCTGGGCTGATAAAAAGAGAGTTTTTAGATCCCCAGTCATCATGAGAAAGCATGATGTCCGGTTTGAAATTATCCACAATAAGCTTCATATACTGGAAACGGTATTCCCCGATAGCATTACACAGATCCAGCATATCTTCCGGCTCCAGAAGAAAGTTCACCAGCATATCCTCAAATCCCATAAGAAAATGGAGTCTTTCAAATACCCCTGTGGGCATAAATGCCATCAGCAGTTTATCCTCGCCTCTGGCGGCTTCTGCCTGTTCAATAAAAGGCTTCCACAGCTCAGGGTCTGAGCAGTTAGCTTCCAGATCCGGCATAACAAGCTGGTCTTTCCATTCTGTAATGTCTTTGATCACTTTATTTTCTGCAGTTACATGAGGCATGGCTGCCACCTGGTTCTGTGGCCATAAGATTTCTGTTCCAAACCGATCTTTTAAAGGCTCCATGCCTCTGTGACGGTTACCTCTGATGTAAGATGAAGCAGGGCTGGGCGGAAAGAATACTGTTCCCTCAAACTGCTTTACCAGACGGTCTGGTTTTCCGTCTTTCTTGATAGTCTCCAGGAAATTTTCTTTTGGACTTAACATATTTTATATCCTCCTTATGCTCGGGCATCAATTTCTGCCTGATATTGTTCTACTTTTTCTTTTGTGATCTTGAATCCGAAAATGAGCAGCACTGCACCTGCTGCACATAAGATTGCCGGCACCAGGGCAAAAGCGATCGTCATCCCCTGTCTTGCGGTACCTTCCAGTACCACTCCTGACTGCCAGCCTACAGCCACCAGACAGGCACTTAAAATAACTCCTCTCAGGAATACGCCAACCTTCAGAGGCAGATTCTGCAGTCCCATGATCCACCCGGAAGCGTCTTTCCCGGTCTTCCAGGTAGAATACACGATAGTATCTGCATACAGGGCCGGTGAAGAGGCAAAGGCTATACCATAGAAGAACTGGGCGATCGTCATCAGAAGAATGACCACATATGGGTTCTGATAAAATACAAAAATCAGGAACAGAAATACTGCCATTCCAATATAGGACATGATCATAGTCGTTCTGGAAGAAAACTTCTTTGCCAGATATCTCATGCAGAAAGCCCCCACGATAGCTCCTAAGGAAATCAGCAGAGTGTACATGGTCATCAGTCCTGCATCTCCTGCAGCATCCCGGAAATAGTAAATAGCCGCTGCTGCCGTAACAAACTTCACGCACCATTTTGCCAGGTCTGCCAGCATAAGGACCATAAGCTGCGGATTCTGGAACAGAGATGCGAACATCTCGCGGATAGTGATCTTCGTCTTGTCACTGCCTTTTTTAGCTGTTTCCTGTTCTACTTCCTCATAGCCTTCCGTCATCTTAAAATGAGCAAAGTATCCTGCAACCATAAGCCAGCCCAGACAGAAGGCCGCCGCTGCAAACTGATTTCTCTCTCCCACAAATCCTGCCAGCAGTGTGGCAAATGGAAGTCCCAGGTAGGAAAATAGCAGACCGCCGATATTATTCCAGGTAGCCCTTGAAGAAGCAAGTACTGCTTTCTCTTCTGGTGTCTTTCCAACTACGCTGACCAAAGTTGCATTGGCAACATACGAAAAATTCCAGACCACATGAGACGCTATGGATGCGGCAATAATGATAACTGCCGACAGGATCTCATTCTCGCTGACTCTGATAAACATAAAGGCATATAAAAAAGGTACTGCCCAGGGTACCAGAATCAGCCAGGATCTGTAACGTCCCCATTTCTTTGCTTTGGTTCCGTTGATGATTCCCCCATAAAGCCAGGAAAGGCAGGCATCTACTGTAGTAAATACCGAGTTGATGATACCTGCGATGGCCGAACCGAATCCAGCCAGATCTGTAAGGAATGTCATGAAATAAAAGGTTTCAATATTGCTCATTAAAACGAATCCTGCATCCCCTACGCCAAAAAAGTATTTCAGGGTATTGCTCAG
>UQSX01000126.1 GCA_900543715.1 uncultured Blautia sp. | reverse complement strand
CTTTTTTCAGGGAATTCTGACGCTTTTTTTCGGTAAATTTAGTGTATCATAAACATTTTACTGTTCTCTGGATCGTTCCTTCCGCTCCATAGGCAGCCTGATACAGATTCTCTCCCTGAAAGGAAACAGCAAATAAAGCTAATAAAAAATCCCTGAAAATCCCCAGAACATTCCCATACTGATTTTATTCTTCAGCCTGTCCTTGTCTTTAGAAGCCAGATGCCTGGCGCCTGTCTTCGTCCAGAAGACAAGCTGGAAGACCGTCATAAGAAAAACAGCTCCGTTTCCAGGTGTATGCCCCAGAAGGGGAGCCAGCAGAATCAAAATAGTAAAGACCAGATAAAGTATCCAATGAGCATGCACGTAAAATTCAATTAAAAATCCTGCCAGCACAAGGATAACCGCCAGAAGAACCCCTGCCCTGGTAACATCTTCTGGACCTTCTCCCAGACTTCCTGAAATCCCCCGGAAAATATCTGACAGTTCTTTTCTCAATCTATCGTCTGCTGCAAGAAGAAAAATCACCCCTGCCACAGACAGTCCCATCCCTGTCCCAGCAGAAAAATAAGGCTGCTGAAGGTGTCCGTCCTTTCATATCCTGCAAAGTTTTTTCTGCCGCTTATCTTCTTAGCTTTTATAACTATGACGCCTCCCTTTCTAGTGTACCGGCATACTGCTGTCCCTTCCCCTTGCTCAGCAGATGATAATCTGTGTTTCTTCTAATTCCTTTTCACAATTTTCCAGGCTGAATTTATGTGCACAGCCTTCTTTAAAGTACACTTCCCTGTCCAGATTCAATGTGAAGCCATCAGGCTGACCGCCTCTGGAAGCCCTTTTTATAAAGAGCATCTCCTCTCTGTCATAGAGAAGCAGGAGAAGACTCATACATTCCTGTTCGTTTTTCACTTCCTGGCAGGAAAATTGGCCTCGGGAATCTTCCCAGCTTACTTGTACAGCCGCCTTTTCTTTCAGCAGACCAAGGATCAGTCCTGAAAGGATCTGATAAAAGGCGCCCCACTCTTTGGCCCGGGGTTCCTCTTCTCCCGAGAAATCCAGATACAGAGAAACACTTTCTTCCTCTTCCTTCTGAAACTCTTTTACCAGCAGCCTGTCCGTCCTGGCACTCTGATTCCAATGGATCCTTCTTACCAGGTCTCCCGGCACATATTCCCGAAGCTGCCGGATTTCCCCGCCGCTGCCCCCGGCCTGGGGAGCTGCATCTTCCTCATACCCTCTGTTCTCCCAGGCAGCGGAAGACGAAAGACGCACCGTTAGAGGAATCCCGGAGGGCAGAACTGCGATCTCTTCCTCACAAAAGCTCTTGGCTCTGGTCTTAAAGAGAGACAGATAATCGTAGGTCTGTCTGTAGATCATTGAGACATAAAGTTTCCCGCACCATGGTGCTTCCAGGACCAGTTCTTCCTCTTCTCTTTTTTTACTGTCTATGCTCCCATCATAAGTAAAAAATCTGCCCTTCTGAAATTTCTCATAGCTGGAGAAAAGCTGAATCCGATACCTTCCCAAAGGAAGAAAAGCATGATTTTCTGTCCATATCCTCACAGAAATCTTTCCCTTTTTTCTCACAACTTCTTGTTTCTCACAAAATCCCGCCTGAAAATTTCGTCTGAAATATCTAGCCGAGAGAAACAAAAGAAAAACCATGAAAAGTTCCGCCAGAGAAAGAGCCATAAGCGACGGAATACGGTACATTGCCGCCATATACCAGGTCAAAACTATAAACAGAAAAATAAAAAAACCTTCATTTTCTTTCACCCGGCCTGGGAGGCTTCACTGCTTTCAATATTTCGTCAATGATCTGGTCTCTATTGACATTTTCCAGTCTGGCTTTTGTACTTAGAAACATCCTGTGACGGATAATATAAGGGAACTGCCCCATCACATCCCCGGGCGTCACATAGCTGCGGCCCTCCAGCCAGGCTGCGGCTCTGGACATACAAACCAGGGCAATGGTAGCTCTGGGACTTCCTCCTCTTTCCAGATGAGGATTTTCCCTGCTGGTCCTTACCAGTTCTACAATATAGCGGTAAACCGGTTCACTGATGTAAACTCCGCACACTTCTTTCTGAATGCCCAAAAGCTGTTCCCCGTTCATCACTGGCTTCAAGCCATCCAGGCGGTTTTTATCCGTAATCCCCATAGCCATGGCCAGCTCACTTTCAAAGTCCGGATATCCGATGGACAGATTCACCATAAACCGGTCCATCTGGGCCTCCGGAAGATACTGGGTTCCGGCACTGCCAGAAGGATTCTGGGTAGCAATAACTAAGAAAGGAGAGGGCACCTCTCTGGTAACTCCTTCTACAGTTACTTTCCTCCATAACCTCCAGAAGGGCTGACTGAGTCTTTGGCGAAGTCCGGTTGATCTCATCAGCCAAAAGCAGGTTGCAGAATATACTTCCCGGCTGATAAACAAATTTTTCCTCTTCTCTCCGGTATATGGAAAATCCGGTAAGGTCTGAGGGCAGCATGTCCGGAGTAAACTGGACTCTTTTATAGTCCAGGCGCATGGTCCGGGAAAAGGCTACGGCCAGCGTAGTCTTTCCCACTCCCGGAATATCCTCCAGAAGCACATGTCCTTTTGCCAGGAAAGCCAGCATAACTTCCCGGATCTCTTCCTCCTTTCCCAGGATTACACGGTTCACTTGTTCCAGTACTTTCTGTACAGTCTCTAAATGATTCTCCAATCCCTTTCCTCCCTGTTTTTATCTGTAAGGCCGTCTCTTTAGGCTCCCACTATTCTGTATTTAGTATAATAGTCCAATAATGATTCGTCTAATACCTGCTCGGAATGTCTTAAAATTACTGTAAAGCATAGTCTTATCCTCATTTTAGTATACAAAAAAAGGAGCCTCCAAAGAAGTTCCTTTTTGTTTCTCAGTATTTACCTGAAAGTTATGATTCTCTGCTTTCCAGATCTCTCTGAATCCCATCCAGAAAAGGCACCAAAATATTCCCCTTTCTCTCAAGGAACCACTGAGGTTCCAGCTCCTGATATTTGAAATGTTTTGGTCCGCCCTGCACTCCCCGCTGCCAGAAGCGGTACATCTGGCGGAAAGTCAGATAGTAGATCTGATCTCTGTGAGAAAAATATAAAATCAAAAAAGCAACTCCCTGCTGCCCTTCAAAATCTTTCATAAATGCCACCTGATGCTCATGAATATTCTGAAGGGGAAAAGTATCTGCAGAGCACTCCTTAGCGTCAAAGCATACCGGAATCCCCTGAACAGCCCCGATATAGTCTACTGTACTTTTCTTTTCAAAATAGGCCAGAGTGATATGCCGGCTTTTCTGATCGATCTGTACCGGCGTAATAGGCGTAGGCACCTTCTGTATCAGGGCCAGACCCTTTTCCCTGTACAGTTCGCAGGTATGGTTGATAAATTCTTCCAGGGTAGATCCTCTAAGTCCTCTGGAATTCCAGGTTGCCATTAAAAAACCTCCTATTCCAGGAATTTGATCCCTGGGAAATATTTCACTACCGCTTTTCCCAGGATCTTGTCTTCTTCCACATAAGGATTCTGCCAGAAACGGGAATCCTTAGAGTTGTTCCGGTTATCCCCCAGCATAAAGTAGCAGCCCTCCGGTACGGTATAAGGGCCATAATTTCCTGTGGGCGTTTCTAAAGTAAAGCTGTCGTCCAGAGGGGTATCCGAACCGTCTATATAGACCTTGCCGTCTATGATCTCAACTGTTTCTCCGGGAAGTCCGATGATTCTTTTAATAAAAAGCTGGCTCTCATCATCGGGATATTTAAAAATAACAATATCAAATCTCTCCGGCTCTCCCAGCACATAAGCCAGCCGGTTGCCGAATATCCGGTCCCCGGTCACAATGGTATTCTCCATAGATGGGGAAGGGATCTTTGCATTGATAATGAGGAAATTATTCACTACAATCACAAATGCCACCACAAAGATGATCATTTTTATATATTCCCACAGCTCTTTAGCTATAGATTTTTTCTTTTCAGGTTCCATCATGATTCTGCTTCTCCCTTATTTTCTCTGTATACATTTTCAGAAAATCCTTCCCCTCTGAGGACTTTCTGAAATAATTCCGGAGGTCTGGCTGTCACTGTTCTTAAAGACAGTCCTGCAAGGGCCCCTTCCTCCTGTGGAAACTGGAGTTTCCAGGCATGGAGGAGTTGGCTTTTCACGCCGTACTTTCTCTCGTATTTCTCATTACTCTTTCTCTCCCCGTATTTCCGGTCTCCTATAATGGGATGGCCTATAGACGCCAGATGGGCCCGTATCTGATGGGAACGTCCGGTTAACAGCTCTACCATCAGCAGAGTATCTCCTCCCTGGGAGATTTCCAGGGGTGTATATCTGGTTTCTATGGGAAGGCTTCCCGCCTTTTCCTTTTCCCATATGACCACCTGGTTCTTCCTCTCATCTTTTTTCAGAAATCCTTTTATGTATGCAGGTTTTTGGATTTTTCCCTTAACCAGGGCCAGGTAATATTTATGCATGGTCCTCTCCCGAAAACACGCGGAGAGAGCCTGAAGTCCCTTTACTGTCTTTCCTGCCGCCACCAGACCGCTGGTATTCCTATCCAGCCGGTTGCAGATCCCTGGGCGGAAAGTGTCTCCCCGTTTTTCTCCCGCTTTTTCCTTCTCCTGAAGATAACCTGTGATATATTCTACCAGAGAAACATCTTCTCTGGCAGCCTTCTGGGAAAGCATGCCTGCCGGTTTATTTACAAAGAGCACCTGGCTGTCCTCATAGGGAATATCCAAAACTCCATGGACCCCTTCTTCTTTTCTGGCGCCCCGGAACTTTTCTATAGTTTCAGGAGCCAGAAACAGCCGGATCTCATCCTTTTCTTTGAGGATTTCATTTCCCTGGGCCTTTTTTCCGTTCAGGGTAATGTTCTTTTTTCTCATCATTTTGTAGAGAAAACTTTTGGGAGCCTCCTGCATATATTTCCCCAGATACTTATCCAGCCGCTGTCCGCTGTCTCCCTCTTTTACTGTAATCTGTTCCATAAAACCTCCTAGAGAGAAATGGCGTAAAGCACAGACATGATCTTCTCATTCCTGGTCATATCAGGAGTTGCCGGATCTGGGCGATACTTAATATCCTTTTCCAGTGCCTCTCTGTGCTCCCACATAGATTCCAGACGGGCCGTATAGTCGGGAAGCCGCCGGAAAATCTTCACTGTCACATAAAATCCGTTTTGCCGCAGCATGTCCTGGATATGCTTCTCCACAAAAGCCGTATCCGTCTTCTCTCTGCTTGTATATCCTACCACATTATTGCCGCAGACTGCCAGAGAATCCACAAAAGACTGTTTCTCATAGGCAGAAATCACCAGCTCATAGGCGCAGGTAAGACCATGCCTGTGCTTTTCAATTTCCTGGTAGTCGCTTTCAGCCATGGGCTTCTGCAGAAACATCATAATCATATCCACTGCGAATTTACAGGCCGGAAGGCAGGCTACTACGGCTATCACCGTAAAAACAGTATTTCTGGTCCTGTTGATATACAGTCCTGTAAAAAACACCAGAAGAGGAGCAATAAAAGCCAGGACTGTATATAGGATTCTTTTTTTCTGCTGTGTCTTGATATATCCGAAATCGCCTTTCCGGATTTTTTTCTTTGTCGTCTTACTCATGAATCTGACTTTTCCTCCATAAATTTCAGTATCAGGCCGTGGGGAAGGATCTTGAAGCCAGCTTCCAGCGCCTTTATGAAAACTCCTGGAACCGACAGCTCCCTGCCCCTGGCCCCGTCTCTTAGGGCCTTCCTTACAACCGCCTTGGGTCTGGCAATAAAAGGCTTCTTATAACCGGGCATCCGGTCTTTTCCTCCCATCTTTTCCAGAAAAGGGGTATCCACAGGGCCGGGGCAAACTGCAGTGACCTGGATCTTCCTGGACTTCAGCTCCCGGTTCAAAGCCCTGGAAAAGCTGACCACATAAGCCTTGGAAGCTGCATATACAGAAAATCCCGGCTGGGGGATAAAAGCCGCAGCGCTGGCCAGCATAAATATCCTGCTGCCCTCTTTGCAGTAAGGCAGGCAGATCCCTGTGATCCCGGTAAGGGCGGAGCAGTTCAGCTCTGTCATAGAAACTGCCTCTTTTGGAGAAATTCCGGCAAATTCCTTCTGTATCCCCACTCCTGCAGCATTTACCAAAAACAGGATCTTGGGCCTCTCCTTTTTCAACAATTTTTCCAGCTTTTCCCGTTCCTCTTCTCTGGAGATATCCAGGGGCAGAGGACGTACCGGGACCTTTGGTATTTCCTCTTTTAATTTTTCCAGCTCCCCGGCTCTTCTGGCAATTGCCCAGATTTCATCCAGCCAGGGATATTTCTCTGCGATCTGCCGGACAAACTCTCTTCCCATGCCGGAAGAGGCTCCTGTGACAATCGCTGCTTTCATCCTATCACAACCTTACCCTTTTGTCTTTCTTTTGTGTACATTCCGAATGGCCTTTTTCTTTCCTTGTCTGCCGGACTTTTCTCTTCCCTGGGAGCCCCGGCCGGACTTTTCCGTCCTTTTTCCCTGGGTCTGTCCGGACGTTTCTCCCTTCCGGGGCCGGATCAGACATTTTCTTTCAAATCCAATAAGGTCGGTTCTCCCTGCTTTTTCCAGAGCCTCCC
>UQSX01000125.1 GCA_900543715.1 uncultured Blautia sp. | reverse complement strand
CAGAGAACAGAAAAGGATAGCATGTATGAACTGTCCGCAAAAAATGACCGACTGACCTGGAGCAAAGGGAAGGGCGTATCATCCGTCAGGGCAATAGGAACAAGAAAGTGCATATCTATCGGTATGTGACGGAAGGAACCTTCGACAGTTACATGTGGCAGCTGATCGAAAGCAACCAGAAGTTCATTTCCCAGATCATGACCAGCAAATCTCCGGTACGAAGCTGTGAGGATGTGGACGATACGGCATTGTCCTATGCGGAAGTAAAAGCCCTGGCAACGGGAAATCCGGCGATCAAGGAAAAAATGGCACTGGATGTGGACGTATCAAAGCTGAAACTGCTGAAAGCGAATTTTGTGAGCAACCATTATCGGCTGGAAGATGATATTGCAAAGAATTTCCCACAGCAGATAGCAGTACTTAAGGAAAGCATCGAAGGATACAAAGCGGATCTGGAACAGTATCAGGCAAATAAGATTACGGATCCGGAAAAATTTGTAATGGAAGTCGGTGGCACGGTCTTTTATGAGAAAAAGGAAGCGGGAGCAGCCCTCCTTGCTGTCTGCCAGTCCATGAAACAGGCGGATGCCATGATCAATGTCGGACAGTATCAGGGATTTTCCATCCGACTAAAGTTTGATTCCTGGAACAAGGAATTTATCCTTTCCCTGAAAAATGAAAACGTATATCGTGTCAGCCTTGGTTCCGATGAAAACGGTAATATCATCAGGATCAATAACGCATTGGAGGCAATCCCACAAAAGCTGGCGGAAGCGGAGCGTAAGCTGGAGACGGTACAGGGACAGCTGAAAAATGCGATGGAAGAGGTGAAAAAACCATTCCCGAAAGAGGAAGAACTGAACCAGAAACTGGAGCGGCTCTCGGAACTGAATGCATTGCTGAACATGGATGAAAAGGAAACTGTGATGGAGGGGGAAGAAGAGCAGGACGAGCCTGGAAAAGAAAAACGTTCTATTCATGAAAAAATCAGTGCATATAAAAAGAGTACTCAACTGGAAAATACTGAAGACAGAATCGGGATATCAAGCGAGATTTGTATTGGCTAAATAATGGTATGCAAGAGAATGAAAATAATGTAAAATAAAGGCAGGTTTTGAAAATTTATAAAAATGAATGTATCAGCTTGAAGTGCCAAACTTGCATTTCAAGTTGAGTAAGGAGATTATATGGCTGATCAAATGACAAATGAAGTGATAGACCAGGAAACTGCGGAAGCACAGATGGTAGAAGTTGTACAGCCTGCTATTGAAAAACTAATTTATGTCATCCGTGACAAACAGGTTATGATAGATAGTGATCTTGCAATGCTTTATCATGTGGAGACCAAGCGGTTGAATGAGGCTGTAAAAAGAAATATCGCCCGGTTTCCAGAAGAATTCCGGTTTCAACTGACAGAAAAAGAAACAGAGAGTTTGAGGTCGCAAATTGCGACCTCAATGAAAAGTAACGGGGACAATGAGAAAAAAGGCGGAAGAAGATATCTGCCATATGCCTTTACAGAACGTATTTCATGACCGCTTTTTAATCTTGGACAGGAAAACGGCGTATCATATAGGAGCATCGCTAAAAGATGCTGGAAAGAAGTGCTTTGGCATTAACCTGATTGAAGATGCCGGTATTATAAAAGATATTTTGCAGAGATTGGAGTTAGAAACGGAAGAATAGAGGGGAGATGGTTCCGTTGTCCCGGAAGAACCATAAAATGATTGATGGCAAACTTCTTCAGACGGATAAGAAGTATTCTCATCTGAAATTGAAACAAAAGGAAAAAATAGCTGAATGGATGTATCTGGAGACAAAGGCATATTATGAGAAAAACTATACATTTCCCGGGGATAAGCAAATCGGGAATGTTATCTCAAAAGTATATGATCGGATCACCGACGCAGACATATGGATTCCTTATGGCGAAGTTGTAAAACATTATAAGAAAAAGAGGGCTGATATTAACAAACGTGTGAGACGATCCCTTAACCAGCATGAGGAAAAGAAAACGGAAACAGTTTGCTTCATGAATCTATGTATGGTGCAAGATGGAAAAGGAAATGTACTTGCACTGGACAAAGTAAATGACAGTTATACCGGAACAACGTTTCCGGGTGGACATGTGGAAAAAGGGGAGATTTTTACAGATGCTGTCATCCGTGAAGTTTACGAAGAGACGGGACTTAGGATTGAAAACCCCCTGTTCTGTGGCGTATATCATTGGAATAAATCTGGTACGCATCATGTGATTTTCCTGTATAAAGCAGATCAATATTCAGGAATATTACATAGCTCTGAGGAAGGAAAAGTTTACTGGATTCCGATGGATGAGTTTAAAGAAAAGGAACTTGCGACTGGGATGGAATACGTTTTGCAGATGATGGAATCTGCACAGATGAATGAGTGCTATATGCGTCTGGAAGATGGAAAATATGTAGGAACTTTATATTAAGTTATGGCGTTTGCCGGCAGTGAAATACCTGCCGGTTTTTTCATGCCTGGAAGGAGGTGCTATGTGAGGAAAATAGAAAAAGTAATGTTGATTGTGTTTCTGGTAATTTCGGTGATATGCGGGAAATTCCTCTTGGAGTACTGTCAGGATTCTTATGACAACAGACAGAATTACCGGCAGATGGAAGAGATAGCGTTTCCGGAAAAGGATATAGAGGATGATGATACAGAATCCAATTCGTATAATCCAATGACAGAGATAGATGACTTTGATTATCAGGCACTGTTGGATGAAAATGCAGACTGCATCGGGTGGTTGAGAATTGACAGTACCGATATCAGTTATCCGGTTGTACAGGGAGAAGATAATGAGTTTTATCTACACCATGATTTTCAAAAGAACTATGCTACCTGTGGAACACTGATGCTGGACTGTCGGAATGATATTGATGCCGGGCAGGAACATTTGATTATTTATGGTCACCAAATGAAAGATGGCAGTATGTTCAAGCAATTGAATGGATATAAAAAAGAAGAGTTTTATCATGAGCATAAGGAGATCACACTATATCTGGAAAACCAGAAATACCAGTATGAAGTGGCTGCTGTGTATGTGACGAATGTGGCACAAAGCGGTGGTTATTATGATTTTTTACACAAAGAAACACGAAAACAGCAGATGGATTATTTACAGAAAATGGCAGTTTATCAGCTTTATCCGACGGGGGTTACCGTCAGGGAGGATGATGAGCAGCTTTCTTTATCTACCTGTGAATATTCCAGCACAAACGGCAGACTAATTGTACTTGCCAGAAGAATTGGAGCATAGGGAGGAAAGGCATATGGCAATGAACAGGAATATGACAATGGCAGAAAAAGAAGTTCGGGATTATGCCCAGAAACAGATGGAACGGGCAGAACAGTGGGAAAACATTTTGTTTACAGAGGAACAGAAAGAACAGGTTCTGGAATATGCGGCTATGACTGGGGATGATTATGATATCAGGAATATGGTCAGAGATCTTGCAGCCGCTTTACGTTCCTCGGATGAAGAGAAAGTGGATGAAATTCTGGGAGATGCCAGAGAGGAAATTGACAGCTTCCCGGATCATTCCGTAGGTATGGCGGAGTTAAAGGGATATGGCTATACCGCAGATGATATGTTTCCTCTTCGTCAGGAGATGGCACTGGAACTTCATCGTGTCGGGGAAAAGGTGTACTGTCTGCAATCAGACGGTTCCCATGGGGACTATGTTAGTAGAGAGATGATCCTGGAATATGAAGGTCTCTATGGAATTGAAAAAGAGGCGTGGCAGCGTATGCAGGAACAGGAGGACGAAATAGATTTTGAAGAAGCTGGATTGTATCAGTCTCCAATGACAGATCTGGATAGAGATGAAGCATTAAGGATGTTCGATGCGGGGGAGACCATATTTCTGGTTACCACTTATCCAAGACCGATTGCGGTGCGTGAACGGATGGAGATTGAGAGAGGACCGGAGTATTACCAGATGGAGAGAGAGGATGTGGAACGGATCAGAACGTTGGAGAAACGGATGCAGGAGTTCCCACAGATAAAGTCGCTGAAAGAGGCAAAACTTCTTCTGGGGACAGAAAACAGGTATGGAATATACCAGATCGTTGAAGGCAGTCCCGGCAGAGAATATGAATTTATGGATCTGAATTTTATTGAAAGGCATGGATATCAGGTGAGAAAAGAGGACTATGAGCTAATCTATTCGGATAAAATGCTTTATGGCGATACATTGGATTCACTGTATGAGAAATTCAATATTGCCCATCCGGCAGATTATACCGGGCATTCCTTATCAGTCAGTGATATTGTAGTCCTCAATGAGAATGGGAATGTAAAAGCTTATTTTGTAGACAGTATCAGTTTCCGTGAATTGCCGGATTTCCTGCAATTAGAGCCGGAACTGAACCAGGAGGAAGTGGCTTACCGGATCGGGGATCAATACTTTGCTATTCAGGTGGCAACGGAGGGATATGATTATTCCTTTTATGATAAGGAGTATAAGCTCATGGACGGAGGCATTTTGGATAATCCGGATATTTCTATGAGAGAGGCTATTCAGGACATTTTAGAGGATGAAGGACTGGATCAGTTAGAACGGATACCGGTAGATTATGATGAACTGCAGGAAAAAGCGGAAGAAGTAGAGGCAGAGATTCTTCAGGAAACAAGAAGCCAGAGAAAGCGAGTGCCGGTTATTTCGCATCATACGGAAGCGGAAGCCAGATTAAATGGAATGAGCCGGTCAGAAATCGAAGAGACCGTATGGGCGATTGCACAGGCAGAGATTATTGAAAATGATCTGGATGCCAGGATACAGGCTGTGCGTGTGTACGGAAGCCGTACAAGGGATGGATTATATCATGAGGATTCTGATGTGGATGTGGTAATTGCTTATGAGGGAACAGTCCGTGAGGATGATTTGTTTTCCGTATTGAATGAAGCTGGGTATAAGGTCGGAAATATGAAAGTGGATATGAACCCGATCAGACCGGACAAAACTGGTACGATAGAAGAGTTCCTTGAAAAATCTGAACGGTATCTGGATGAAAAAATGGAGCAGATGGAAATCAGTGGTGAGTATAAGCCATTGGCGAAAGTAGAAGAGTTGGAAGAGGCAAACTACAATATGATTGATAACGTCCTGAATAATATGCCACCGAAGAAAGAGCCGTATCTGGAATACTATGCCGCAGAATGTGATGAATACCATAGCCTTGGCAAAATATATAAGAGTACTAATCTGGATGAGATACTTGCAAAATACCGGGAAATCATTGATGACCCAACGTTAAGCTACTATGGAAACGGCATGGGCATTATTTACCGTGACCCGAATGATACTTTTTATGATGAGGCGGAGGTATCTCTGGTCAGCCGGAAATCGATCCGGGGCGACAGCCTGGATGATGTGGCATTTCTGGCAGCACTTCAAATGGTACATGAAGCACTGGAAAAGATTGTAGAGGCGTTCCCGGATTTTCGGTATTATCCCCCGAGGGAATTGAATGTCCGTTATTATCCGGAGAAAATGACTGCGGATGAACTTGCTGCAGCACTGGATCAATTAGCGGAAGACTTTGACCATTATGATTATCATGATAACTTTAGCCCGGAGGAAGATATGGTGGAAACTGTCGCACTGGAATTAAGATGCGGTTATGCCCATAGGTACATTCCGTTTTTGAAAGATATTATTGATGAGGAATGCGAAGAGTCTCCACGGGCAGAAGAACTTCTGGAGAAACTGAAAGCCTATCAGCCTGAGATACCGGAGACAGCAGTACCGGTTGTTCGCATCAATTTCTGTGAGGATAAGGAAATGGACATTTCCGGTTATCAGAAGCTGGGAATCCTGGATGAAATAACAGCCAAAATGGATGCAAAGCTGGCTTCAAAAGTAGATCCAAGGATAGGAATGTCGGAGAAAACAGTTCAGATGTACTTTACTATTTACTATCCGGATCGTGATCAGATGCAGGAATTAAAAGGAAAAATCAATATTGGAGATGGAAACGGCGGAATTGTGAGCCAGTTGAAGAACCAGAATGAAATGAAGTTGCATGATGAAAGTTGGCTGAATTACCAAAGGGGTAAGGGCGAAGAATCTTTTCAGGCATATATGTCAGATCTTACGGATATGCAGGAGCATGTATTGCCGTATTTGCAGAGTTTCTGCAGTTTGGAAGAGAAGGAACCTGAACGAATAGAAGGAAAAGTTCAATTATTGGCGGATGGAGAAAAGAAGTTGCCTGAAAGAGCAGTATCCGATAAGGGTGCCTTAAAACAGGGCTCCCTTTTAGAGAACGAAAAAACAATGGGGAAAAAGGAAAGGAAATCTATTCATGAGCGATTAAAAATGAACAAGGAGATTATTGCAAAACAGCAGGGAAAAGATAGCAAAGCGAAAGGGGTTGAGCTTGCATAAGTACTGAAGAGCAAGAAGAGTTCTATAAGTTATATTGCAGAAGAAAAATACTGCAGGGGGAGAAATGTTCAAATGATGAATGTTTCTCCTTATTTTAAGGAAATTATTGTAGTTTATTTGTTATGGCAAAGTTTCATGAAACAATGATTTAAAACTATTAGACATACCTTGTATGAATGTCCATATTTTTAACATAGCAAAGGTGTTTGC
>UQSX01000124.1 GCA_900543715.1 uncultured Blautia sp. | reverse complement strand
ACAGCCTGTGGATTTATCTTTTCCGGCTCTTCAGAAACTTCTCTGTTATCTTCCAGGAAAACAGATCTTTTTTTCCTTTTGTTTTTAATCTCCAGGCTCATCATTTTTTTCTTGAGACTGGATAGATATTTCTGGATAATATCTTCCATCTGATCATCTGTCATACATTCCTGCCATGCATCATTGGCTAATGCCATATCCGGCAGTTTCAGGACCTTTTCCAGATTTCCGTGTCTGCTTTCAAAAGAGGGATCCAGAACATGGTTATAAATATCTTCTATTACATTTATGACATCCTCTGTGCTTTTCCCGTCTTTCAGGGAAAGAATCTTCTGCACTGCAGTTTCCACCTGGGGATCTGCGATCTTTTGGTCCTTTGCCCCCAAAACATAGCGAATATACAGAAGCTTAATCCTGGGAAGAAGAGCTGTCCGGGATTTGTCTGTTACGTCATCTGCTTCGGCTTTTTCCAGTTCCCGGAAGGCCTGTTCTCTGATTTCCTTTGCACCTAGGCGTTCCTGAATGACAAAAGAATATACTGCAGCATCAACACACAGTCCGGCAAGGGACAGGAGTATTTCTTCTTCAGCAGAGAAATGCAGCTTTTTCATTAAATACATACCAAGTTTCTGCTGATCGAAATACTTTGCAAAGGCCCCCTGCTTTATGGCCTCATAAAGAGCTGTCTGTTTTGAACGGGCATATTCTTCTGTGTCCGGCTCAAAGTCTATGGTATAATCCCCGCTGACTGTCCAGAACAGATTCTTCATACGATTGCTGATCTCCAGACGATGTTCTTCCAGCTCGTTGGCTGACCATCTGACATCCTCCATAAATCCTACCCCCATATGTCCTTTCTGGTCCAGGAAGATGGGATCCTGGTGGAGACCACATCTTCAACAATTTCTTTTTCAAACATATCAAAACTTTTGTTTATGATTCCCATCTGGACTGCCTGGATTGGGGGAAGTCCGCTCCGTGTAGCTCTTATTGCAGAAACCAGACCTCTCAGATCCAGAGATTTTGTTGAGATTTCACCATGATATGCCTTTGCCTGCAGATCCATAAACACCCCCGCAAAAGCCTTCAGAGCCTCTCCGTTTCCCGTAGGAAAATGTTGTTTTAATACAAAAAGAAGACTTGGTTCGTCCAGTGCAGGCATATCGATCACCATGAATCTGGAAACCAGGGCTTCATTCAGTTCTCTGGTTCCTGCATAGCCATAATTCATAGTGCCGATAAACCGTGTTGCGGGATGGAGGAAAATCCTATTGTATCCGGGAATATCGATCCGGCGGCGATGATCAAGAGTAGCATGGAGTACAGAAACCGCATCATTTTTTGCCATATTGATTTCATCCAGGATACCGAATCCTCCAAATTCAGCACACTGGTAGATAGGGCCTTTTCGAAGATGAACCGCATTTTCTGTAAAGGTGTCTGTTCCTATGAGATCGGCACTGTCGGTATTAACATGAAAAGAAATATCGTATTCCGGTCTGCCGAACAGCCATGACAGTGTCTCGCAAAGCACATTTTTTCCTGTGGCTTTCGCACCGGAAAGCAGCAGATTATCTCCCTGAAGAAGGGCTGCCATAGACATTCCCAGGATCCTTTTCCCATAAAACAGAATATCCGGCTTTGCCACCCGCTCCTTCACCTGATCATCAACTTCATAACTTGTACGGAAATCTTTTAACTCACTGACCAATTCCGGGTCTATCTTTTGTGTTTCTAAATATTTTTTAATTTCTGTCCAATTGCTTATCATGAAAGTTTCCTTTCTTTGTCTTTCGATTACATTTATTCAAAACTATATCCGGTAACAATAGGTTCTCTCTTTTGAGTCATATCATTAAAATATTCATAAAAGCAAATCCCAAGAAAACCTCCCGAAATATTATATATATTTTTGAAGCCGTTTCCCTGCAATGCCATAACTGCATTATAGCTGGTCTGGCCAATCTTGCAGTGTACATATACCGGACGGTCTTTCGGGATCTCATTCAAACGCTGACGGATCTGAGTGATCGGTATATTGACAGCGTTTTTCAAGTGTCCCTGTGCATACATGGCTTCCGGCCGTACATCGAGGATATAAGCATTGGATTCTACCAGCTCCCTTACCTGATCTACCCGTATCTGGCGATAGGTCTTTTGCAGAAGATTATCAGCTACAAGTCCGGCAAAATTTCCGGCATCTTTCGGGGTAGAAAAAGGCGGTGCGTAGCAAAGTTCCAAATCTCTCAGATCGTCTACCGTTCCACCGAATTTTATCAGTGTTGCTATAATATCGATCCTTTTTGCTGCATCTCCTCTGGAAATGGCCTGGGCGCCCAATACTTTCCCTGTAGGCACTTCATAGATCAATTTATAGTGGAGGATACAGCTATCCGGCATAAGGGATACTTTGTCCATGGGAAGTACATATGCGATATCGTAAGGGATGCCTTCCTTTTCACATTGAGCGGCTGTCAGCCCGGTGCTTGCTGCATTATAGTCAAAGACCTTGATACAGCTGGATCCGATATAGCCGGTATTTCTTACCGGATGTCCATAAATATGGTCGGCCGCCTGTCTTGCCTGTTTTTGTGCAGGACCTGCCAGCTGCAGCATCATTGGTTTATGCGTCAGTGGATTAAACACTTCGATAGCATCACCTACAGCATAAATATCCGGATCACTGGTACGGTAGTTGGCATCTACTTTGATCGCTCCACGCTGATTCAGTTCCAGACCAGCCTGGGCTGCAAGGGAAGTATCTGGTCTGACGCCTACTGCCATGACTACAGCGTTTCCTTCTATTTTCCTGCCGGATTTCAGGAGCAGATCAGACTGTTCAAAAGCGACTACCTGATCGCCTACGATCAGATCAACACCTTTATCCAGCATTTCTTTCTGAAGGATCTGAACCATATCATAATCGTAAGTCCTCAGAATCTGCGGCATGGCTTCTACCAGTGCCACCTGATAACCTGCTTCCTTCAGATTTACTGCTACTTCAATACCGATAAAACCACCGCCGATGACAGAAATTTTTGTCGCCTGTTCCTTTTTCAGAAAAGAATAAAATCGGGTGATATCCTCCACATTCTTAATAGTAAAAAGATTGGCTTTTTCAATTCCTTTGATCGGCGGAATAACTGCATCTGCACCTGGGGATAAAATAAGCTTGTCATACGTTTCCTCATATTCCCGGCTATTTTTCAGGTCCCTGACACGGACTTTTTTCCCTGCAGGGTCAATGGCAACCACTTCGCTTGATACCCGCACCTGGATATTATAAATACCTAAAAATGATTCCGGGGTATTTAAAATTAATTTTTCTGTCTGATCTACAGTCTCGCTTAAGCGGTAGGGGATGCTGCAGTTCGAATAGGATACATAAGGTCCTTTTTCGAACATAATAATCTCTGCATTCTCATCCAGCCTTCTTAAACGGGCTGCTGTACCTGCTCCGCCGGTAACTCCTCCAACAATTACAAATTTCATTGTTTCCATCCTCCTTTGTGTTCAGATCTGTTTTTATATTCTGTACATTTTTCTATACTCTCTTGGCAGCATATGTGAAATATCCTTAAATGCATTGGTAAATTTTCCCGGAGTTTCATATCCCATTTTGCTGGCTATTACGCTGACCGGCTCATCGGTTTCTCTTAAAAGTTTCATTCCTTCATGAACCCGGTATTCCTTCATATAGGAAGCAATAGGCTGACCGTAAACTCTTCGAAAGACCTCTTTTAACGTGGAAGTATTTATCAGATAGCGGCGGGAAAGTTCCTCGATGGTATACCGTTTTTCCGGATGATCTGTCAGCAAAGTGTGGATTTCTTTGATCACCTCTGTCTGCTGTGAAGCGTACTGGCTTAATTCCTTTCCCTTGATCTGAAGACTGTCCAGATACAAAAACAGCTCTTGTATTTTAAGTTTCAGATAAGGAAAACGCAGTTTGTCTTTTGCCAAAAACAGGGGAGCAAAAATATTTTCCAATTCCGGACTAGCCGGGATGGAAACAGGCTTTTCTCCACAAAATTTTTTCCGGAAACTTGCCAGATCAAGACCGGCGTCCTTTAAAATTTCCGGGCAATCTCTTTCCAGCAGGGAAAGATCTGCCGAAACAGAAAGGCCCTCCGAATATTCCAGAGGAAACATCATAGCAGAATCAGCACAGCATGCCGTACTATGAACGGTCATATCTCCGGCTCCAAGATAGACAGACATTCCATGGCGCATATTCCAGCCAATCCGTCCCTTTCTGCAGTAATAGATCTCCACGACTTTCTCAGAAGCCTCATGGCGGAATGTAACTTCCGAAGCCAGAAAAGTATTATAAGAAGCCTCAACGCCGGAAAAGAGAGGAAATGCCTCGATCCTTCCCTTTCCAATGGTCTTGCCCTGAAACTGTTCCGTCAACAGGGTACATTCTCCTTCTGCTTTAGAATGCCGGATAATAGAAATGCTGCCATTGGGGATGCCCCACAATTGTCCTTCGATATCTTTTGTCCCTTCCTGTTTCATATAGCTCCTCCTGTAAAATCAACTTATACAGCAGCGTCTGCTTTATACTATAATACAAAAATTTTCATCTGAATTATCCGTTCGGAAGAACTAATTACCCAAACGGAAATATATAAATGTTCGTATACGCTTTCGCCTGCCAGGCAGATTTTTTTCAGCGCCTCTCCAATATCTCCGTCTACTCCGATCGACTTTCTGGCAATTTCTGAAGGAATATATACCTCTCCTTTATTGAAGGTGATATAGACTGCTTCAGGCTCAGAAGCGGCAAGGTTCATGAAAGGCTCTTTGATCATACGATTTCGCCATCCCACGCCTAATTCCAGGATTACCAGTTTTTTTCCATGATATTTCTTAATAAAATCCTGATAATCTTGCATTTTATTTTGAAACTGTTCTGTCTGAAAGAATGCATTGCTGTCTGCCATATTGACCGTAACCGGCCCCCCACAGCAGGAACAGCGGGGGATCCGTTCTGAGGGGATCTGTCCGTCTTTTTCAGCTTCCGTCATTTTGAGAATTTCATTTCGGTTTTCGTAAGGAGTTGCTCCGCATCCATTCTGGCACCGGGACTGGGTGAGACGGCCTTCCATCTCAAAGACCTTATCCCTGTCAAATCCTGCAGGTACGAAATGATCCTCGCCATTGGAGGTTACAATATAATAATCTTTGGAACCGACCAGACGATACAGATCCTCCATTACAGGACCGGGCTGTTCCAGATAGCATTTCCGGCTGATCAGCCTGCTGAAAAATGCCCATTTGGATTCTTCTGTGGGATACTGAAAGAACATGCCCTGCAGTATGTTTCTGATCCCGTATCTGCTGCGGAAATCCCCGAAATTTTTCTGAAACCAGTGATCATCTGCAAAAATATTGTACCCTTCTGAAATAGACAATCCGTTACTGGCGCCGATGAGAAGAGCGTCTGCTCCCTGGATCGCTTTATAAATATTTCTGAATTTTTCTTCCATAATGTTAATTCTCCTTTCCCAATTGTACCCGAAGTTCTTTTAATATATCTGCCAGATTGCCTTGCAGGTAAAGACTTCTCCCTTTTAAATGTTCCGGAGCAGAAGAGGTTTCCTGGTTCAGACAGGCATAAAAGACCTGACTGTTACGGGCTGTCATGTCCCAGAAAGGCAGTTTGATCACCCCCGGCGTCATCTCTCCTACGCCAAGTTCTAGGAGAAGAACTTTCTTTTCCGGCTGCTCTAACAGATAGCGGGTGAGGAATTTTTCATAACGTTCTGTTCCGGATCTCCAATCCTTGCCCTCCAGAAAGGTATCGTCCCTTACCCAGGGGACCATGATTCTCCCGCATTCCGGGCATCGAGGAACCATCTCCGGCGGCAGCACCGTTTTCCGTAAGGACTGGTTCATGATTTCTATAAGTTCCCGGTTTTCATACAGCTGGTCATGGCAGGGCTGGGCGCACTGAAGATATCCCATGTTTCCCTGATAACTGCACACTCGTTCTCCGGGAAAGACCCTCTCACACTGCATATCTACATTTGTGGTCAGTACAAAATAATCTTTTCCGGCAAGCACAGCCTTAAGATCCAGATATGGCTGACCTGTAGGCAGATGCCACATACTGTAAATATATTTTGTGTAGTAGGCCCATTGCTGTTCCGGGGAAGAATAGCAGTAATAGAATCCGGCAAAAGGAGAGGTAAAACGGTAGTAATCTTTGAATTCTTCCAGATATGTTTCCAGGGCAGGAGTCCAGTGGTAATGGTTAAATCCTGCGGCACTGGACAGTCCGGAACCTGCCCCTACTACCACTGCATCAGCAGCTGTGATCAGACGGGCAAGGGATTCTATGTCCTTGTGGCTATGCTTCTCCATGCGCCTGGTTTTCCCCTTTCTTTACTCTCACTGCATCCTGTAGCACCAAGGCAATGTCTTCTTTGATGGCCAGCCCCTTCTGTTCTATTTCCCTGGGAAGAAGGGCGTCCTTTGGGTTAATGGTAATGTAAAACGCCTTAGGCAGGGAGTACGTGAGATTCCAGAAAGGTTCCTGGATAAACATAGGGGTCATTCGTCCTACGCCCAGCTCCAGGAAAAGGATCTTCTTCTCTTTGTTCTTTTTCAGAAATTCGTTGATCTTCCGATATTCGTCTCTATACTTTGCACCTTCCAGGAAGGTGTATCCCCGCACCCAGGGCTCCATCTGAGCGCCGCATTTGGGACAGCGTGGGATCATTTCGGTGGGGATACACAGATTCTCGTCAATAGCTGCATTCATGGCATAGACCATATCCTTG
>UQSX01000123.1 GCA_900543715.1 uncultured Blautia sp. | reverse complement strand
TCGGCTCGGCAAAATCCATTATCAGGAACGGCGGTATCTTAGAGAATGAAGTCCTGGAAGAAGGTAGTATCAAACAGAGATACTGGATCGCCTTATAGGAGAATGGAGAAAATTGCTGTAAATCATAATGTGGATTACAGTACGATAAGGGAGGAAACAGACACGTATGTATCCGCTGTTTGTTAAAAAGGTATGTATTGACTGGAACCGGGTTCCAGCAAACCGTTATTTAAATCGTATTCCGGCTCTGAAAGATGTGGAGGAGATTCCATTCAGAAGTCCGGTGACTTATTTTGCAGGGGAAAACGGCACAGGAAAATCCACTCTGCTGGAAGGGATTGCTGTGGCCTATGGATTTAATCCGGAAGGAGGAAGCAGAAATTATTCCTTTTCTACCTATGATACCCATTCGGAACTTTGGGAAGCCATCACTCTTGTCCGAGGGATCAGGCAGAAAAAATGGGGCTACTTCCTGAGGGCAGAAAGCTTTTACAATGTGGCGACAAAAGAGATGGAATATGCAGATATTTCCCATCCTTCTATGAACTTTCATGAAAGGTCTCACGGAGAAAGTTTTCTGGCCCTTATGCAGAGCAGACTGTCTTCACCGGGACTCTATATTCTGGACGAGCCCGAGGCGGCCCTTTCCCCTCAGAGACAGCTGACTCTTTTGCTTGAAATAAAAAAAGCAGTGGAAATAGGCGCCCAGTTTGTGATTGCCAGCCATTCTCCTATACTTTTGGGATATCCTGGGGCAGAGATCCTGTCTTTTGACAGGGGCAGGATAGAAAAAATCCAATATGAAGCAACAGAAAGCTATCAGGTAACAGAAATGTTTATCAATAACAGAGAATATTTGCTGAAAAGGCTTTTTTCCAATGAGCAGGAGGACAGCGAGTAAATTATTGTCAGGTATACAAATTGGCGGGCAGATTTTTGAACATAAAATAAAAAGACTTTATCTTATCCGCCTGAGGTCGAATGCGGGTTATGAAAATAAAAGAAATTAGAAAATACAAAAATATACATAGAATCATGAAGGACTTCCTGATGATCAGATATATGTGTCTGGCTGTTATCTTTATAATGATCATTCTGGCAGGGTTGATCGGGATTCTTTCCATAAAGTATCATTCGGATACTGACATTGCCTTCCTGTTGCTTGCAGGAATATGTATTCTTATAGGGATTATTTTACAGATTGCAATACAGGACAACAGAATAGATCCGGAAAGTTTGCAAAGAGCAGATTCTGAGCTGCCGGACAGTCTGAGATTTGCAGGAAGAAAAAAACGCAAGGCGGTTATTATTTCAGGCGCAGCTTTCTGGAAATCACAACTAATGAAAAAACATATCAGATAGGACTTGCGGAAAGTATGCCGGATACGGAGGTAAAAAATATGATCGCACAGATCCGGAAGAGAAAAGAATGAAGCAGGCCCATATTTGGAGGAATTACTATCCGAAAGGAGCGGTAGATTTTTTTCTTGCACATCATAGTGAAGATAACATTATGAAAGATATTGAAAGAAATCGTGTTTTTCTTTGCCTTGACGGATCCCGGAACGCTGTTGGTACAGTTACTATAAAGAAAAATGAAATATCCAGGCTTTTTGTGCTCCCTTCTTATCAGGGAATGGGATATGGCACAGAAATGCTTGATTTCGCAGAACAAGCAATTTCTACACAGTATTCTAAAATTGTGCTGGACGCCTCATTGCCGGCAAAAAAGATATACCAGAGGAGAGGATATAAGGATGTGGAATTTAATAGCATTGCTGTGGGATTTGCATTATCCGGCTCCCCGGCAAAGCCCTGCCAGCTTTTCCAGGGCTCTTGGCAGAGTATGGCTGCTGGCAGGAATCCCATTGTACGAACGGTTATTTATAATTTGTCAAAGTATTCTTTAGCCTCTAATAAACTCATTGATGTGGCATTTCTTAATAGTTTAACTGCTTCGGTATCTTTTCCCGCCCGTTTTAATTCAGTTACATCTTGTTTCAATTCATCTGAAATATAATTTGCTGATATTTGTTCATTTGTAGTTGCGTTACATATCTTATCAATTTGATGTTGTTGGTTTTTTACCTGGGATTTTAACCTTGCAATTTCGATATACTCTACTGTACAGATAATGATTATTACGATTAAAAGTCCATATTCCATTTCCAAATAGCTCCTTCTATATTTGTTTCAGGCATTGAAATACATATCATAAACAATATATCCCTTTATATCCTGCATTTCTAACTTTTTCAATGCCTTTGGTAATCATTGCAGAACCAATTCCCTGATGAAAGTAGTCGGCATGAACGGCCACGGGTGCAAGCATAACGATATTTTTTTCTCCTCTATCATCAATATGTAATCCATGTCTCGTATTTCTTCTACCAGAGCAATAATATCTGTTCCATCCGAGTAATCAGTTCCTTCACTAAAAGAACGTAAAATTAATGAAATTATCTCTTTATAATCTTTATGTGTTTCTTGTCGTATTGTTATATCATTTATTTATATCCTCCTCTAAATTCTTTAGGTTAGAATTAAAATTACTAGTAATCAAAACACTGCTTTACATGGAGGTACATTTTTGCTGTGGTAAATTAATAATACTACTTTTAGGACTTGCTTTCTACTGTTTTTAATTAATAAGGTATAGTTTTAGAACCAGGAACTGGAAGTGGAGTTGATGAAGAGCGTCCGACTATTGCTTGGTGTAGAGCAATTGGAAAGCACCAGTATCCATAGCAGTTCCGGCAACTTCATACCGTATATGGTGTCGGGGATTGGTTTTATATTTTCTCTTTTCATTGAATGTAAGATTTGATATACTTATTTAGACTGACTGTTTGGTTCGATTTCCCGAAAGACTGCTTTTATTACAAGAATGACTATTTGGCAGCAATCGGGAAAACAGAACAGTTCATATACTTATTTTTTAAGAGAGGGTTAATTCCATGAGTTTAGCATATCGTCTTGGCTCCGTCGCCTTTATTATGGCTCTGATGGCCCTGGCTTTGTATATCCTGACCGCAGGTATCCTGGGCCGCAAGATTCACTGGAAGTCTCTGGGCATCTTTTTTATTTGCGGGGAGGTGTTCCAATGGTCGGCAATGTTTCTGTACCTTTTATATACCGTGGTAACCGGGCAGGAGAACATTCCTTCCGCAGTCTTTGATACCGCCTGCTATCTGCTGATGGCCTTAGTTTTGGGAGCTATGATGACCAAACTCCACCGTATCCCGCTGCAGCACACCTTTACGGCAGCCATCTTGTGTACTTTTGTCGTCAACACCGCCAACAACACTATGGTGTATGTTGTGGAGGAATATTCACCGCTGTTTGACCGTCAGCACTTCCTGGTTTTCGTACGTCTGGATTTGCCTTATATGCTGACCGTTGGGATCGCCTTGCTGGTGGCAGCCATTCTGAAACGGTCCGAGTTCTACCGATATTTCACTGCCATGTTCCGTAGCCGAGCCAGAGGTATTCTGACCCTAGTGGTTTGTCTTGTTCTCATGCTCATTATGCCTTTACAGCAGCTTTTGTTCCCCAATCTGACCCCGGACGCCAGTTATGCAACTTTCTTCTTTGCACTTATCGTAGTGGGGGTGTTCCTGCTCCAGTTCGCCGCCATGTATGCTGCCGGACAGGACCGTATCAAAGCACAGGAGGAAACAATCTTGCAGCAACAGGCCCATATGGTTCTGCTGGAAGAACTCCAACAGGAGATCAGGGCCTTTCGCCATGATTTTACTAATCTGTTTTCCGGTTTGACCCTCCAGGCGCAAGAAGGAGATTTGGCGGGCATCCAGGACTTCATGAAACGTACCAGCAGTTATTTTGACGAAAAGCTGGGCAACGAGATTGCGCAGATGGATGGACTCAACAACATTCAACTTTATCCCTTAAGAAGTCTTCTGGCTACTAAACTGGCAAAGATGCGGCAGATGCGGATCAAGGGTGTATTAGAGGCTTTGAAACCAATAGACAGCCGGCTGGGTATGGATACAGACGATCTGCTCCGAGCCCTGGGCATCCTATTAGATAACGCCATAGAGGCTGTTCCCAAAGAGGAAGGTCAAGTACGAGTGGTACTGCTCCAGGAGGAGAAAGAACTGTATCTGGCGGTGGCAAATAATTATGAAAAAGCGCCGGATCTTTCTTCCCTGACCAAGAAGGGATATACCACCAAAGGCTCCGGTCACGGCACAGGGTTGACCAGTTACCGGCGCATTGTTGCCCGGTGTCGGGGATGTGCCACCCGCACTTACCTGAAGGACGGGATGTTCATTCAGGAGCTGCATATTCCGGCGGTCTAACTGTTCAGGAGGTGATTTATATGATACCAGTTTACATATGTGATGACGAGCTGCCTATCCGAAAAAGTCTGGAGCAGATCGTCAGAAATCAGATCTTAATTCTGGACAGCGACATGGGGCCGGTACGGGCCCTGGAAGACCCGGAGAAACTGCTGGAGGTGCAAAAGCAGGATTCCGTTCCGGCTATCTATTTTCTGGATATTGACTTTCCCGGCAAAATGAGCGGACTGGAGCTGGCCCAAAAGCTGCGGCAGTACGATCCCAGAGGATTCATTGTGTTTATTACAGCCCACAATGATCTTGCCTTTGAGACATTCCGCCTGCGGCTGGAGGCTCTGGATTATATCGTTAAAGGCGACCACACCGCTATGACCGGACGGGTACAGAGCTGTCTTGAGAGTATCCGGGAGCGGATGGAGGCTCAGCGCCCTGGTCAGGGCAGTTATTGTACGGTAAAGATCCTGGATACCGTGCGGCACATTCCTATGGACAGCATCCTTTATTTGGAGGCGGTAGGGCTGCGTCATACACTGCAGATGCACCTGGACAATGAACTGCTGGAGTTCAACAGTAGTCTGGAGCACCTCGCACAGCAACTGGGGGAGGGATTCTGGCGCTGTCATCGGAGTTTCCTAGTCAACCGTTCCCGCATCCGAGCGGTACACTTAAAGGAGCAGACGGTAGAGATGGACAACGGGGAGATCTGCCTCCTCTCCCGCAAGGCGAAAAATGAATATCGTCGGACAGATTAACAAGGGCTGTCGCATTAAACATATGTCAGGAATATTTATACATTTTATGCGAATTTGTCGAGCATAGCTTTGAGACCATAGGCTCAAAGCGGTGCAGGCTGAGCAATAAAATGTATAAATATTCTCGATTTTGATTAATGCGACAGCCTCTTGCATTTGGCGAAACGTATCAAACCATTGGCGAAAGAAACGGTCACAGTTTCTGTTTGTCTGCTATACTTAGACCATCGAAAGAAAACATGCGAAAAATCGAAAGGAGATATCTACTATGCCTGCTGAAAAATATGTTACTGAGTTTGTAAAGGAAGCCGGGTTCACACCCATCCCTGACCGCGCCATTATTGTTACCTACGCCCCCGCCAACATGAGCGAGCGGGTTGTCAAGTTCTTTTCCAATGAGTTTTTTGCTCTGCAAATGTGCCAGGATTCTTTGGTATTGCTTCCTTTCGGGAGGATGTCCTTCATGCTGAAAAAGGATGTGGCACTGGAGATCCCCTATAATACTATTCGCAAGGTAGAGGTAAAAGAAGATATGCTCAACTGGCGTATCGAGCTGGACACGGATGAGGGCATGATTGCTCTGTCCGCTCAGCAGAAAGAACTGAGCGAGTGGCGTCACTCTGGTACGCTGTCTGTAGGTATGAGCGGGCTCGGCTCAGGTATCATGGGTTCCGGTGCTTTGAAAGTTGCTAACTGGCATCGATCCAATCTGGACGCTACCCTGGAAGCACTGAAAGCTCTGCTCGGGAGGAGGGAGGAGATTGCATGACTCTGGAATCTCTCACTGCCCAGGGCTGGCAGGCGAAGCGGCACACCCTTACCACATCCCAGACCTACCTGTGGGGTATTCTGTTTTCCCTGCCCTTTGTACTTCTGGCCGGGGGAATCTATCGGATGCTCTTGCTTCACCGGGCGGTGCTGCTGGATCGCACCGGTCTGATTCTGCTGGCTGTTATTATAGTCAGTGTACCGTTACACGAAGCCCTGCATGGTTTTGGATGGAAATTGGCAGGACGGCTGCATAAAGGTGACGTGACGTTTTTCCTTCGCAGCGGTATCCCCATGTGCGCCTGCCGGACAATTCTTTCAACGAAAGCTTATCTTATAGGTACGCTTCTTCCTTTCTTTATCCTGGGTGGCGGTAGCTTTTTGTTCCTGTTTCTCTGCCCTGGTACAATATCGGTGCTGACAGCACTTGTAAACCTGATGCTGCCAGGGGCAGATCTGGCAATATCCTGGCGTGTACTGCGCAGCGAAGCTGCTTTAATCGCAGATAATCCGGAGGGAGCTGGATTTATTGGGCTTGTAAAGAACCAAGAATGATTTCATGAAAAAATGCTTTCATAGACAAGTGCCTCGGTCTGTCTCATTAAATGAGAAGACCGGGGCACTGATCTTTCTAAAATAGCTGTTTCCACATCGTCCACCAGATGTTCTGCCACGGCAACGTAAGCCCGCTATTTATTGACTGTGATTTTTTTCAAAAGTGTAGTATGGAGCATCCTTATTTGGTATAATTGAGATATGGCTAGATTGGAAGTTGTTGAGGAGGTAAGTTTGAAACTATGAAGTTATATGTTGCACGTCACGGTCAAACTGTATGGAATGCACAAAATAAAGTGTGTGGAATTACTGATGTAGAGCTGACAGAAAAGGGCATAGAACAAGCAGAAGAATTGGCTTCTATCCTGCCTGAAGATATTGACATTATTGTAACTTCTCCTTTAAGA
>UQSX01000122.1 GCA_900543715.1 uncultured Blautia sp. | reverse complement strand
GAGTTTGTCGATGCAGCGGAGGTCGTAAGATTTAATGACGACGGATCATTCAACGATGAGGTGACGAACGAACTCCTGTCCGGGCGTCTCTCACAGATCGAACGCGCGGTCATCCCGGGATTCTACGGTGCCAGGGAGGATGGGACGGTCGTGACGTTTTCAAGAGGAGGATCTGATGTCAGCGGCTCTCTTGTCGCACTTGCGGTAGGCGCAGATCTCTATGAGAACTGGACGGATGTATCCGGTTTTCTGGTAACAGATCCCAGGATCATTCCAAACCCCAAGCCCATTGACACCATTACTTACAGAGAACTGAGAGAACTGTCTTATATGGGGGCTACAGTTCTCCATGAAGACGCGATCTTTCCTGTGCGTAAGGCAGGTATTCCTATCAATATCCGGAATACAAATGCTCCGGAAGATCCGGGAACCATGATCGTGGAGGACACTTGTAAAAAACCTCCTTACACTATCACCGGTATTGCCGGAAAGAAAGGTTTCTGCTCTCTGTACATTGAAAAGTCCATGATGAACTCTGAGATCGGATTTGGCAGAAAAGTCCTTCAGGTACTGGAAGAGCAGGGAATTGCTTTTGAGCATATTCCTTCCGGGATTGATACAATGACCATTTTTATCCATCAGGATGAATTTGCCCAGAAGGAGCAGCAGGTGATCGCAGGTATCCACAGGATCGTAAATCCGGATTACATGGAGCTGGAGACCGATCTGTCTCTGATCGCTGTGGTAGGAAGAGGAATGCGTTCCAACAGAGGGACTGCAGCCAGGATTTTTGCAGCTCTGGCCCACGCTAATGTAAATGTGAAGATGATCGATCAGGGATCCAGTGAGCTGAACGTGATCGTAGGGGTAAAAGACGAGGATTTTGAGCCTGCGATCCGGGCTATCTATGATATTTTTGTGGAAACCCAGATTTAAGGGCATAAGGAGACAGGAGAACAGACTATGAGAACCAGAAAAACACCTTTGCTGAAATGGGTGGCTATGATCGAGCTGGTCATAGGCGCCTATAACCTGATGACAGGGCTGATGTCTGCTTATGTACTGATCATAGATCTGGACGGAGTTATGGCTTCTTTCGCGGAAAGCGGGCTGGAATATACGGCAGGCCTGCTGGGAGCTTCAGTGGCCATTACTTCCATAGTAGGCCTGATCATGACACTGGCGGGAGCTGTGGGCATGATATTCAGTTCGATTCCGGGAAAACAGAAGTTTCCCATTTACTGTGGATATGGACTGTTTGTTTTTGTGATCCTTTCCGATATTATCCAGATCGTTTTTATGGGAAGCGGTGTTGCCCTGACTATGCTGTTTCCTTTTGTGATCCACGGCTTATACCTGTGGGGAGCCATGAAGAATAAAAAAGAGCTGGAAGCAGCAGGAGTGTAAGAGGAGCCAGATGATGAAATATGAACATAAAACCCAGTATTATGAGACAGACCAGATGGGAATCATCCACCACTCTAATTATATCCGCTGGTTTGAGGAGGCCAGGATCGACTTCATGGATCACTGCGGTTTTTCCTATGCACAGATGGAGAAAGATGGACTGATCAGTCCGGTACTTTCTGTGAGCTGTGAATACAAGACCATGACCCACTTTGGAGATACTGTGGAAATAGAAACAGAAATTACAAAATATAACAGTATTAAGCTGGAACTAGCCTATACGGTCCGGGACAAGGAAACCGGGGAGGTGCGCTGCCTTGGAAAAAGCAGCCATTGCTTCCTGGACGGGGAAGGAAATGTGGTTTCGCTAAGAAGGGGATGGGATAAATATCACCAGGGATTTTTAAAAGAAAGCGTTAAATAAGTATTACAATCCGGATTTCTTGTTGACAAAGAGGTCCGGATTTTTTATACTACAAGTGTACTAAGACACATAGTACACTAAATACACAACATGCAGGTGAGCGGGCTGGTATATTTCTAACGAAATATCTGCCGGTGTACCAGATTTGACAGAAAGGAGGAACCGATTTGATCGTAATTGATTATCAGAATCGGAAGCCGATTTATGAGCAGATCGTGGAAAGATTTCAGATGCTGATCATTAAGGGAATCCTTAAAGCTGATTCCCAGATGCCTTCTGTCAGGAGCCTTGCCGGGGAGCTTTCCATCAATCCTAATACGATTCAGAAAGCCTACGCCATTTTGGAACAGCAAGGGTATATCTATCCTGTCAAGGGCCGGGGAAATTTTGTGTCAGGAGACCAGGCCTTAAAAAAGCAGAAGGAAAAGCTCTATTTTGGAAAGCTTAAGGAAATCATAAAAGAAGGAAAAGAACTGGGAATTGAAAAGGAGACATGCCTTTCGAAAGCGGCTGAATTTTATGAGGAGGATGAATTATGATAAAAACGGAAAAACTTTGTAAGAAATTCGGTTCTATCCAAGCGGTGGACCGGATTTCTCTCAGCATAGAAGATAACAGTATCTTTGGACTGGCTGGGACAAACGGTGCAGGAAAGAGTACGTTTTTGCGGATGCTTTCAGGGGTGTTGAAGCCGGACAGTGGAAAAATTACAGTAGACAAAGAGACAGTCTATGAAAATCCCAGGATCAAGGGAGAAATCTTTTTCCTCCCGGATACGGCCCATTTTTTTCAGAACGCTACAATAGAGGATATGGCAGAGTTTTATTCTGTCTATTATCCCCGGTATGACAGGAAGCGGCTGTCAAGGCTTCTTGGCAAGATCGGCCTGGATCCCAAGAGGAAGATCAGTACCTTCTCAAAGGGAATGAAACGTCAGGCCGCCCTGGTCCTGGGGATTTGTGCGGGAACCAAGTATCTTTTCTGCGATGAGACTTTTGACGGACTGGATCCGGTGATGCGTCAGGCCGCAAAAAGCCTGCTGGCTTATGAGGTGGCAAACAGAACATTTACGCCTATTATTGCTTCCCATAATCTCAGGGAACTGGAGGATATCTGTGATCATGTTGGACTTCTTCACAAAGGCGGTGTACTTCTTTCAAAAGATGTGGAAGAGATGAAGGAGAATATGCACAAGGTCCAGTGCGTAATCCCGGATCCGAAAGAAGAGGAGATCCTGCTGAAAGAACTGCAGGTACTCCAGTATGAGAAAAGGCTTTCTCTGCTGACTATGGTAGTACGGGGAGAGCAGGAGGAGATTATGAAAAAAATACAGGAAAAGCATCCGCTTTTTGCAGAGGCGCTGCCTCTGACCCTGGAGGAGATTTTTATCAGTGAAACGGAGGTGGCAGGATATGACATCAAGAAATTATTTGCTTAAAAGTATAACGGGAAATCTGCGGAGAAATCTCTGGCTGATCATTTTGTTCTTCCTTGGTTTTTTTGCGGTTGGTCCGGTCCGGCTGCTGGTGTCCCTGGATGCAGCAAGACATACCGCTGCTCCCTATCCCAGTGGATTTACCATGGAAGAATATCTGCGGTGGACCTTTCGCAGCAATATCAGTCTGAATGACTCCATGACCATTGCTCTGGTGGTTGTCTGTGCAGCTTTGGCGGCTTTCGCCGGATTTCTTTATCTGTACTCTCAGGAAAAAACAGACTTTTATCACAGCCTTCCTCTGAAAAGAGAAAAGCTTTTTGCCGTACAGTTTATCAGCGGATTCCTCATTTTTTTGATCCCCTGTCTGCTGAACCTGCTGATTTCCTTTGGCATAGGAGGCGTTTATGGAGCGATAGATCTGTCTGCTCTTGAGGCAGCGAGAATTCAGATCCTGTTTGCAGTGGTATATTTCCTGGCTGTATATGGAGCCGGAGTACTGGCGGTTTTGCTTACCGGGAATCTTTTTGCAGGAATCCTTGGATTTATCGCTTTAGTAGCCTATGGTCCAGTTCTCTATTTGACCTACACCCGACTGAACTATCATTTTTTTGACACTCTGGTACCGGAGATGGAAAGCGGTATAGGAGAGTTTTTCAGTCCAGTGACTGCTTACATCCAAGCCGGCAGCCTGTATGGCAGAGGAGAGACGGTGACCCAGTACCTTCTCTATGGGATCCTTCTTGCCGCAGTGCTGATCCTGGCAGATGTTCTGGTTTATCGGCTGCGTCCTTCTGAGAGCTTTCACAGGACCATTGCCTTTAAAAAACTGGAGCCTGTTATCAAGGTCTGCGGTCTCCCGCCTCTGGTGCTTTTAGTGGCACTGTTTTTCGGCAGTCAGATGTATGAAGGATTTTTCTGGATGGCAGCCGCTGCCCTGGTACTTACCCTGGTCTTTTCCGCAGTTTATGATTTTCTCTGTACCATGGATATCCGGACAGCTTTAAAACCCAGGATTTCAACAGGTGTGATCCTGGCGGGTCTGGTCCTGATCCTGGGTGGTTATCAGATGGATATTACCGGTGTGGACCGCTATCTGCCGGGAGAGGAAAAGATTGCTTCTATGTCTGTATATTTTAACAGCATTAACGGTCAGCTTGGTTATCCGGAAGGCACAGGGGCCGCCAGTCTGTCTGTTTTCCTGAAAGAAAACAGAGTGGAAGACTTTCATGATATCTATAGACTGGCCCAAAAGGGAGTCGAATATTATGAAGAGAATGGCGCATATGACCAGCAGGACACTTCGGCGGAAGCCGGTGGAGCCCAGCAGACTCAAGTATCCATCTATATCGGATATCATCTGAAATCCGGCCAGGATGTCTATCGGCTGTATTATCTGCCGGAGACGGAAGAACTGGTAGAAAATGTGGAAGAAATTTATGACAACTGGGAATACAGGGAAACAGTCCTTCCTACCAGCTATATAGATCCGGCGGACATTGAGGGAATTGATACCTATAGTTTTTCAGAAGCAGGAAAACCTCTGAACCTTTCCAAAAATTCGGCAGATATTTTTATGAAAACCTATAAAGGAGAGCTGGAGAATCTTACTTTTGCCCAGAGCCGGGAAGAAAAGGTGGTCGGATATATGGAACTTCAGGAAAATGCTGAGGGGGATCAGGGCTATTACCTGTATGACGACTATATATATACTTACTATCTTCCGGTATACGAAAGCTTTGAAAAGACCAGAGAACTTCTGGAAGATATGGGGAACCCCATGCCTGCAGAGATTTCAGCAGAAGAGGTGGAAGCTATAGACCTTAGCAGATATGTTAATGAAGATGGCGTAGACATTTATCAGGAAAAAAGCTTCCAGGATAAAGATGATATAGAAACGATATTGAAACAGCTTACCTACGCAGAGAGCAGGTTCACAGTGGGAAGCCCTGTAAACTATGATGTCAGTGTAGTGATCCGATGGAAAGACCAGGAGAAAGAGCAGACTTCCCTGAGCCTTTTTGAAAATGACAGTTTGTCAGACATTTTAAATCAATTATATCAGCAGAATATTGACTAACAAATTCAGATAGAAGAAGAGCCAGGCAGAAATCTTTGAAATAAGGAGCTGCCTTGGCTCCTTTTTCATTGACAAAGAAGAACCGGGAAGAGTAAAATAGAATAAAATATTTGTTTTAAAACAGCGGAGATAGTATAAATGGACAGAGAATTGAATTTAACAAATGAGAAGGAACTGGCAGCCCTTGGCAAGGCGCTCTCTTCTGAAACGCGTATCAGGATCCTTCATTTGCTGGGGAACGGGCCTCTGTGCGTAAATGAAATCGCAGAGCTGCTGGAGATCCCAGCTTCTTCGGCGGCCTTGAATATCCGTGTTCTGGAGGAGGCCGGGCTGATCCGTACAGAACTGAAACCGGCAGCCAGAGGCTCTATGAAGATGTGCATTCCACAGGAGGGGAAGGTGATTCTGGATTTCCAGCGGCAGTCAGAAGAAAAGAAAGAGGAGATCATATCCATGCCGGTTGGAAACTATGTGGATTATAAGATCACGCCTACCTGTGGAATGGTAAATGAAGAGGGATACATTGACGGGGAGGATGAGCCCCGGTGTTTTTACGACCCGAAAAGGACTACTGCAAAGCTGATCTGGTTTTCTTCCGGGTATCTGGAATACCGTTTTCCCAATGCGGTCCTCCAGGAAGAACCGGCCAGAGTCCTGGAGTTTTCTGCAGAACTGTGTTCTGAGGCGCCGGACTATAATCTGGATTATCCTTCAGATATCACTCTGTGGATCAATGGAAAAGAGGCAGGGACCTGGTATTGCCCTTCAGACTTTGGCGGACGGCGGGGAAAACTGAATCCCGACTGGTGGGAGGATACGAAAAGTCAGTATGGCAATCTGAAGACCTGGAGGCTGGACGCCTCCGGAACCTATCTGGACGGAGAGAGGAGCGCTCCCTTTAAGATCCAGGATTACTGTCTGGCCGAAGGCCCCTATATTTCTGTGGTCATCGGAATCAAAGAACAGGCAGATCATGTTGGAGGCGTCAATATTTTCGGCAGCTGCTTCGGCGATTATCCTCAGGATCTGGTCATGAAAGTAAAATTTTAAAAAAGGACTTTACAAACCCAAGATCTGTGCTATAATTGCGATAGAAACATAAAAAATGAAATAAAACATAAAAAATGTTTTAAACAAGCGAAAGCATGGAGGTAGAAAAGATGCAGCAGCAATTAGTAAAGAAGTTTCAGGAACTTTTTGGAGAGGGCGGGGATATCCGGTTCTATTTCTCCCCGGGAAGAGTAAACCTTATCGGAGAACACACAGATTACAACGGCGGCCATGTGTTTCCCTGCGCCCTGACCATCGGAACTTACGGGGTGGCCAGAAAAAGGGAGGACAGGAAGATCCGCCTTTACTCTGAGAACTTCAGCAAGGCAGGTGTTATAGAAACCAGTCTGGATGACCTGGTATATAAGGACAGCGCCGGCTGGACCAATTATCCCAAGGGGATTGTCTGGACCTTTCAGGAAAAAGGATATCCTGTAGACACCGGGTTCGATATGCTGATGTATGGAAATATTCCCAATGGATCCGGCCTTTCTTCTTCTGCCTCTGTGGAACTGCTTATGGGAATCATATTGAAAGACCTGTTCGGATATGAAGAGCTGACAATGATCAACCTGGCCCTGATGGGGCAGTACGGGGAAAACAATTT
>UQSX01000121.1 GCA_900543715.1 uncultured Blautia sp. | reverse complement strand
GTACTACTCATTTATCAGCCCTCCGTTTTTTAATATTTTGGTCATTTAAAACACTGCATAAATAAAACCAACATGCGTATTAATTTTACTCTTTTTTAAGATTTTTTTCAATAGGCTATGATAATAATTTAACATCTTCTCAGCTTTTTTTCAGCGCTTTTTTCATGTTTCCAACATATTCTTTTACATAAGGAACAGCCTTTTCTCCATATTCCTCCACAATTTTCACAATTCTGCTTCCAACAATGACCCCGTCAGAAACTGCCGCCATTTTCTGTGCCTGTTCCGGTGTAGAAATACCGAATCCCACTGCACAGGGAACCTCTGTCACCTGCCGGACCTTATCCACCATACCTTTAATATCTGTAGAAATCTGTTCCCGCACTCCTGTAACCCCCAGAGAAGATACACAGTAGATATATCCTTCCGCTTCCTTTGCAATAGCCGCGATCCTTTCATTGGAAGTAGGAGCGATCAGGGAAATAATCTCTATCCCATATTCTTTGCAAACCTCCTTTAGTTCCCCTTTCTCCTCAAAGGGCATATCCGGCACGATCACTCCCTGGATCCCGCATTCTCTGCACCGTTCCATAAAACGTTCTTTCCCGTAAGTATAGATAGAGTTCAGATAGGTAAGAAAAACCATGGGAACCTGCACTTTCTTTCTTGCTTTCTTCACTGTCTTAAAAAGCTTGTCTGTAGTACAGCCTGCTGCCAGAGCCCGCTCATTTGCCGCCTGGATCACAGGTCCTTCTGCAATAGGATCTGAAAAAGGAATCCCGATCTCAATAATATCTGCTCCCGCCTCTTCCATGGCGTATAAAAGCTGTTCTGTGATCTCCAGTGAGGGATCTCCTCCTGTAATAAATGGAATAAATGCTTTGGTGTCTTTAAATGCTTCTGAAATCTTACTCATAAATCTCCACTCCTCTGTATCTTGCGATTGCCGCTACATCTTTGTCCCCTCTTCCAGAGAGGTTTACCACTATGATCTGGTCTTTCCCCATCTTAGGGGCCAGCTTTCTGGCATGGGCCACAGCATGAGCGCTTTCTATGGCTGGTATGATCCCTTCTGTCCGGGACAGATACTCAAAGGCTTCCACAGCTTCCCGGTCAGTTATAGGAACATACTCTGCTCTTCCGATTCTCGCCAGATGAGCATGTTCCGGGCCAATGCCTGGATAATCCAGCCCTGCAGATATGGAATATACCGGAGCGATCTGTCCATATTCATCCTGGCAGAAAACAGATTTCATTCCGTGAAAAATCCCTGTGGTCCCACGACTTAAAGTCGCCGCATGTTTCTCTGTATCAATGCCCAGACCTCCGGCCTCACAGCCAATAAGGCGGACTTTTTCATCGGGAATAAATTCATAGAAAGCTCCCATGGCATTGCTGCCTCCTCCTACACAGGCGATGACCGCATCAGGAAGGCGGCCTTCCTTCTCCATAAGCTGTTCCCGTATTTCTTTTCCGATCACTTTCTGGAAATCCCGGACCATCATAGGGAAAGGATGGGGACCCATAACAGAGCCCAGTACATAGAGGGTATCTTCCATTCTTCTGGTCCACTCCCGCATAGTTTCGTTTACTGCGTCTTTTAAAGTTCCTGTTCCGCTGGAAACTCCGTGGACCTTTGCCCCCAGCAGCTCCATGCGGTAAACATTTAAGGCCTGCCTGTCCATGTCCTCTTTTCCCATGTAAATATCACATTCCATATCCATAAGGGCCGCTGCTGTGGCTGCTGCCACTCCGTGCTGGCCGGCCCCCGTTTCCGCAATGATCCTGGTCTTGCCCATTTTCTTTGCCAGAAGGGCCTGTCCCAGTACATTATTAATCTTGTGGGAGCCGGTATGGTTTAGATCTTCTCTTTTTAAATAGATCTTTGCTCCCTTAAGATCCCTGGTCATTTTCTCTGCATAATACAGCATGGAAGGTCTTCCCGCATAGTTTTTCAGCAGATCCGCCAGCTCTTCCTGAAATTCCGGATCCTGGCTGTATCTGGCGTAGGCCTCCTCCAGTTCCTCCACTGCATTCATCAGGGTTTCCGGTATATACTGTCCTCCAAAAATTCCATATCTTCCTTTTCCCATATCCTTATCCTCTCACTCTTTCTATAAATTCTCTGATCCTCTGTTGAGATTTTTTCCCCTGTATCTCCACCCCGCTGCTGATGTCCACTCCAAAAGGCCGGCAGATTTTTATGGCCTGTTCCACATTTTCCGGAGATAGGCCTCCTGCCAGAAACCAGGGTTTTTCAAGTGGCGGGATGATCTTCCAGTCAAAAGTTTCCCCGTTTCCTCCCGGGCTGCCTTTTTTGTAAGCGTCAAGGAGAAGATATTCACAGGGAAGTTTTTCAGCTTCCAGAATCTCTTCTCTGCTCCTGGCCGCCACGGCTTTGATCAGAGGCTTATCTGTCTGTTTCCTGAGAGCCTCCATATAGGCGGCGTCCTCATCTCCATGAAGCTGTATATACTGGATCACTTCTGCCTCTGCCAAAGCGGCCGCTTCCTCAAGGGGTGTATTTACAAAAACTCCTACCGCCTGGATCCTGGGGTCAAGAGCCCTGCGAAGCTCTGCAGCCTGCCCAGATGTGATCTGCCGTTTTCCCGGAGCAAAGACAAAGCCTGCAAAGTCCGGTTTCCAGCGGTTCAAAGCCTCTATATCTTCTATTGTCTTCAGTCCGCAGATCTTAATCTTGGTCACCGGTATCTCCTTTCTTCAGCCAGTTCAGCATTTCCTTTTTGTTCTCACTTTTCATAAGAGCCTCTCCGATAAGCACAGCGTCCACACCGGCTTCTCTCATTCTGGAAATATCCTCAGGACTGTGAATGCCGCTTTCTGCCACAAAAAGAATTCCTTCCGGTATGTATCTTCGAAGCCGCAGGCTGTTTTCCACATCTACTGTAAAATTTTTTAAGTTGCGGTTGTTTACCCCGATCACATCTGCTCCTGCCCTGAGAGCCTGGCGGATTTCTTCTTCGTCATGGGCTTCTGTCAGGGCTGTCATCCCCAGAAATCTGGCAATCTTCAGATATTCTTTCAAGGTTTCTTCCCCTAACAGGGAACAGATCAGCAGCACTGCGGAAGCTCCCAGAGTCTTGGCTTCATAAATCTGATAAGCATCCACTACAAAATCTTTTCTCAGGACCGGAATGGAAACTTTTCCGGCAATTTCTTTCAGATACTGGTCCTTTCCCAGGAAAAACTCAGGCTCTGTAAGACAGGAGATTGCAGAAGCTCCTGCCCTTTCATATTCTCTGGCAATTTCCAGATAAGGAATTTTTCTGTAATAATTCCCTTGGAGGGAGAAGCTTTCTTCACCTCACAGATAAAGGACATATCTTTCTGAGCCAAAGCCCGGCAGAAAGGATAGCCGGTATTTTTCTCCATAGCTTCCGCCTGAGCTTTTATCTTTTCCAGAGGAACTTCTTTTTTTCTTTCTTCCACCCGCTTTCTGGTGGAAGCTGCAATTTTTTCTAATATCATTTTCTATACCTCGTATTCCTTTGTGGCTTTGATAAACTCTTCCAGTTTCTCAGCAGCTTTTCCACTGTCAATAAGCTCTCCCGCCATCTTTATCCCTTCCTCCAGAGTAATGCCGTCAATGCCCAGATACAGGCTCATGCCGGCGTTTAAAAGTACTACGTTCCGCTTGGGCCCCCGCTCTCTTCCTTCCAGGATGTCTCTGGTGATCCTGGCGTTTTCCTGAGGATCCCCTCCTACCAGACAGGAAAGATCACACCGCTCCATACCAAACTGTTCCGGGGAAATGGTATAGCTTTTTACTTTTCCAAACCGGATCTCACACACCAGAGTCTCTCCGGTAAGAGTAATCTCATCCAGACCGTCTGCTCCGCATACAGCCACCCCTCTGGTCACACCCAGATTTCCCAGGACCTTTGCCAGAGGCTCTACCAGCTTTTTGTCATAGACACCTAACAGCTGCATGGTAGCTGCCGCCGGATTGGAAAGAGGCCCCAGAATGTTAAAGACTGTCCGCACACCCATCTGCTGTCTTACCGGGGCTGCATATTTCATGGAAGAATGATATACCGGAGCAAAAAGGAAGCACATACCTGTACGGTTTAAAATAGTTTCATTCTGTTCCGGATCCAGGGAAACATTGGCCCCTAGCTTTTCCAGCACGTCTGCTGCTCCGCTCTTGCTGGAAACACTCCGGTTTCCATGCTTTGCCACAGGAATTCCCCCTGCTGCCACTACAAAGGCAGAGGTGGTAGAGATGTTAAAGGTTCCAGCTTCATCGCCTCCTGTACCCACAATATCGATAACTTCTCTCTGAGGCTGGATCTTGATCCCTTTATCCCTCATAACCTGAGCAAAAGCCGTGATTTCATCAATGGTCTCTCCCTGCATCCGCAGAGCCGCCAGAAAGGCTCCCATCTGAGCCTGAGTAGCGGTTCCGTCCATCATCTCCTCCATAACGCCTTTCGCCATCTCATAAGACAGATCTTTTCCATCCATTAATGTGTGGATTGCTTCTTTTATCATAACTTTTCTTTCCTTTCTCTCAATCTTTACAAAATTTTCCAGTATCTTCATTCCCTTTGTCGTCAGCACCGATTCCGGATGAAACTGAAGCCCATATACAGGATATTCTTTATGCTCTACCGCCATGACCTCGCCGTCTTCTGTCTGAGCCGTGATCTTCAGACAATCCGGAAGGGTATCTCTTTTTACTGCCAGAGAATGATACCTGGCTGCTTCTATAGTCCCGCCCAATCCTGCAAACAGGGAACAGTCCGGTTTTAGGGTTACCAGACTTTTCTTTCCGTGCATCAGTTCTTTTGCCGGGGCGATCACCGCCCCATAGGCCTGGCAGATAGCCTGATGTCCCAGACAGATTCCCAGTATAGGGATCTTTCCCTGAAATTTTTTCACCACATTTATGCAGATCCCGGCTTCCTCCGGATAGCCCGGTCCCGGGGAAAGAAGGATATGGGAAGGATCCCATTTTTCGATTTCTTCCAGAGTCACCTGGTCGTTTCGGACCACCTGGATATCTGGCCGGATAGTGCCCAGATATTGGACCAGGTTATAAGTAAAGCTGTCGTAATTATCAATCACTAAGATCATATTCCTTCCTCCTCTGCCTGAATGATGGCCTGGATCACAGCCGCCGCTTTATTGGCGGATTCTTCGTATTCTTTCTCCGGAATACTGTCTGCCACGATACCGCCTCCTGCCTGGACATAAACCTTTTGATCTTTTTTCACCGCCATGCGGATGGCAATGCAGGTATCCATATTTCCTGTAAAGTCCAGATATCCCAGGGCGCCTCCGTAAATGCCCCGTTCCTCTTTTTCCAGCTCCTCTATGATCTGGCAGGCCCGGATCTTAGGAGCTCCTGACAAAGTGCCTGCAGGAAGCACCGCCTCGATAGCGTCTAATGCATCTTTGTCTTCCCGGATCACACCTTCTACCTGAGAGCAGATATGCATAATCTTTGAATACTTATGAACCGCCATATACTCTGTCACTTTCACACTTCCGAATCTGCAGATCTTTCCCAGGTCGTTTCTCCCAAGATCTACCAGCATGTTATGCTCGGACAGTTCTTTTTCGTCCCCGAGGAGTTCTTGTTCCAGTTCCTTGTCTTCTTCCTCATTCTTACCTCTGGGTCTGCTTCCTGCCACAGGAAAAGTAGTTACCTTGCCATTGTGAAGCTTTACCAGAGTCTCCGGTGAGGTGCTCATCAGCTCCAGATCTTCTGTATGGAAATACACCATATAGGGAGAAGGATTGGAAGTCCGAAGAAGCCTGTAGGCATTCAGAAGACTTCCTTTCATGGGACTCTGAAACTGTCTGGAAATTACTGCCTGGAAAATATCTCCTCTCCGGATATGTTCTCTGGTCTTCTCCACCATTTCATAATATTCTTCCCTTCCCGTGGTGCACTGGAAGTCCATCCTCTCTCTTAAATCTTCCTGCTTTTCTTCAGCTTCTTCTAAAAGCTTCTGAAGCTTGTCGATTTCCTCCTCTGCCTTCCGGTAATTTTTTTCCAGATCATCGGTTTTTATATTGACCATAAAATGGAGCCGCTGTTTCAAATGATCATAGGTGATGACCTTGTCAAAAAGAAAAAGGTCAAAATCCGGAAATTTCTCATTTTTTATATGGAGGACCGGTTCCGCCAGACCAATGACAGAGTAGGAAAAATATCCCACCAGTCCTCCGGTAAAAGGGGGATAATCCGGTAGTACCGGCGCCTTATATTTTTTCATCAGTTTTCTCACTGCTTCCAGAGGCTTCTCAGTTGTTTCGTATGCTCCTTCTTGTCCCTGGATCTTTACCTTTCCCTTCTGGCAGAAAATCCTCCGCTTTGGATCACATCCCAGAAAGGAATACCGGCCCCACTTTTCTCCTCCTTCTACACTTTCCAGAAGGAAATACCGGCTGCTTTTTGCCGCCAGTCTTTTCAGTACTGCAATAGGGGTGGTACTGTCTCCCAGGATTTCCCGGCATACAGGGATCACAGAATAGTTCTTTGCCAGTTTCCCGGCTGTTGCATAATCAGGTTTCAGCATTTACATTCCTCCTTAAATGATATCTTCGTATGTCGGTAAAGGACTTCCTTTGGGAGTTTTGAATGCATAGGGAAATATTAATGCATTAAAAAACCCCTGTCCCAACAGAAGCGTCTCTGCTTCTATTGGGACAGGGGAATCATCTCCTGCGGTACCACCCAAATTGCCAGTTGTTCTTTTCTTCTATTGATAAAACAAAAAGACTCCTGGCCACTCTTTACATGTACTGACATACACTCCCTGCTGATAACGGATCGGTACACCCGTCAGCGTCTACTCTTTCTTCCGAAATTTCGAGCTGCCCTCACAAGTCCATTCAATAAAAACTCTTGCTGTTCCGATCTCACCCCCCGGAACTCTCTGTAAACAAATATTTTTACCTACTACTCTTGTTCAACGGTTTAAAGTTCTAATTTGGTAGAATTATAACACATATTTTTCTCATGTCAAGACTTTTGTCTGTTTTTTTCC